>JAZNUB010000042.1:0-27817 GCA_045592105.1 Eubacteriales bacterium | reverse complement strand
AACCTCCTTTTATCTTTGTGTAATGCGGTCGCCAAACCTTTACACATTATATCACGGAGGTTTTATTATGCATATACTAAAGTATTCTTTCTTCCCCCAGTTGAACTGGGGGTTTATTTCCACGCCTTAAAAGGCACCAATTAAAGAAAATTCGAGGAGGAAACTCCTTGAATTTTCTTCTTTATGGGAATATTTTTTGTTTTTTCGTGTTCTGTGCCTTTGTCAGCAGTCTGGCACAGCTATAAACGCTGTGTCTTACTATTTATAAATATCGTTAAAATGCTTGATTTAACGGTATAAATAGGTGTATAATATAAGGCAAAGTACAAATGCGTGAGATGAATATGGATTTTACTGTTTATACAAAAGCCTTTCCGCCCCCGCCAATTAACAAGACAGAAATATTAAGATATGCAGGCTGTAAAGGCGAAAGCGATGATGTTTTAAAGCTATTAAACGGTTGCTTCTCAGAGCTTGCGGATACACTTACATACAAGGTTTGCTATTGCGTTATTCCGCTAAACATCAATGATGGCGTTTGTGATTTTGGCGTGTTTAAGGTGAAATCGCAAAGCTTAGCTTTAAATATGAACGGATGCAACAGCGCGTTAGTTTTTGCCGCAACTATTGGGGTGGAAATAGATAGGCTTATAACTAAATACGGCTACCTCTCCCCTGCCAAAGCACTGATGTTTCAAGCTATCGGTGCAGAACGTATAGAGGCACTTTGCGATGCGTTCTGCAACGCATTTGCACAAGAAAGCAAGGCATCCCTTAGCAAGCGCTTCAGCCCCGGATATGGTGATTTACCTTTGGATATACAAAAACAGATTTTTTCCGTTCTTAATTGCCCAAAGCATATAGGGCTAACACTTAACGAAAGCCTTCTTATGTCCCCTTCAAAATCGGTAACGGCGTTTATCGGAATAAAAGCATGAGGTGTAGTATGAATTTTTCGGAATATCTTCAAAACAACATAGTTTATCTTGACGGCGGAATGGGTACACTCCTCCAAGCCCAAGGGCTTAAACCGGGAGAGCATCCCGAAAGGTGGAATGTATCCAATCCGAATATTATCACGGATATACACAAAGCGTATTATGATGCAGGCAGTAACGTTGTTTGCACTAACACCTTCGGTGCTAACGTATTAAAGTTTTCGGAATCGGAGCTTGAGGATATTATATCCGCGGCTGTGCAAAACGCTAAGCGTGCAAGAGATTTGTCCGTTTCGAAAAACGAAAAGTTTATAGCACTTGATATCGGGCCCACAGGTAAGCTTTTAAAACCGCTTGGCGACCTTGATTTTGAAAACGCTGTAAGCGTTTTTGCAAAAACCATCGAGATAGGTGCGGCCCAGGGCGTAGACCTTATAATTATAGAAACAATGAATGACAGCTACGAAACAAAAGCCGCCCTGCTTGCCGCTAAGGAAAATTGCTCGCTACCCGTTATCGTTTCCAACGCATACGGCGAAGACGGAAAGCTTATGACGGGAGCATCCCCCGCCGCAATGGTTGCTATGCTTGAGGGGATGGGGGCAGATGCAATTGGTGCAAACTGCTCTTTAGGGCCTAAGCAGTTGAAAGCAGTTGCTGTTGAATTGTTGGAGCATGCTTCTGTTCCCGTTATCCTTAAGCCCAACGCAGGCTTGCCAAAATCCATAAACGGAAAAACCGTTTTCGATATTACCGCTAACGAATTTGCAGAAGAGCTGGCGGCGCTGATTAAGAAAGGCGTTCGTGTTGCAGGTGGCTGTTGCGGAACAACGCCCGAATATATCAAAGCCCTAACCGATAAAACCGCCAATTGCAAACCGATAGATATACAAATAAAACATAAAACCGTTGTATCATCATACACCCATATCGTTGAGTTTAAAGATACACCCGTGCTGATAGGTGAAAGGATAAACCCAACAGGCAAAAAACGCTTTAAGCAAGCCCTTATTGAAAACGATATCGGATACATACTAACAGAAGGTATCAACCAGCAAGAAAAAGGCGTTCATATCCTTGACGTAAATGTTGGTCTGCCCGATATAAACGAAGCAGAAGCATTAAAAAACGCCGTGTGCGAGCTGCAAGCCGTAACAAACATGCCTTTACAAATTGATACTTCGGACATTACTGCAATGGAGGCAGCTCTTCGCCGTTACAACGGTAAGGCAATGATAAATTCAGTAAACGGAAAAGCCAAAAGTATGGATGCTGTGTTCCCTATCGTTAAAAAATACGGTGGCGTTGTAGTTGCGCTTACGTTGGACGAAAACGGCATACCCGATACCGCCGAAGGTAGAGTTCAGATAGCTGAACGTATTTTGAATAAAGCCGCAGAATACGGAATAAACAAAAAGGATATAGTCTTTGACACTTTGGCATTAACGATCAGTGCTGATAACAAAGCCGCGTTATCAACGCTAAATGCGTTAAGGATTATTAAAAACGAGCTTGGCTGTCACACCGTTCTTGGCGTTTCAAACGTGTCTTTCGGCTTGCCTAATCGAGATATCATCAACAGCGTTTTCTTTGGGCTGGCGTTAGAAAACGGGCTGTCTGCAGCTATTATGAACCCATACTCCGCAGATATGATGAAAACCTATTACGCGTTCAACGCTTTAAAGGGCTTGGACAAAAATTGTGAAGCGTATATAAACGTTGCCGAAAGCTTTATACCGCAAACTGTTTCCACAGCAACAAAGGATAGCAAAAGCGAACAGCAATACAGCACAGAGCTACAGCACGCAATAATAAAAGGGTTTAAAGAAAAATCCGCAGAGATAACGCGCAGTTTACTGCAAACTGTAGCACCTTTGGAAATTGTCAACACCGAGGTTATCCCTGCCCTTAATACAGTAGGCGTTGGTTTCGAAAAGAAAACGGTATATCTCCCCCAGCTTTTAATGAGTGCCGAAGCCGCAAAGTGCGCGTTTGAGGTTATTAAAGCCTTTATGGCAAACAACGATAAGGTTGCTGAAAAAGGCGTTTTCGTTATCGCAACAGTTCACGGGGATATACACGATATCGGTAAAAATATTGTTAAACTGTTGCTTGAAAACTACGGCTTTAACGTTGTTGATTTAGGCAAGGACGTGCCTGTAGAACAAATCGTTGATACCGTAGTAAAGCTAAAAGCACCGTTAGTAGGGCTAAGCGCGTTGATGACAACAACAGTGCCAGCAATGGAGGAAACTATAAAAAGCCTCAAATTTAAAGCACCGTGGTGCAAAACTGTTGTTGGTGGTGCAGTTCTAACCCAAGAATATGCTGATAAGATAGGCGCAGATAAATACGCCAAGGACGCAATGGAAGCAGTACGATACGCAGAAGAAATAATAAACGCATAGCATTACAAAACGGCATCGCTGTGGCGATGCCGTTCTTATAGATTGTTTTTTGTAAAGCGAATTCGGCTTTTACAACAAGCCGTAGTTGCTAAAACAATTGTAGCTAACAATACCACATGCATTAAGTTAGCGTGTAGCAATCGCAAACCAAGCCGTTGTTGTAGCCAACAATACCGCCAATGTTTTGCGTTTCCAACCCCAAAATGCCGTATACCGAGTAGTGGTCGGATATATATCTGCCGTTAATCTGTTCCGCGCAAACCTTGTAATATACGGGGATAGCACCTCTGGGGTCAAGGAAAATATAGTCTATAATACTTGCAGAAGAACCATAGCCGTGGCAGGTTATCTGGTTTTTATCGCTACCTAATTTTTCTGCAACCAATCTCATATCAGAAAAGCTTGCAGTCATATTTTTGTACCCAACGCTGTTGGGCTTGGAGTTATAGTCACCCGTGCAGAAAACTGCAATGTTTTCGCCATAGCCAAGTGCTGTATATTTCTCCTGCAAAGCACGCATCCTTTCGGCAACCAAACGGGTGCCACCATCCTTTGCGGTAGCGTGAGCGTTCTCTATGTGGGTGTTAAACGCAAGCACAAGCGCGCCGCTGGTTTTATGAATCAGCGCGGCGTAGCTACAGGTGCGATAATATGCTGCATCCCAGCCTAAAGACATTACGTCAGGCGTTTCGCTTAACCAAAACGTGCCTTGCTCTAGCACCGTGAATTTAGAGGTTTTCCAATAAAGCGGTGCTGCCTCGGAGCTGGCTTTGGAATCCCTCCACACAAACTCCTTGCTGTAGCCCGAAAGATGAGAATCTAAAACCGGTTTCCACTTAGACGTAACCTCTTGGAAGCCAATGATATCGGGAGAATAATCGTTTAAATGCTGTTTAATGCGCGGCGTTCTGTCTGCCAAGCTGTTGGGGGAGGCATCTTTAGGAACGCGAATGTTAAAGGACATAACGGATATTTCATTTGTATCTTCGGAGTAATAGCCAACCGCCTCAGAATCCGTACCGCAGTTGATGATATAGCCGCCATCGTTTTTGCCAACGATGGTACCGGAGTATTGCCCGCCTGTTATAGTAGAGCCTGAGAGGAACAGATTAGCCACCAAGCCGCCCTTAACACAGCCAAAAAGACCTTGGTATTTGGCGGAGGAGCTTACGTTAAAGCCTATTATCTTCTTGCCGCAACCGTCAAACACGCCGCTGAACGGAGCGCTTTCCTTGCCGATAACGGTTTTGGTAGCCCCTGTCATATCTATATCTGCCGTAAGGTAAACGTAGTAGCCCTTGTAGGTGTTGCCGCCGTTTACTGCTGCCACAAATTTGTTAAGCTCTGCCGCCGTACCGATAGCAAGCGTTTTAAGCGCGGATGCGGCTACCTCAACGGTTATTGCACCGTCTGTTACGGGAGCTTTATTGGTTTTTGTTATATATACGCCTAAGGTGCTGCCGCTTATGCCAACGTTTCTGCCCGCGTTGGTGTAAAAGTTCCCTGCCTCAAGGAATCTGCCGTTAGCATCAACGCCTTTTACGGTTGCCCTAACGGTGGGGCTTTCGTTATCGTAACAAATAGCAGGGCCGATGGGCGTGGTGGTAAACGTACCGCTGTTTTCTGCCGTGCCGCCTGCTGTGTTAAGAAGCCATGTAATGCTACCGTCTTTAAACTGGTTTGCTGCCGCACCTTCGCCGTAGCCGCTTACATTGCAAGTAGTTGTTAGGTAGAAGGAGTTGGCAGGCGGAGTGGTAAGACAAGAATTGTATCTTATCAAAGCCTGCTTGCCGGTTGCATTAACAACGCCAAGGTTAAAGCAGTTTTCAAGAACGGCATTGTTTTGCCCCCAGCCTGATAAACCGCCTGCATGGTCTACCGTGGCGGTTACGGTGCCAAGGTTAAAGCAGTTTGTAAACGTGGTGGCCTTGCGGGAAACGCCTGCTAAGCCGCCTGCCCCGTCCTTCCCTGTAAGCGTGGTAATGGTTGCCGTGTTGTAGCAGTTTATAAAGGTACACTTGTCTGCATAGCCTGCTATACCGCCCGCACGGTTTGCGGATTTAACGGAGCCGCCAAAAATGCCAATGTCCGAAAACGTAGCGTTATACGCCGAACCAAAAAGCCCTGCGCCGTTAAGCTTGGATTGATTAACGCGAAGGTACAAAACCTTGTAGCCGTTGCCGTACAGCTTGCCCTGGAAGGAGGTGCTACGGTCAGTATCGGATATGAAAACGCCGATAGGCGTGTGGTTTTCAACGTCGGTCATATCAATGTCGTTAAGCATATAGATGCTAACGCCCGAAAGTGTGGTACCGCCGTTTACAAGCTTTGCCATTTGTGTAAAGCCTGCCGCAGTGGTAACTACAAAGCTTTTCGAGGTTTTATTGGTTGAATAATTTAAAATATTGGGCGTGCTTGTTGTAACGGTTAGCGTTGCGTTAGCTGCGGGCATTGTGAACACGTTGTTTTTAACGTTGCCCTTCGATGTAAGCGTTGCGGTAACGCCCTTGGGCGTATAAGTGTCCCCTGCGTTCATATAAACGGTTTCGCTCGTGGTAACACCTGCCGCAACGTAGCTTATGGTAAGCTTATAAGTGCCGCCTTGGTTTACCGTTAGCTCGGGGCAAAGCTCGCCTTGGCGCCAAACCTTTTTAGTACCGTTTTCGTTTAGCATGTATGTAAGGTTGCCCGAACCAAGCCTGTAAGCACTAACCTTTTTGTCCTGATTGGTGAAAGAAAGGTCTGCATAGCTGCCAACGTAGTAGCAGTTGGTAACAGCTTTTGCTTTGTTTTCTTCAAGTATGGAGCCGGAGTATCTTGCAAGCCCGTAGCAGGTTGTAGCCGAAAGCTTACCAAAGTTAAGGCAGTTTATAAGCTTACCAACCTTGCCCGTTTTTTGACCCTGCCCCCAGTCGCTTATACCGGAAGCGTGAGTAACACCCGTTGCCGTGCCGCCGAAGAAGCAATCCTTAATAACGCCGTTTGTTACATTCGCGCCAACAATACCGCCAACGGAGATATCAGAGGAGGATGAGGAGGCGTACTTCTTGCCTGTGATGTTAGCGGTGCTGTAGCAACGCTCTATCAAGCCGCCGTTCATTTGCCCCACAAAGCTGCCAACGCGGTGCTCGCTGGTATCAGCAGCAACCACTATAGTGCCGCCAACAATACCAAGGTCTTTGATGTGCGCCGTAGAGGTTGTGCTTCCAAAAAGACCTGCATTTTTTTTGGTGGTGCTTATTCTTATGTTCTTTAAAACGTGGCCCTGCCCGTCAAAGGTGCCTGCAAAGGAGGCAAAGGGTGTATATTTCGCCTCTGCCATATCAATATCGCAGGCAAGGTATATGGTTTTGCCGGCAAAATCGGTTTTTGAAGCAAGAGATGAAAATGCCGTCATCCCCGCGAACGAGCTAATAACAAAGCCGCTTGCGGAGGAGTTTGCGCTGTACTCCAAAATGTTAGGCAAACCTGCGGGGGTTGCATTCACCGTTTGGTTAGCATCGCCTACGGTAAAAATGGAAATGCACATAATTACCGCAAGAAAAACAGAAAGTAATCGCTTTTTCATTGTTTCCTCTCCTTGTTTAATTTTTTATTTATCATACGACAACTCTATGTTAGAGTTTACCATAAATATCCGCTTTAGTCAACACAAATATGGTAAAAAACACAAAAAACACCGGCCATGGTAGGATACCGTTTAGCCGGTGTTTTATTCGCGAAATATAATACTTGTTTTGGGAATTAGCTTGCCTTAAGCGTTGTTCTTAACACAATATAGTCGGTAGTGGAGCTTTGGTTGTCACCGTCCATGTCTGATGCAAGCAAAGGCGCGCCCGTTAGCGGAGAGGAGTCTTTTATATGCGCGCTAAGCATCAGATAATCTATCGAGGAGTGCATTGCGTCGCCATTAATATCGCCCTTTACTATAACCGTTGCGCTGTCTGTTACCGTGTTGCCGATAACAACGGAAACGGTAGTGCCCGTACCTGCAAGGGCGGTGCTTGCAAGCGGGTTGCCCTGTGCATCGTAAAAACTTAGGTTGGTGTTTTCAAAGCCGGCTTCAAGCACATCAACGCTGGTTTTAACGCCGATGTTATACAGCACGTTTTCTGCCCTCGTATAGGCAGAATCCGCTTTTACAACAAGCTGTGTAAGCTCAAACAGAGATGCAAGGTAGGGGTATCCGCTGTTTACGGATGCGTTATAAGCCCAGACCTCGCCAAGAAGCTTTGCCATAGCCGCGCTTTTTAAAGCTGCCGCATTTTTGCTGCCCGTTGTAACGCTTTCGCCCGCGTATGCCCCGTAGCTATCGTTTGCAAGGTAGTAGCTGTTTTTAATGGTGCCTTGCTGTTCACCTGCAATGCCGCCCATATAATCCGTGGCGGAAAGTGCGGTGCCGCTGTAGCAGTTTTGCATTATGCCCTTGTTGTAGCCAACAATACCGCCTGCGTTAAGGCTTTTCTTAACCGTGCCAAGCGTGAAGCAATCGCTAACCAAGCCGCTGTTGTAGCCAACAATGCCGCCAACGTTTTGCGCTTCAAGCCCTAAACGACTGTATACCGTGTAATGGTCGGATATATATCCGCCGTTAATCTGCTCTGCACAAACCTTGTAATAAACGGGGTTAGCACCTCTGGGGTCAAGGAAAATATGGTCTATAATGCTGGCGGAAGAACCATAGCCATGGCAGGTTATCTGGTTTATGTCACTACCCAAGCTGTCGGCAATTAATCTCATATCAGAAAAGCCTGAAGCCATATTTTGATATCCCGTGCTACCGGGCTTGCAGTTATAGTCAGCCGTGCAGAAAACCGCAATGTTTTCGCCATAACCAAGCGCGGTGTATTTTTTTTGCAACGCTTTCATTCTTTCAACAATCAAACGTGTGCCGCCATCCTTTGCTTCAGCGTGAGCGTTCTCAACGTGGGTGTTAAACGCAAGCACAAGAGTGCCGCTGGTTTTGTGAAGCAAAGCCGCATAGCTACAAGTGCGATAATATGCCGCATCCCAACCTAATGACATTACATCCGGCGTTTCGCTCAACCAAAACGAGCCTTGCTCCAGCACCGTGAATTTAGAGGTTTTCCAGTAAAGCGGTGCCGCCTCAGAGCTGGCTTTAGAATCCCTCCACACAAACTCCTTGCTGTAGCCCGAAAGATGAGAATCTAAAACCGTTTTCCAATCAGGAGTAACCTCTTGGAAGCCAACGATATCGGGAGAATAGTCGTTTAAATGCTGTTTAACGCGTGGCGTTCTGTCCGCCAAGCTGTTTGGCGATGCATCTTTAGGAACGCGAATGTTAAATGACATAACGGATATTTCGTTCGCGGATTTGTTGTAATAGCCAACTGCATCAGAATCCGTACCGCAGTTGATAACAGTGCCGCCATCGTTTTTGCCAACGATAGTGCCGGAGTACCAGCCGCCTGTGATAGTAGAGCCTGAGAGGAACAGATTAGCCACCAAGCCGCCCTTAACATAGCCAAAAAGGCCTTGGTATTTGGCGGAGGAGCTTGTTGTAAAGCCTATTATCTTTTTGCCGCAACCGTCAAACACACCGCAAAACGGAGCGCTTTCCGTGCCTATAACGGTTTTGGTAGCCCCTGTCATATCTATATCTGCCGTAAGGTAAACATAATAGCCCTTATAGGTGTTTCCGCTGTTTACTGCTGCCGCAAACGAGGTAAGCTCTGCCGCCGTACCGATAGCAAGGGTTTTAAGTGCGGGTGCGGCTACGCTAACGGTTATCCCCCCATCTGTCTCCGGTGCTTTAACGGCTTTTGTTGCGTATGCACCTTTGTTTGCACCACTTATGCCCAAATCATCGCCTGCGTTGGCGTAAAAGTCCTTCGCTTCAAGAAGTCTACCCTCGGCATCAACGCCCTTTACGGTAACCCTAACTGCGGGGTTACTGTTGCTATTGCAAAGTGCGGGACCGATAGGCGTGGTAGTAAACGCACCGCTGTTCTCTGTCTTGCCGCCGGCGGTATTAAGAAGCCATGTTATGCTACCGTCCATAAATCTGCTTGTGCTAACGCCTTCACCGTAGCCACTTGTGTCACAAGCGGAGGGTAAATAGTAGGAAGCGTTAGGTGTTGTGGTGAGCGCGCCATCATATCTTATCAAGGCTTGCTTGTTGGTTGCATTAACAACTCCAAGGTTAAAGCAGTTTTCAAGAATTGCATTAGTCTGCCCCCAGCCCGATAAACCGCCCGCATGGTCCACAGTGGCGGTTATGGTGCCGAGGTTAAAGCAGTTTGTAAACGTAGTGGTCTTGCGGGAAACACCTGCTAAACCGCCTGCCCCGTCCTTCCCTGTAATCGTTGTAACGTGTGCCGTGTTGTAGCAGTTAATAAAGGTACATTTGTCTGCATACCCAGCTATACCGCCCGCGCGGTTTGCGGATTTAACAGAGCCGCCAAAAATTCCTATACCCGAAAATGTTGCTTTATACGCCGCACCAAAAAGCCCTGCACCGTTAAGCTCCGTCTGTTCAACACGAAGGTACAAAACCTTGTAGCCGTTGCCGTACAGCTTGCCTTGGAAGGAGGTGCTGTGATCGTCGTCGGATATGAAAACGCCGATAGGCGTGTGGTTTGCAACGTCGGTCATATTAATGTCGTTAAGCATATAGATGCTAACGCCCGAAAGTGTGGTACCGCCGTTTACAAGCGTTGCCATGTGTGCAAAGCCTGCCGCGGTGGTCACGATGAAGCTTTTCGAGCTTGTATTAGAAGCGTAGTCCAAAATATTGGGCGTGCTTGTAGTAACTGTTAGCGATGTGTTAGCGGATGGCATAGTAAACACGTTGTTTTCAACGTTACCAGCCGAAGTAAGCGTTGCGGTAACGCCCTTGGGCGTATAAGTATCCCCAGCGTTCATATAAACGGTTTCGCTTGTGGTAACACCTGCCGCAACGTAGCTTATGGTAAGCTTATATGTGCCGCCTTGGTTTACGGTTAGCTCAGGGCAAAGCTCACCTTGACGCCAAACATTGGTAGCGCCGTTTTCGTTTAGCCTGTATGTAAGGTTGCCCGAACCAAGCCTGTAAGCGCTAACCTTTTTGTCTTGATCAGTAAAATCAAGGTCTGTATAGCTGCCAACGTAGAAGCAGTTAGTAATAGCGTTTGCTTTGTTCTCTTCAAGTATCGAGCTGGAGTATCTTGCAAGCCCGTAGCAGGTTGTAGCCGAAAGCTTGCCAAAGTTAAGGCAGTTTATAAGCTTACCAACCTTGCCCGATTTTTGACCCTGTCCCCAGTCACTTATACCGGAAGCGTGAGCAATACCTGTTGCCGTACCGCCGAAGAAGCAGTCCTTAATAACGCCGTTTGTTACGTTTGCACCTACAATACCGCCAACGGAGATATCCGAGGAGGAGGTGGAGGCGTATTTTTTAGCAACAAGCTTTGCGGTGCTGTAGCAACGCTCTATCAAGCCGCCGTTCATTTGCCCTACAAAACTGCCAAGACGTTGCGCATCGGTATCAGCAGAAAGTGTTATCGTGCCGCCAACTATGCCAAGGTCCTTGATATGCGCCGTGGTAGTTGTGCTTCCAAAAAGACCTGCGTTTGTAAGAGAGGCGTTTATTGTAAGGTTCTTCAAAGCGTGCCCCTGCCCATCAAAAGTACCCGCAAAGGAGGTAAAGGGGGTGTATTCCTTCTCCGCCATGTCTATATCACAGGCAAGGTATATGGTTTTGCCGCTGAAATCAGTTGTTGCCGCAAGGGAGGAAAACGCCTCCATCCCCGCGAACGAGCTAATAACAAAGCCGCTTGCGGAGGTGTTTGAGTTGTACTCCAAAATATTGGGTATGCCTTCAGGAGCCGCGTTTGCCACTTGATTTGCACCGCCTGCGAAAAACATGGAAATACACATAATTACTGCAAGAAAAACAGATAACAGTTGCTTTTTCATTAATTTCTCTCCATTATTAAAGTTTATATTCATTCTACAACATTCCGTATTGAAACACAACGTTTTTTATTAAAGTTTACCATAAGCATCCATTTCTGTCAATGCCAAATAACGAAATACTCAAAACATCTACCAAAGTTTATCTAAGCTTTAGTCGCTGATTAACCTTACGTAAAGAAAAGGTTGCCCCAAATGCATTATGATTTGCATTTGGGGTGTCATTTTATAAAAGGTACTATTTAATGTCAGCGTTAGGGTCGAAGCCAAGCCTCTTAAGTGTTTCAACAACATAAGATTCTCTGTATTCGTCCTCGGGCTTTCTGTTAAGATAAGAGATAAAGAATTCTTCACAAGCGGTTTGATAATCAATACCTGCAAGCTCTGCTATAACGCGAACGCTTCTATCTATAAGCTTCTTGTTGGTGGGAAGAACCTGAATCATCCAGTTGGACCATACCTTACCCATCTTTGCCATAGTAGCGGTGGAAAGAAGGTTGAAGGTGAGCTTAATCATAAGGTGAGAAAGAAGCTCGGTGCAAGTTTTAGTAACGTCAACAGGGATGTAAATTTCGTTCTCTGCTATCTTACCTTCGGGGATACGGCCTATTCTGATCGCAGTGCCACCGCCATACTTAGGAAGATTATCGTTGTACCAAGCGATAGCATCCTTGTTAGCGGAGCCGTTTATATCCATAAGGATAAGGTTAGAGGGTGTGCGGCTGTAACGAGAATCGTCTTCCTCGTTACCGATGCAATACTGCTCAACCTCTTCGGAACCAACGGAAGGAGGATTGTCGATAATAGCCTGAGTAGCCTGCATTTCCTTGTAATCCTCAACAGTCCAATCAAGACCCTTTATAGGACGTCTGAAAACATGCTGCCATGCAACTTCGTTGGGATAAAGGGGATCCTTAACGTATGCCCAGCTTACAGCACTTGTCTTATCAGCAAACTTTCTGAAAGGAGGCAAGGTAAAGGTAGGCTGTCTTTCAGTAGTATCGGTCATTATATCAAGCAAATAGTCATGTGTAAGATATGTAACAAGACCGTTTGCCTTATAGGTTGCAGTTTCAAGCTCAACAGCCTTGGTAAGACCTGCAAGTGCATCACCGGAGGAAAGAGCATCACGAAGCTTTTTGAACTGTTCTGCATATTCCTGTGCGGTAAGGCAAGGTGTGCCAACAACCTTAAACTCGTCTTCAGTAAGATTTTCTTTAAGCCACTGACCTGCAGCTATTTCAAGGGCTGCGCCTGCGGTAAGAAGCTCAACGGTAGTAACCTGCATTCTGGTAGAGCCGGAAACCGCCATATTACCAACGAAAATGCTTATGGGCTTAATGTTGGGGCGAGCAAATACCATACGAACTCTTTCAAGGTGCTCACAAAGGATTTCCTTGGGATTGCAGTACAAATAGTAGGTTGTGCAACCGCGCTTATCAGCTTCGATAACAGAGCCGTTTATACTTGCGGAAAGACCACATTCTGCAAGACCGATAAGAACGTCCCCTTCACCGATGCCTGCATCAACAACCTGGCGCGCACCAAAGGTCATAAAGTCCTCAAAGTTTTCAACGGAGCGAACAAGCGCCCTATCACCACCTGTGGTAAAGCTGTTGCAGCATTCACAGATTTCAAGAAATTCCTTACGCTTTGCAGGAATCTTATCAACAAGAGAGGTCCAGAACAAACGCCATGCACCGTCAAGCTGGATAGCCATTCTGCCGGATGCGCCAACGCTGGAGAAAACGAACTGCTTTCTTTCATCCATAACGCGCTTAATGTCCTTAACCAAATCCTTAAAGTTTTCGGTTTCAAATGCTTTAGCGGCAACATCGCCAATATCAAGGTCTGCAGAAAGGATCATCTTGATACCTTCAGAAGTGTCTCTTGCGATGGTGGCGCTAAGATTTCTTGTGCGAGGGTTAGACTGCTCTGTAGGAATTACGCCAAGATGAAACTGTTTTTCATTCTCGATAAAGTCTTTAGCAGCCTCTTTGTAATTAGTAATCTTCTTGTACTCCAAAATAGAATACCCCTTTCGTATTCAATATTATTAATACAGATTTGCTTAACTTATATAATAACACTCTTTTTTTGCTTTTGCAATAGATGTTTTGTTATTTATTGTAAAAATACGCTTTTTTATTGTATTTCTTCAAGCCTTGGCATAGCTTTTACCGCAAAACGCCTGCCAACAGACAAAGCCGCCGCCTTGGTTGCAAATTTTGCCGCATCCGTTAGTGTATCCCCTTCTAAAATCTTAACACAAAGCGCGCCTGTAAAGCAATCGCCTGCGCCCGTTGTATCCACAGCCTGCGCTTTTGCCGCCGGTATATATGCAACCTCTCCGTTTTCATAAACAGCACAGCCGTTTGCGCCCATAGTTACAACGGCGCGCTTAATACCTGCACGCTTCATTCCGTTTTCCCAATCAGTGCCAAAAATTGCTTTTGCTTCATGCTCGTTAGGAGTTATTACAAAAGCTTTTTGTAATAGCTTGATATCATAATTCACAGCAGGCGCAGGATTGATAATAAGCATAACGCCGTGCTTTTCAGCAATATCGCAAGCGGCACGGTTTGCTGAGAGCGATACCTCGTTTTGTAAAACGATAGCAGATGCCGTTTTTATTTTATCCTCTATGGCGTAGATATCCTCTCCGCTTAGCTCCGATGCCGCACCGCCATATACGGTAACACGGTTTTCGCCGCTTTTGTCGGTTAAAATGCACGCGTATGCAGATGAACTATTTTTATAGATCGGTATGCCTTGTATGCCCTCTTCGGCTAAATAGTCCAAGCACAGCTTTGCGGCATCGTCCGCACCAAACGCACCAACAAAGGAACAGCATCCCCCAAGCCTTGCCGCGGCAACGGCTTGGTTATAGCCTTTTCCTCCGGGTTCGGCATAAAAGCTATCCGCACTAACGGTTTCACCCACCATATTAAAATGGTCAACAGACATAAAAACGCTGTATCCGCCAAGGCCGATAAAGCAAATCTCTTTCATCAAAACACCTCTTTACCGCGCTTAAACGCCGCCCTTGTGAACGGAGCGTTATACGCGGTACCGTTTTTGCGTGCTTCCAACACGCTTAAAGCTTCATTATCGCTCTCATTTGTGAAATACAAAACGAAGGCAAAAACACCATTAAGCTTTTCGGTTTTGTCCAGCAAATACGTTGGAACGGAATTGTAAATAATGTTTCTATGCTTATATTCTCTCATTATAGGGAACACCGCACCTGTTTTATCCTTTAAAGCCGCGGTGCAAGGCCCATCCTTTTTACAGGGAGTGATGTTGCTGATAATACAGGTTTCGGTATGCATAAGCGGTGCTTTGCCGTAAACTATGTATTCTGCCGCACCAACGCTTTTTACTATTGAATCGGGCACAACCTCAGGTGAAACGGTTACACTGTTAAACCCAAGCTTTATAAGAGCCTTTGCGCTATCGGCGTTGGTAACGTTTAACGTATAATCACCGTGAAGGATGAACCCTTCGCACAGCGAAAGCATACCTATATTAGGAACTGTAAGCTGATTAATGCCGCGCTCTTTCACACCGGCAATTAGCATTTTGATATTATCGGTATCACTGTCAAAAACCGTTCTTGGCAATATCAAAGAAATTTTTGAAACATCAATATCAGGTGGTAGCTTATGCCATATAGGCAAATCAACACGGTCACACACCCGTAAAGCCTCGTTTAAAACGGCTTTTGAAGGCATTTGCCCATCAAAACGTGCAACCCAAAGCGGCTTTCCGCTAAAAGGGGTGCTATCCGTTTCGTTATCAACGTTTTCAGCACAAATTGAGCGTTTAGGAGTGTTGCCTTCAATAATCGCGCATTGCAATTCATTAAGCACATCGCGCCTTAAAGCGTTGATAGCCGATATAGGAAGCATTATATCATCGTCAAGTATTATCTCGCATTGGGCAACGGAAAAAAGCGTATCGCCCGTTTTGCACAGCCTTGCACTCAAGCTCTCTTTGCTTAGCGGTTGGTTTATGGCTTCGAACGGCTTTGGGCCATATAGCTGTGCTGTATATCCCGCGGCAGAAGCACGCACAAATACCTCTTTCCCCGCCCTAAACTCAGCAAACAGTGAAACGGGGATTTTTCTCTCTTTAATAACAACGTTTTGTGAACGGCTTATCTCTTTATCCGTTTCCGTTCTGATGCCGAACATAGCTTTGCTCTTTTTTCCTACATAATAGCCATCCGAAAACCCGCTACGCGAAAAAGCGGCAGAAAGCCTGTTTAGCTCTGCATTGGTTGCCGCCCTGCACTCGTCAAGCAGCGTGCGGTAAACGGAAACGGTTTCGTACACATATTCAGGCGATTTCATACGCCCTTCAATTTTTAAGCAATCAACGCCCATAGCGCATATCTCGGGTATATGCGAAGCATAGCACATATCTTTTAAAGACAATGGATATGCGCCGTTGTAGCTTTGGCGGCAAGGTTGGGCACACCGTCCACGATTACCGCTTCTACCGCCTATAAAAGAGGACATCAAGCATCCACCGCTTTGGCAAACGCAAACAGCACCGTGTACAAAAATCTCTGTTTCTACCCCACAGGATGATGCTTTTTTTATATCTTCTTTTGAAAGCTCGCGTGCAAACACAATACGCTCCAGACCTAGCTTTTTTGCCTCGTTTGCAGAAAGCGAGGAGTGAAGCTGCATCTGTGTGGAAGCGTGAAGCGGTATATTTGGGTACGCTTTTTTCAACTGCGTAATCAAGCCTATATCCTGCACGATATACGCGTTCGGTTTATAGTTACTTTCAAGCTTGGCAACAAACTCTAATGCCTTGGGTATTTCCCTATCGGTTAAAACCGTATTTAGCACTATATACGCTTTAACGCCAAAACTGCGGCATATATCAAAAGCCGTTTTTAGCTCTTCATCGTTAAAATTTTTAGCAAAGGCGCGCGCGTTAAAGCTTCCACCGCCAAAATAAACAGCATCTGCACCCGCGTAAACAGCCGCTTTCAAAGCATCTATACTGCCAGCAGGTGCCAAAAGCTCGCACTTTTTTAACGCCATACGCCCTCCCACTAAAAAAACACACAAATTACAATTTGAACAATAATATGTAAAACAACCATCAATGGCATACCAACCATAAAGCTTATATGCCGCGTTTTGTGCCTTATAACAAGCATAGTTATATACATCGCTAACGCTCCGCCTATAAACGAAACAAAAAACAGAAAAGCCTCTCTAACACGGCGAAGCTTAAGCTTTGCGGCAAGCTTATCGTAAACACAAATAACAACAGCAAATACGGAAATTGCAATAAAATAGTAAAGCATAATCATCCCCTGCCTAACAGGTAAAGCTTTTTAATAAGCATACGCGCAAGATACTTTTTCCTAATATAAAAGCATTTTACACGAAGCTTAAAGGTATAGTCCCCATGCTCTTTTAAAATAGCCTTCATCTCGTTTTTAACGCTGTCAAGCTTGCGCTTTGAAGCATATAAAAGCATACTTGTTATCAAAGCGGCATTATAATGCTTTTTTATCTCGTTAATATCGGGTAAAAGATACTCATACATTTCTTTTTTATAAATAGGCTTTAACTTTTCGGAAAGCTGCCCCTTATAGGTTCTTAAAAGACACAGCTTTTCTTCATAAAACCAAAAACTAACACCCGATTTTGCAAGCGATTTCCAATAAAGCTTGTCCTGCACATACTTAAACTTTGTATTAAACGGCGGAACCTTTTCCATACACTCCCGCGGGATAAGCATAGTGCAATAGCAAATATTGCCCCCCGAAAGCAGATATTCGTAAACTTCGTTACCGCTTTTTTTACCAAGCATTGGCTTATACGGCCTGTAAAGAGATTTTCCGCTTGCATCCATCAACCCAACCTGGCAAGAAACTATAGTGTTATTATCGGTAATATGGTTTTTGTTTAAAAACTCGATCTGTTTTTCAAGATAATCGGGAAGCAGAACATCATCGTGGGAAAGCCACGCAAAATATTCCCCGCGCATCTTCGAAACACCAAGATTAAGCGCGGAGGAAACACCACCGTTTTCTTTATGCAAAGCTATAATCCTATTACCAAACGATTCAATAACGGCGGCAGTAGCACCGCCATCATCAGACCCATCGTTAACCACTATTACTTCAACGTTTTTATATGTCTGTGCAAGCGCGCTGTTTATTGCTTCACCAAGATATTTGGCTCCGTTATAAACAGGCATTATTATTGATACAAGCGGAGCTTTCAAAGCATCACCTTACGCATATCGGCAAAAGTGCGTACTATGCCAAATCCTGCGCCTTCATATATTTTCCTTGCGGGATTGTTAGTGCCTGTAAACAAAGACATATAGCCAGCCCCTTTTTCGGAAAGCCCCTTACAAAGCGATGCAAAAAGAAGCTTGCCTATACCGTGCTGTCTATACTCTGTATGCACACCTATACCGCAAAACATCCCTCTTCCTTCGTTAGAAACGGTTAAAGGCCCCGTGTAGCCAACAACCTTGCCACCATCGGAAGCGATAACGATATCCTTATCCAACTGTGATAGCACCTGTTTGCGCCAGCCCTCATTCTTAATATTATCAAAAAATTCAGGAAAGCCAAAATTCTTATTGTTGTCGTAATAACAAATATCAATACCCTTTTCCTTTAACGCTTCTATACGGGCCGCAATATCGGTAGGGTACTCATATTTTTCAAGCGGCAGATAGTATGCATTTTGGATAGCGTAATCAACATAGCCGTTTTTAGCAAAAAACGAGTACGCCGCGCTGTTCATATCAACGCCAGGAACGCCCGGATGGTCATGCGGAGCGGCGCCCGGTATAAACCAAGAAAGCTGACACGGATTATAAAACACAAGCTCTATTTTTTCAAGTAAAGGGTTGGCTGCTTGAAGCTTTTCTTCAAGTGACAGCAACACAGCTTTCCCCAAGCCTTTTCGCGTACAATCCTTGCGAACACCGATGTACGTTATATACGCAGCGATAGCTCCTTTTACAAAATTAGCAAAGCCGTACGCAGCTATGCCCTTGTCGTCCCTTATACCTACCAAAACCTGTTCGTAGCTTTTTTCGCCAAGAAACAATTTTTCAAACCTTTCTTCTATTATAGGCTTAAAAACAACATCTTTTGTTTCAACATAGCTGTTCCAAATATCAACGCATTCCTTGATATAATCGCAGGGGTTAACAAATTCCATGGTTAATCTCCTTTGCTTATATTTGCAACAATCGAATTAATCAAAGCCTTGTTTCCTTGATTAACAACCTCAAAAACCATAGTTTTTGATATATCAGAGCCAACATCTGCCCTATAAGTACCATCATTTTTATAAATTTTATACGTTACACTATATTTTTCCAAATATACACCGTCGTTACTGTCACCGGATAAAAAGCTAACGCTTATATCGTACACCTTTTGAGGAGTATACTTGTCTTGAACAATGAAATTGCTTTTATACTCATCCGAAAGTAACGCTTTATGCTTATCTGCGTTGCCCGTTTTTAGTGCATCGAAATAGTTATACATCAGCCCTCGAACAGTTGTAAGCTCACCGTCCGCATCGGAAAGATACTCACCAAAGCCTGTATGGCTTGTAAAAAACACCTGTTTATCCTTAGCGGCGTAAACCACATCATCAAGCGGGTTTGCTTCATAATCCGCAGAAAAATAATAGATACCGTCTTGTTTTTCGGTATAGTCAAGCTTATTTCTGTTGATAAACGCAGATAAAGCGTATAACACAGCCAATATTGCTAACAACACCGCAAAAACTATAATAATACTAACGATAATTTTTTTTAATATCTTCTTGCTGTTAATACCGTTGCTATTTGACATTATTTCTTCCTTTTTTCACAAGCACGAATACAACATAGGCGATGCACGCAACAGACAAAAGTGCCACAGCCGCATAAATCCAATACTCGGCACCCTTTGCAACTCGCCCTTCGTTTTCCTCGACGTCATCGCTTATCTCTGAGATTTCAGAAACCTCCGCCTCAGGCTCGTGTCCGTCATATTCAACTATCTCTGATATCAAATCATACGCGGCGCGCGCTTTTTTATTAGGAACAGTCTCCTCCAAGGCAGAAGCGCAATCATAAACGTCATTAAAAGCGTTAAAAGTAAAAACTACGGGTTTGTTTTTTATAGCCGAAGCTTTAAACTTGGAAAAATCGTGCTCAAGCTCTGTAAGAGGAGCAGCATCATCGTTGTAAGGAACACCGTTAAGCCGCATAGTCGCCCCAGTATAACTTTCGGCAAGCGAAAACCTTCTGTTTAGATTCTCATTAGCGGTAAAGCAAGCATCTGTTGTTATTGTGCCACCGATGGTTGTAAACGCAACGGATAGCAACTTAGCATCAGCAACAACCTTAGCACATTCTGAGCGAAAATCGGGCACAGCATCATAGTCTATGCTGAAAGAAATACCTGCCAAATAAATATGCTCAAATTCTGCTTTATCAAAAACGGAACACAAGGTTGTCATAAAATACGTGCAGAAAATACTGCGATCTTCCATAGTTTCAAACGCGCCATAGTAATACGGCAACGAAACAAAGATGGGATACTTATAATCTTTTGAAGCATAACCACCACCCTTTAAATCCGCAACAACACTTTCTGCCGCCGAAAGGTTTATACCCTCCTTAAACAAAGAAACTATAAAGTTTTCAGCCTCAACAGGGGTTTTGGGTGTTGTACCGCAATCAAAGATAACAGCATCAAACAAAGCCCCTTTTGCAGAGCCGCTGTTATCTGTGTATGTAATAACAGGACGTAGAACAAAATGGTTTATATAGCTACCTTCCGCAGATGATAACACGCTTAAAAGAGCCATCCGCTTAAAAGGAAACGCATCCTCCGCTTTATTAGATGCTGCAACACTAACCGAAGAACACGTTAAAACCAAAACCGACAAGATTAAACATAATAAACGTTTCATAGTATACCACCTATATATTATACCAATGATATATTAGCATATCGCGCAAAACATTGCAAGCGTTTTATAAAAAAGAAAGCTGCGGCAAACAGCTTTCTTTACGTTATTATCGCTCGTCAATGGGAACATAATTCCTGCGTTTTGCAACGTTTTTAAATGCAGGTCTTATAATCTTCCCTGTGTTAATAAGCTCTTCTATTCTATGTGCACACCAACCGGATATTCTTGCAACCGCAAATATAGGGGTATACAGCTCTTTGGGTAAATCAAGCATACTGTAAACAAACCCACTATAAAAGTCAACGTTAGCGCTAATGCCCTTATAAATGCGCCTTTCCTTGG
This sequence comes from Eubacteriales bacterium, assembly GCA_045592105.1. Classification (GTDB taxonomy): domain Bacteria; phylum Bacillota; class Clostridia; order Oscillospirales; family CAG-382; genus SIG636. The sequence goes on along the minus strand of JAZNUB010000042.1, from coordinate 7,249 downwards.
CAATAACCTCGGGTGCCAACTTTTCAACGCGGTCATAAAGAGCAAACTCTTTTTCTCTGCCTTTCTCCACAGCAAGATCTTTAACAAAATTTTTGAAAACGCGCGCTCTGGGGTCCGAAAGAGAATATACCGCGTGTCCAACACCATATATTAAGCCTGCGTTGTCAAAAGCTTTTTTGTGCAAAAGCCTTGTAAGATAATCAACGATAGCAGCATCGTCTTCCCAATCAGCCACGTTTTTCTTCATATCCTCAAACATCTCGGCAACTTTAATGTTTGCGCCGCCATGCTTAGGCCCTTTCAAGGAGCCAACAGCCGCTGTTATTGCAGAATACGTATCAGTACCCGTAGAAGTTACAACGCGGGTTGTAAAGGTGGAATTGTTACCGCCACCATGGTCAGCATGAAGCATCAAAGCCAAATCAAGTATCTTTGCTTCAAGCTTTGTATAATTATTTGCGCCGCGAAGCAGCAAAAGAAGGTTCTCAGCAGTAGACAAGGTAGGGCTGGGCGTATGTATCATAAGGCTTTGACCGTCATGATAATAAGAATACGCCTGATAGCTATACACAACAAGAAGAGGGAATATAGCTATAAGCTCTAAAGACTGCCTTAAAACGTTGGGTATATCAGTTTCATCCGCCTTTGCATCGTACGAATACAAGGTTAATATACTTTTTGCAAGCGAGTTCATCATATTACGGCTGGGTGCTTTCATAATAACGTCGCGCACAAAATTGGTTGGCAAGCTTCGGTAGCTTCCCAAAAGCTTATTAAAATCGTTAAGCTGTTCTCTGCTTGGAAGCTCACCAAACAAAAGAAGATACGTTGTTTCCTCAAAACCAGGTCTGTCATCCTTCAAGAAGCCCGATACAATATCCTCTATATCAATGCCTCTGTAAAAAAGCTTACCCTCACAAGGAACGTACTCAGCATCACGGATTGTATAAGAATGCACTTCAGCAATTTCAGTAAGCCCTGTTAAAACACCGCGGCCGCTAATATCACGCAGACCACGCTTTACATCGTATTTCGCGTAAAGCTCCGGCTCTATATGACTGTTTTCTACACAAAGCTTTGCAAGGTCTTTAATTTCCGGTATTATTTCGGAAAATCTTGGATCTATTCGGTTCATATTTCCCCTCCGATCACAGTGTATAAATAATTATACACTAATCATTAATAAATATCAATCGTCAAAACACATAAAAGAGAAAAGCGTTACGCTTTACATCTTGAATATAATGCCCGCCACAGCACCAACGGCTATAAACACTATCGGATGCACCTTTTTGAATATTGATGCGCCTATCAATATTATAGCAAACAACGCAATAGACATATAATCTATGGATGTAAAGAAGGTTTTTACAGACTCAACTGCTGAAATGTCTACAAGCACCTCTATAAAGGTTGAAAGCAAGGCACAAGTAATAAGTGCTGTAGAAGCAGGACGAATGCCGTAAAACGCGCCCTGCACTATCTCGTTGCTTTTGAACTTATTCAAAGCACGCGCTATAATCAATATCACCAGAAAAGACGGCAACACCAAAGAGAAGGTACATACCAACGAACCAACGGGACCGTAAATCTTGTATCCCGCATAGGTTGCAATATTTATACCAATAGGTCCCGGTGTTGATTCGGAAATTGCGATAAAGCTTGTAAGCTCCTCTTTAGTAAACCAATCGGGATGCTTTTCCGCCATTTCCTGTAAAAACGGTATCGTGGCAAGCCCGCCGCCAACAGCAAACAACCCTGTTTTGAAAAACTCCCAAAAGCACATCAAAAGTGTCATTTACCGTCACCGCCTTTCACACGGCTACGCTTACCGCTTCCCTTTTTAGGCCGTTCGTGAGAATGCATTTTTTCTTTTTTCTCGCGCTTGATAGCCTTATTCTTTTTTATCGTGGTAACAACTATACCAACAACAGCTGCCATTAGAACCGCCAAGACAGTTGGTATATCAAACGCCAAAGTTAAAGCAAAAACAACAATACCTATGGCTATTGAAATCAAATCTTTCCACGTTTTTTTTAGTAACCCCGCAACAGTAAGCGCGATAACAGCACATATAGCAACGTTCATCCCCGCAAGCGCGTGTTGAACATATGCGTTGCCGCTAAATGCTTGAATAATAGAAGCTATACAAATAATAATCAAGATAGGTGGGGTAATAACACCTGTTGTAGCACAAAGCGCACCGAAAAAGCCCTTTTTTTGGTAGCCGATAAGCGTTGCAGCGTTTACTGCAATTACACCAGGGGTGCATTGCCCTATCGCATAGCAATCTATAAGGTCGTCCTCGTCTATCCAGCCCTTGCGGTCAACTATTTCCCTTTTTAAAATGGGAAGCATTGCATATCCGCCGCCAAACGTCATAGCGCCAACCTTTGCATACGTTAGAAACAAATCCAAATACATATTCATAACGCTCACCCACCTTTATGCTTGGATTTTATGCTTTACTTTGTAAGCTCCGCTATCGGCTTAGAATCCTTTAAAGATACTGTTTGATTAAACACGGCACTATTCTTTGTATCCTTGCAGAAATAGCCTGTACGCACAAACTGGAAGCTTTCGCCCTCTTTTGCATCCTCCAAAGCCTTTTCAAGCTTGCAGGATTTATAAACCTTAAGGCTTTCGGGGTTAAGATAATCGTCATAGGTTTTGTCTTCAGGGATAGCACCTGTATTTTCGATGGTGAAAAGCTTATCGTATACTCTTATTTCAGCTTCGATACAGTTGCTTGCAGAAACCCAATGTATCGTACCTTTAACTTTTCTGCCGTCAACAGGCATACCGTTGCTGCTTTCCAAATCCGCAGTGCAATGTATCGCAACAACGTTTCCGTCCGCATCAGTATCAACGCCTGCGTATTTAACTATATACGCACCCATAAGCCTAACCTCTCCATCAGGCTTCAAGCGGAAATACTTAGGAGGGGGATTAAGCGAAAAATCTGCTTTGTCGATATATAGCTCTTTTGTGAAAGCAACCTGCCTTGTACCTGCTGCTTCATCGTTGGGGTTATTGGATATGGGGAAATACTCTGTTTTATCCTCGGGATAATTATCAACTATAAGCTTTATAGGGTCAAGAACGGCTATTCTACGCTTTGCTTTTGCGTTAAGCTCATCTCTTAAGCAATGCTCCAAAAGTGCGATATCAACTATACTAAAGTTCTTGGCAACACCCGCTTTTTCAACAAAGGAAAAAATGCTTGAGGGTGTATAGCCCCTGCGCCTAAGCCCGGAAAGCGTTGGCATTCTCGGATCGTCCCAACCGTCAACAAAGCCTTCCTCTACAAGCTTTCTCAAATAGCGCTTGCTCATAACTGTGTTTGTAACATTCAAACGAGCAAACTCGTATTGATGCGGTGCGGGATCAAACCCAATGTTTTCCACAACCCAATCATAAAGCGGGCGGTGATTTTCAAACTCTATAGAGCACATAGAGTGGCTTATACCCTCTAAAGCATCCTGTATAGGGTGTGCAAAATCGTATAAGGGGTATATACACCACTTGTTGCCCTGCCTGTGGTGAGAAACGTGAAGTATACGGTATATCGCAGGGTCGCGCATATTCATATTTGGGGAAGCCATATCTATCTTAGCGCGAAGGGTGCAAGCGCCATCCTCAAACTCACCATTACGCATACGCTCAAACAGCTCAAGGTTTTCTTCAACCGTGCGGTTGCGATAAGGGCTTTCCTTACCGGGCTCTGTTAAAGTGCCTCTATACTCCCTCATTTGCTCTGCATTAAGGTCGCAAACATACGCTAAACCTTTTTTTATAAGAAAAACAGCGTATTCATAGCATTTTTCAAAATAATCGGAGCCGTAAAAAACACCGTCCGGCACCGCGCCAAGCCATAAAAGATCCTCGTATATGGATTTTACATAGCTGTCATCCTCTTTTGAGGGGTTTGTATCGTCATACCTTAAATTAAACTTGCCGCCAAATTTTTTTGCAGCGCTGTAATTAATGCATATAGCCTTTGCACTGCCTATATGCAAACAGCCGTTAGGCTCAGGCGGAAAGCGCGTGTGTATTTTCTCAACCTTACCCTCGCTTAAATCGCCTTCGATTATATCAAACAAATAATTGCTTGTGTTTTCCATTTACAATACTCCATTATATTTTATTAATAAAAGCTTCAAGGCGTGCAACAACACGTTCCTTGCCTAAAATAGACATAACCTCATACATATCGGGGCTGTTGGTTTTGCCCGTAACAGCAACGCGAAGGAACATACTTACGTCCCCAACGTGCCCGCCAAACTGCTCCGGATTTGCCTTATAAGCCTTGATATCGGGGCTATAGCCTATTGCAGAAGCAACGTCTTTAATCTTTGCAAACCAAGTAGTTTGATCATCTGCGGCATCATAGCTTGCTATAAACAGCTCAATAGCTCTCTTTATATCTTCCTTCTTAAAGCTTTCGGGGATGGAATCCTTTATTTCGAAATACTCGTCATAGAAAAAGCCCATATACCCTTTAACCTCGCTATACAAAGCAAAGTCCTTTCTGGGCTTATTACCGCCACGGCCAATAGCAAGTATACGCTTTGCATAATCGGGCTTGTCGCAAAGCAGCGCGTTAAAATCTTTATCATACTCTGCTGTCCATATAACAAGCCTTTCGTATATCTCGTCCGCACTAAAGCGAGATAAAACGTTCTTACTAACGTCCTCAAGCTTCTTTAAATCGAAAAGCGAACCCGATGCGCTCATTTTCTTTATCGCAAACTTAAACTCTTGAAGCGGTGCTGTTGGATTAGCTTTGCGCCATTCCTCAAAATTGGAATTAAGCAAGGTTAAAACATATTCCGTAACGCATTCGGGTGCATAGCCATCACCGAAATAAGAGGTTAAACCGGCGCCTTTATCACGCTTGGATAATTTCTTCTTAACCTGCTTAATAATACCGTCCTCCTCAACCTCTGCTAGACGCATCAATTGAGATATATGCAGATATTTAGGCAAACGGAAACCGAAAGCATTAAACAACTGGATGTGATAAGGCAAGCTGGACAGCCACTCCTCACCCCTTATAACGTGGGTTGTATGCATCAAATGGTCATCAACTACGTGTGCAAGGTGGTAAGTGGGCATACCGTCACTCTTAAGCAAAACGTGGTCTATATCGTTTTCGGTAACTTCTATCGTACCCTTAACAAGATCGGTAAATTTAATTTTATTCTTACTGTCACCAAAAGACTTAAAGCGCAAAACAAAGGGCTTGCCAGCATCTATATTCTCCTTAACCTGTTCATAATCAAGGTCACGGCACTTTACATACTCACCGTAATACCCTGGTATAACTTTTGCCGCTTCCTGCTTTTCACGCAAAGCAGAAAGCTCCTCCGCGGTGCAAAAGCAAGGATACGCCTTACCCTCTGCAACAAGCTTTTTAGCATAGCATCTGTATATATCACGCCTATCACTTTGCCTGTACGGGCCGTAGTTACCACCGTGAATAACGCTTTCATCAAACTTTACACCAAATGTTTCAAACGCTTTAATTATATCTTTTTCCGCGCCCTCAACCTCACGCTTGGAATCGGTATCCTCTATCCTTAAATAGAAAATGCCGCCGCTTTGGTGTGCAAGCCTTTCGCATACAAGAACGGGAAACAAACCGCCAAAATGAACAAAACCCGTAGGGCTGGGTGCAAAACGCGTTACTATCGCGCCTTCGGGAAGCACGCGTGCGGGATACAAGTTCTCGTAATACTCTGTATCTTTATCTACATCGGGAAAAAGTAAATCAGCAAGCTTTATATAATCCATAAATCCTCCCAAATTAATTGGTAATAATAAATTTTACCACATATTACTGTTTTTTTCAATACCTATATAATAATTTTTGCTTTCTTTTTAAAATTGAATATATTGACATAGCATCGTATAAATGATATACTAAACAAAACTTTTTTTAATTAGGAGATTGTGTTTATGGAGAACAAAAGCAAAAATATAAACGTTGTCTTTAAATGGCTGTTTAATATATTTTTAGGTGCTTTTATCGGAATAGGAGCAATACTTCCCGGTTTAAGCGGTGGCGTTATGTGCGTTATTTTTGGTGTTTATCAGCCGCTTATGGAAACTCTTGCACTCCCCTTCACAGGCATAAAAAAGCATTGGAAGCTTCTTTTGCCCATAGTTTTGGGCGTTGCCGTTGGTTTTGTTTGCTTTGGCGGTATTCTTGATATCCTGCTTGAGAAAAATACTTCTCTTATGCAATCGATATTTGTTGGCCTTATACTTGGCACACTTCCCGCTTTGTGGAAAGAGGCATGCGCAGAAAAACGCACCAAAGCATCTTGGGGAACGCTTGTAGGTTCCTTCGTTGTAATGTTTTTGGTTTTTGCTATCCTTGGCTCCAAGGGTGAAGACCCTACACAAATCGCAAAGCTTGTTGGCTCCGCCATTCCAATCGGAAGCATTGATATAACCCCTAACTTCTTTTGGTTTATCATTTGCGGTATCATTTGCGGTATAAGCATCATCGTACCGGGTATGAGCTTTTCTTCTCCCCTTATGTGTCTTGGGCTGTTTGACGATATGACAGCTATGCTTAAATCCTTGATGCATTTGGATACATCTGTTATCGTAAGCTTCTTGTTGCCGCTTGGCATCGGTGGTTTAGCAACCGTGCTGTTGCTTGCAAAGCCTATTAATTGGCTTTTTAACAAGTTCAACTCCATAGCGTTTCACTTTGTACTCGGCACTTTATTAGCATCAACAGTTTTACTTATTCCTATACAGTTTAGTTCGCTTTCCGCAGGCTTAATATGCGCCGCAGGATTGGTTGGCGGTTTTGCCGCAGGGTATTTGCTTGATATAATGCAAAGCAAAGTAAAGGTTGATTAGTTGAGGTGTTTTAATGGCTGTAAGACTTAACGAAGATAAAGAAATCGTGAACAGAATTAAAGAAGGGCTAAAAGCAAAGGGCGGTTACTGCCCTTGCCGCATCCCAAAAACAGAGGAATACAAATGTATATGCAAGGAGTTTAAAGACCAGATAGCTGACCCAAATTTTGAAGGCTATTGCCATTGCATGTTGTACTACAAATCCAAAGACTAAAACCGCCAAACATAATGGGGCTGTCTCATAGCATTAACAAATTGTGAACGCTATGTGCAACCTTAACAAAAAAATCAAGGGCATTATTTGGCTGCCCTTGATTTTTTTGTTGCTTTTGTATATGGTTCCATCTCAAAATTTCAATTTGAGACAGCC
>JAZNUB010000041.1:0-85401 GCA_045592105.1 Eubacteriales bacterium | reverse complement strand
GGGGCTGTCTCAAATTGAAATTTTGAGATGAAACCATATACAAAAGTAACAAAAAAATCAAGGGCAGTTAAATAACGCCCTTGATTTTTTGTTAAGGTTGCACATAGCGTTCACAATTTGTTAATGCTATGAGACAGCCCCAGCTACAATAGTACAGTATATATAGTTTTCTTGCGTTCCGGCCTTTTTTTACAGCCCCTACACTACTGTTCTAACAGCAAGGACAACATAACCGCCGCATCCTTTTTTGTAAGATAGCGCGATGCATTTTCGTAATACGCACTGCTTATGCCTTGCGCGCCCTCTGCAAGCGCTTTCTCTGTCATAGCAACGGCATCGAAAACGCATATATCCTCATCGGGGCAAAACGTGTTCCCTTCCACATCGATAAAGCCGTTGGTTACAGCCGCCTCTAAATAAAGGCGTTTTAAGGTGCTTTGTGTTTCCGTATCTGTAAAAATATCCGTTGGATGCACCTTGTCGGGCACCTTTACGCCCGCCGCGCTTACAAGCATCACCGCAAAATCTATGCGGCTAACTCTTTCATCGGGGGTGAAATAATAGCTATCCCCAATAAGCGTGTAGGTCATAACGTCATTTTCGGCGGCAAGAATGGCGCATAAATGTGCGTTATCCTCACGCATATCGGCAAAATATATGCCGCTTTTACTGTTGGAAACGGTTATCCACGCCTTTACAGGCTCGCTTTTGTTGCCGTATCCGTCCACGGCGTGGTACACAAAGCTATCAGAGCCAACAAAGCCCGCCACGGGCGTATAGGTTGCTTCGCCGTCCTCTATAACCAAGGTGCCGCCGCTGGGGTACTGTTCTATAACGTAGGTAAGCATATCCCCGTCGGGGTCATAGGTGGAAAGCCTTTTCGTAACGCTAACGTTGCGGTAGGTGCTAAAGCCCTCTCCAACCGCTATGGGCGCAAAGTTTACCGTTTCCGAAAAGCGGATAAGGCAGTTAATCTCCTTGCTTTCCCACTCCGCAGAGTTTACCGTAAAGCTAAAGCCGCTGTTTCCCTTAAAGCCGCTTGCGGGCACAAACTTTAAAAGCGATATGCCTGATGCGGAAATCCTTTGCCCCTTAACGGCATCTACCCCCGCAAACTTTAAAACGCCGTCCTTAACGGAAGGCAGCGTGCAAAGGGTAAGATAGTCAAAGCGCGTACCTGTAAGCTCTTCAAACTCGGCGGCGGTAAAGCCAACCTTTTGCCCGTTCACACAGCATTTAACAAGCTTTGTTTCCGCGCGAAGCACCTCCAAGCCGGGAGATATAGCCGCGCCCTTGGACGCACCGAAATACAATACCGCGCATAAACAAGCGGCAAGTGCAAAAAGCCTTCTTATCTTTTTCATTGTTCCCTCTCCTTCTTCCTTTTGCGTTAGCATACCCTGCGGCACGTCTGTTTATACCAAATATTGCAAAAGTGCTTGAAAAATACGTACAACAATGATACAATAATAAAAAAAGGGGAAAGGAAGGTAATACTATGCGCCCAAACAGACTGTTTATTGTTGTGCCCTGCTATAACGAGGAGGAGGTTTTGCCCGAAACCTCTAAGCGCTTGCTTGCAAAGGTACAAGCCTTGATAAGCGAAGGCAAAATAGCCAAGGACAGTAGGATTGCCTTTGTAAACGACGGCAGTAAGGACAAAACATGGGATATTATTAGCGAGCTTCACAAGCAAAGCCCCTTGTTTACGGGCATAAATTTAAGCCGCAACCGCGGGCATCAAAACGCGCTTTTGGGCGGGTTGATGACCGTTATGGAGGAGGCTGATATGGCAATCTCTATGGATGCCGACTTGCAGGACGATATCAACGCCGTTGACGAGATGGTGGACAAATATCATGCAGGCTGTGATATTGTGTACGGCGTGCGCAGCAAGCGCAAAACGGATAGCTTTTTCAAGCGCTTTACAGCTGAAAGCTTTTACCGCCTTATGAACAAAATGGGCGCCAAAACGGTTTTTAACCATGCGGATTATAGGCTTATGAGCAAGCGCGCGCTTGAGGGCTTGGCTCAGTTTAAAGAGGTTAATTTGTTCCTTCGCGGTATCGTGCCTATGATAGGCTACCCCTCTGATATCGTGTATTACGAGCGTGCGGAACGCTTTGCGGGCGAAAGCAAGTATCCGCTTAAAAAGATGATATCCTTCTCTATAGAGGGGATTACTTCCCTAAGCACCACCCCTATAAACCTTATTACAAAGCTTGGCTTGGGTATGTTTTGTATAAGCGCTGTTATGCTTATCTATTTCGTTGTGCTGTTTATACTTAACAAGGCCGTTCCGAATTGGGAAAGCATTGCACCTGCTTGGACTAATGTGGAGCCGGGTTGGACAAGCCTTATTGTATCGCTGTGGGCAATAGGCGGCTTGCTTATGATGTCGATAGGCGTTGTTGGCGCGTATATCGGCAAGATTTATCTTGAAACCAAGGGCAGACCGCGCTTTATTATAAAAGACTATCTTGAAGACGAGGAAGACTGATTTTAGGTGAAACTACACCCTATTAAACATTTTCGCACCATAACAAAGCACCGCCACAAGGTTATAGCACACTGCTTTAAGGTGGGTATATTTTGGCAAGGGCTACGGCACGACCTATCCAAATACACGGTAACCGAGTTTTGGGCAGGTGCAAAATATTACGCAGGCACCTACAGCCCTAACGAGAACGAACGGCGTGACAAGGGCTATTCCGCCGCGTGGATGCACCACAAGGGGCGCAACCGCCACCACTTTGAGTATTGGACGGATGTGAACGTTCACACAAAGAAGGTGGAGCCTGTGGAGATGCCCATTAAATACGTTGCCGAGATGTTTTGTGACCGCGTTGCGGCGTGCAAAATATACAAGGGCAAGGATTATACCGACAGAAGCGGGCTGGATTACTTTCTGAATGGTGACAAGAAGCGGCGTTTTATAAACGAAAACACAAGCGCGCTTTTGGAAAGCTGGCTAACCCTGCTTGCGGAAAAGGGCGAAAAGGAAGCTTTTGCGGCTGTTAAAGCGGCTGTTAAAGAAAGCAAACGAAGGAGCAAGAAAAATGGCTAAAAAAGAAAAGAAAAAGGTTAGCATATTTGTTGTTATACTTAACGTTTTCAACGCGCTGGCTTGGATTGCAACAAGCATATTCGATTTGATATACAACCGCACGCATTTCCTTTCTTATATCCACTATTTCTGTGCCGCTATGTGGTTGCTTGCGGCTGTTATCTGGATAATCCGTTACAGAAGCAGCATAAAAAAGGAAGAGCCGGAAGCTGAGGAATAGTGCCAAAAGCTTAACGCTTTAATTGTAGGTGGCATTCACGAATGACCCGCTACGCGGCATCTAAAACCAAGCGCGGCATATACCCGATTTGTTTGGGAATAACTAAATATCTTACGCACAAAAAGGCTTTCTCAAATTGCAATTACTGCAATTGAGAAAGCCTTTAATTGTTATTTATTTGCCTTTAATCTTCGTTTTTCGCTTCGGTTACAATAATCACGCCCTGGCAATCGTATTCTGCACCTTCGATGTGTTTGCCCGATGCATCAGGCTTATAAACAGCCTTTACCTCAATGCTTTTGCCATTTACGGTAGCCGTTAAAAGCGCGGTTCCGTTTTCGTCCTGTGCGGCAAATTTTGCGCCTGCCCATTCCTCTATCTTAGCCTTGTAGCCGTTAAAATCGCTTTCGCTAACACGCGCCCAAGCAAGCTCTATCTCTGCTTTATCGGAGGAATAGCTTTCGTTTGAGGTGGTAAGCTTTTCGGAAAGCGTTGGGAACCCTGCTGGCAAGCCCGTAACGTATTCCCAAGCCACGGGATATTCGTCCACCTTTTCGCCACAGCCTGCAAACGCAAGCAACGAAGCAAGCACTAAAAACAAAGCAAAAAATCTTTTCACAACGCCCTCTCCTCTACCCATTATTTCTGCCGTCGAGATAAGCGCAAGCGGCAAGCGCGGCCAAAGCACCGTCTGCCGTGGCGGTAGCTATCTGACGTACCGCCTTGGTGCGGCAATCCCCCGCGGCGTAAACGCCCTCGGTTTCCGTGCGGCATCCCTCGTCGGAGGCGATATAGCCCCTGTCAAGCTTAACGTAATCGCCGTATATACCGTTTTGCGGCTCAAGCCCTATGGCTATAAACATACCGTCCAGCCCTATATTGCGGCTCTCACCCGTTTCGGTATTCTCTACGCTTATGGCGTTAAGCGCGGCATCTCCGTGCAGTTCTTTAACAACCGTGTTTAATATCAGCTCCACATTAGGCTTTGCAGAAAGCTCCTTTTGCAAGCTTTCCTCACCCGTTAGGAAGCCAAGGTTTTGCACAACGTACACCTTCTTGCAAAGCTCCGAAAGCATCAAAGCCTCCTGCAATGCGCTGTTTCCGCCGCCTATAACGGCAACGGTACCGTTTGCATAAAAAGCACCGTCACACACGGCACAAAAGCTTATGCCGTTGCCTATATAGCCCTCCTCGCCCTCTAAGCCAAGAAGCCTATGCTTTACGCCTGCCGCGATGATAACAGCGCGGCAGGAATGCGTTCCGTCCTCGGTGGTAACGGTAAAGCCGTTTTCCGTTTTGGAAAGTGCCGTTACCGTTTCCATCTCTATATCCGCGCCCTGCGCCAAAGCCTGCTCCACAAGCTTATCCGCAAGCTCTGCACCGCTTATGGAAACAAAGCCGGGCACGTTTTCTATTTTAGGGGAGTAGGTTACCTGCCCGCCAAAGGTGCTTTTTTCAAGTATAAGCACGCTTTTGCCTGCCCTGCGCGCATAAACTGCGGCAGTAAGCCCTGCGGGACCTGCACCTATAACGATTATATCGTGCATATTTTTGCCCCCTTATTATTTGGTGTATGCCTTAATAAATTCCTTAACTGCGGGCAGGTCTGCATAAAGCTTGGTTTCTGCACCCTGTACAACTATCGTGGGCGCTTGTTTAAGCCCTAAGGAAGCCGCCAGCTCTCTGTTATCCTCAACAAACAGCTTTTCGTAAGCGATGCCGTTCTTATCAAGCTCTGCGGCGGCTATTTTGCACTTGGGGCAGGTTTTGGTAGCGAAAAGCAATACCTTGCCCTCTGCCGTGTCCTGTGCCGCACAGCCGCATTCTGCGCTTTCTTCTGCCTTAACGCCGTCCCTTTTAAGAACGGAGTTCTTTATATCGTAAACCTTTCTGTCCTTATACTCCTGGGTTTTACCGTCGTTCCAGTTCTGTACGGGGCGGTAGTAGCCTGTGATACGGCTGTAAACCTCGGTTACTGCGCCGCATTCCGGGCAAACCTTCTGCTCGCCAACCAAATAGCCGTGGGTTGCACATACGGAGTAGGTGGGCGACAAGGTGTAGTAAGGAAGCTTGTAGTTCTCTGCTATCTTGCGTACAAGGCTTGCGGCAGCCTTCCAATCGGGAAGCTTTTCGCCAAGGAACGCGTGGAACACCGTGCCGGAGGTGTAAAGCGTTTGAAGCTCGTCCTGAATGTCAAGTGCTTCAAATATATCAGCCGTGAAGCCAACGGGAAGATGGCTGGAATTGGTGTAATAAGGAGTTTCGCCGTCCTTAGCGGCAGTTCTTATGCCGGGGTAACGCTTAACATCGTGCTTTGCAAGACGGTAGGACGTAGATTCCGCAGGGGTAGCTTCAAGGTTATAAAGGTCACCGTACTGCTCCTGATAGTCGGAAAGACGCTCTCTCATATGGTTAAGCACGTCCTTAGTGAACTCCTGCGTGTCAGGATGCGTCATATCGTGGCCAAGCCATTTAGCGTTAAGGCCAACCTCGTTCATACCAACAAGGCCAATGGTGCTGAAGTGATTGTCAAAACTGCCAAGGTAACGCTTGGTGTAGGGGTACAAGCCCTCCTCCATAAGCTTGGAAATAACGGTACGCTTAACCTTAAGGCTGCGCGCAGCTATGTCCATAAGCCTGTCAAGCCTTGCATAGAAATCCTGCTTGCTGGTTGCAAGGTATGCAATACGCGGCATATTGATGGTTACAACACCAACAGAGCCCGTGCTTTCACCGCTACCGAAGAAGCCACCGCTCTTTTTTCTAAGCTCTCTAAGGTCAAGGCGCAAACGGCAGCACATACTTCTAACGTCCGAAGGCTCCATATCGCTGTTGATGTAATTGGAGAAATAGGGTGTACCGTACTTTGTTGTCATCTCAAACAACAAACGGTTGTTTTCGGTATCAGACCAGTCAAAGTTGCTGGTTATGGAATAGGTGGGGATGGGGTATTGGAAGCCTCTGCCGTTAGCGTCACCCTCTATCATGGTTTCGATAAAGGCGCGGTTTACCATATCCATTTCAGCCTTACAGTCACCATAAGTAAAGTCCATCTCCTTGCCGCCAACTATTGCGGGCATATCCTTAAGGTCAGCAGGAACAACCCAATCCAGCGTTATGTTGGAGAAGGGTGCCTGCGTGCCCCAACGAGAGGGGGTGTTTACGCCGAAAACAAAACTTTCAATGCACTTTTTAACCTGCTTGTAATCAAGATTGTCAACCTTAACGAAGGGCGCAAGGTAGGTATCGAAGGAGGAGAACGCCTGCGCGCCCGCCCACTCGTTCTGCATTATGCCAAGGAAGTTTACCATCTGGTTACAAAGCGTTGCAAGGTGGCTTGCGGGTGCGCTTGTTATCTTACCTCTAACACCGCCAAGCCCCTCTTTAATAAGCTGTTTAAGTGACCAGCCTGCACAGTAACCCGTGAGCATAGAAAGGTCGTGCAAATGGATATCTGCGTTACGGTGTGCATCTGCTATCTCGTCATCATAAATCTCGCTAAGCCAATAGTTAGCGGTTATAGCGCCGCTGTTGCTTAGGATAAGACCGCCAACGGAATAGGTTACGGTGCTGTTTTCCTTAACGCGCCAATCGTTTATCTTAAGATAGTTGTCCACAACCATCTTGTAGTCCAAAATAGTAGAATCTATATTACGAAGCTTTTCGTGCTGGCGGCGATACAATATATAGGCCTTTGCAACCTCTGCATAGCCCGCCTGAACAAGCACGGATTCAACGCTATCCTGTATATCCTCAACCGCTATAAGGTTATCCTTAATCTTGCTTTGGAAATCGCTTGTAACTTTAAGTGCCAAGAAATCAATAGTGTCCCTATTATAATTAATGCCCTTTGCATCGAAAGCAAGCGTTATGGCGTTTGCTATCTTGCTAAGCTCAAAATCAACGGTTTTGCCGTTACGCTTCATTACCTTGTACATAGTGAAACCTCCATCATTTTTATATCGTTAAAATCTTTTCATTAGTTTAGCGCGCTTATCGCGCCGCCTGTTTAGAATAACATACTATATAAGCGTTTGTCAATAGTAAAAACACAATATATGGTAAAATATTTTTTATAGCCACACATTTTATTGTGTTAAAGCATCAAAGCCCGCGCAAGTCCACGGAGGGCGCAAAAGGCAACAATTCCGCGTGTATTGCACGCATTTCTTCGGGGGTGTAGCCCTCCATACCGCCTTTTAAAATGTCCCCACTGTCCACAAATTGTTGTAAGAACCACTTCTCCCCGTCTTTTATAAGGCTTGCCGCTTCTTTAAGGCTTTCCACTGTATGAAGCCCCTTTACAACGGTTGTTCTAAACTCATACGCTATCCCGCTTTTGCGAAGCAGCTCCATCGTTTCGGCAACGGGGGCAAAATCAAAGCCCTCCACACCAACGGTTTTTGCGTATAACGCAGGGCTGTTTTTAAGGTCCATTGCCACGTAATCCAGAAGCCCCTCGTTTAGAAGCGGCACAAGATGTTGTGGTAGCGTTCCGTTCGTGTCAAGCTTGGTGCAAAGCCCAAGCGAGCGCACAAAACGCAAAAACGGTGCTATATCGGGCTGTAAAAGCGGCTCCCCACCCGAAATGCAAACGCCCTCTATTACGCCTGCGCGCTTTTTAAGAAACGCCTCCACCTCCGCCTCTATGCTTTCAGCACCGCCGCATTTTACAAGAGAAGCGTTGTGGCAGAAGGGGCAACGCAAATTGCAGCCGCCCGTAAACACCGTGCAAGCAACCTTTAGGGGAAAATCTAATAAAGTTAGCTTTTGTATACCGTATATTCTCATATCTCATTCTCCAAGCTTAACGCAATATATAGTGGCGTACCGCCGCACCACGCACAATATTGTGTTTATTATACACACGTTGGCAGCTATTGTCAATATATTTTCAACAAAAAGCGGTAGAACAATACGCGTTTTGTTCTACCACTTTTTATGTGCATTTTTTCGTTGTTGTATTTCGGTTAATTATTACCAAGTTAGAAACCACATAAAGTCTTCAATAAACCAACAAATTTCATCGTCATTATCTCGATACCCCTCTTCAATATAAGCAAGATACCAATTATCATCCATTTTGATAGCATAAAGGTCAAAATCATAACGAGCAACCTCTTCTTCAAAGGTGAGCTCCACTTCAAGAGTAAAAGAATAAGCTTCATCGATTGCACTATATTCAATTCCATGTTTGCTTTCAAATTCTTTTTCGATATTCCTACATTCTTCTACAGATAACGTTGTTAGGTAATTTATTTCCCAATCAACCTTAAGCTTTTTCCAGTACGGGTCCGTATCTTTCAATTTTCTTTCCATTTCTAGCTCTTCTTTGACTTTACGATATGCTTCTCCACGTCCTACCATTATATCAGCTGCTCTCCAAAATTGGCTGGGAGCCATAGCCATTATCTTATCTTTGTCGCACTCAAAATACACACCAATGTCTATGAACCGTTCGATAGCTTCATCAATGCCATCTTTTTTGCTGAATATACCACCAATAAATAAACCTGCAATTATTACTATTAACACCACGCTTGTTGCAATTCCCGCACATATAAGAATTGTTTTTTTGTTGTTATTTGTTTTACAGCATTCACTCTCCTCAACAATCTCGATTTTTTCTCCGCAATTTGGGCAAAGCTCCGACGCACTTTCCGTTATTTGACCACACTTCTCACATTTCATTCATTTGTCCTCCGTTTTTTATTATAAATTTCAAACTTTTGTCCTGTGATAGGACAAATTTGATTTGTGTTTATAATATCATAATATTTGTCCTGTGTCAAGACAAAAATTATATACGGAGTGATGGTAATGGCAAGAATAATTGACGGTAACGCAATGAACATAGTAGGTGACAGGGTGCGTAGTCTTAGAATACAAGCTAAGATGAGTCAACAAGCTCTATCGAACAAACTGGAAACCTACGCGATTTATATATGTCGCGGCTCTATATCTCGCATAGAAGACAAGCAACGCACGGTTACAGACATTGAACTTTATGGGCTTGCTAAAGCTTTAGGGGTTTCTATCGAAGAGCTTTTTGACAAAACAGAAAAGTAATAACACACGTTGCCAGCTATTGTCAATAGCAAACGCAACAAAAAACGCTTGGATATTTATGATACCCAAACGTTTTTTCATTATTAATCTATTTTGTGGTTGCGGCTTCTATAAAGCTTGTGAATATCCTAAGTGCCGCTTCGTTATCCTTTTCCACAAGATGCTCCGGATGCCACTGTACGCCTATGCCATACTCGCGGTCGGTAGCGGACAAGGCTTCAAAAACACCGTCCGGCGCATAGCCTTCTGCCACAAGCCCCGCGCCCAGCTTTTTAACGCTTTGGTGGTGCATACTGTTTACCTGTATCGTTTCCGCACCGCAAATCTCGGCAAGTCTGCCGCCTTTCGTTAGCTTTACCTCGTGGAAAGGCACGTTAAAAGGTCTTGGCTGGCGGTGGATACAGCCCGCCTTAAATTCTGCCGGTATATCCTGATACAAAGTGCCGCCGTACATTACATTTATAAACTGTATACCTCTGCAAATGCCAAGGAAGGGCTTATCCGTTTTTAAAAACTCGTTAGCAAAGATAACCTCAGCCTTATCTCTAACAAGCGCAAGCTCGCCGCAATGCTCATGCAAGCAACAGCCGTAATAGCGGGGGTGCATATCGTCCCCACCCGTAAACAGAACACCGTCGCAAGCCTCCACCATACGCTGCATAACAGCCACATCTTCTGTTAAAGGCAAAACGAATGGCGCACCGCCTGCACGCTGTATAGCACGAACGTAGCGCATATAAACCGTTTGCTGTAGCTCTTTTTCGTCATAGGAGGGGAACAAACCTATAAGTGGCTTCTTACTCATAGTGCTACATCAACTCCTTAACAGCCGCAACAATGCCTGCCGCGTTAAGCTTATAAAAATCAAGCAGCTCGCCTGCGGGGGCACTTCTGCCAAAGCAATCGTTCATACCAACGCGCTTCATACGGGTGGGAGCGTTTTCGCTAAGCACCTCTGCAACGGCACTGCCAAGGCCGCCAACGATAGTATGCTCCTCTGCGGTAACAACTCTGCCCGTTTTGGTGGCGTACTTAACAACGGTTTCTTTATCTATGGGTTTAATAGTGTGTACGTTTACAACGGAGATATTGATGCCTTCTGCGGCAAGTATATCCTTTGCCTCAAGCGCCGCCGCAAGCATTATACCCGTAGCAAAAACAACGGCATCGTCCCCATCGCAAACGGGAACAGCCTTGCCCGCTTGGAACTTATAGGTTTCCTTATCAAATACAACGGGAACGGAGTATCTGCCAAGGCGAACGTAAACGGGGCCGTCCATCTTAAGCACAGCCTCGATAGCGGCATAAGCCTCTACCGCGTCCGCAGGGCTGATAACGGTAAGACCGGGGATAGTGCGAAGCACGCCCAAATCCTCACAATACTGGTGGGTAGCACCGTCCTCACCAACGGTAACGCCTGCGTGCGAAGCGCAGATCTTCACGTTAAGCGAGGGATAACAAACGGAGTTGCGTATCTGCTCGTATGCTCTGCCTACTGCAAACATTGCAAACGAGGACACGAAAACGGGCTTGCCCGTGGTAGCGATGCCTGCCGCAACGGAAAGCATATTCTGCTCCGCTATGCCGCAGTTGAAGAACCTTTCGGGGAACTTTTTAGCAAACATACCCGTTTGGGTAGAGCCGGAAAGGTCGGCATCCATTACTATAAAATCATACTTTTCGCCAAGGTCGCAAAGCGCCTGACCATAAGCCATTCTTGTAGCTTGCTTTTCCATTAGTTAAGTGCCTCCTTTGCCTTTTGATGTGCCGCCTCAAGCTCTGCTTCGGCTATCGCGTACTGCTCTTTATTAGGAGCCTTGCCGTGCCAAGAAGCGTTGTTTTCCATAAAGGAAACGCCCTTGCCCTTTACGGTACGGCATATTATTGCGGAGGGCTTGTCCGTAACCTGCTCTGCGGCGGTAACGGCGTTGTCTATTTCCTCAAAGCTGTGGCCGTCTATAACCTGAACGTGCCAGCCGAAAGCGCGGAACTTTTCATCTATGGGTGCAGGGCTCATAACCTGATGCACGTCACCATCTATCTGCAAGCCGTTGTAATCCACAAAAGCGGTAAGCTTATCAAGCTTGTAGTGTGCGGCAAACATAGCCGCCTCCCAAACCTGACCTTCCTGTATCTCACCGTCACCAAGTATGGTGTAGGTGCGGTAGCTCTTACCGTCCACCTTGCCTGCTACGGCAATGCCGCAAGCGGCGGAGATGCCCTGACCGAGAGAGCCCGTAGACATATCTATACCGTTGATACGGTGCATATCGGGATGCCCCTGAAGCAAGCCCCCGTTTGTTCTTAGATGCCAAAGCTCCTCCTCATTAAAGAAGCCGCGCATAGCAAGCGCCGCATACAATGCGGGGCAAGCGTGCCCTTTGGACATAACAAACCTATCCCTGTCGGGGGATTTTGCTGTTTCCGGCGATACGTTCATCTTGTTGAAATAAAGATATGTAACGATATCTGCACAAGAAAGAGAACCGCCGGGATGGCCCGAACCTGCTTTGTGAAGTGCTTTTACAAGCAGACAGCGCATTTTAGCCGCGCGCTCTGCAAGAAATTTCTGGTTTTCCATAAAACTCCTCCGCAAAAATAAGACTATTTATTAATATAATCTAAAACGTTGTTAAAAAACCGAGGCAGCTCTGCCTCAAACTCCAGCCACTTGCCGCTTGTTGGGTGGCTAAAGCCTATATGCTTTGCAAACAAGCATTGCCCGTTAAGGCACGGCAACGTTCCGCCGCCGTAAACAGGGTCGCCAACAACGGGGTGGCCTATATGTGCCATGTGTACCCTTATCTGATGAGTTCTGCCTGTTTCAAGCTGTAGCCTTATATGGCTGTAGCCCTTGTATTCGTCTATAAGGCTGTAATGTGTTATGGCGCCACGCCCACCGTTCACTATCGCCATACGCTTCCTATCCGTTCTATGGCGAGCTATGGGAGCGTTCACAGTACCTTGCTTGTCCTTTAAATGGCCGCGAATAACCGCCTCGTAACAGCGGCTAAAGCTGTGCTTCTCTATCTGTGAAGCAAGGCTTGTGTGCGCGGCATCGTTTTTGGCAACTATCAAAAGCCCCGCCGTGTCCTTATCAATACGGTGAACTATCCCCGGGCGAAGCACGCCGTTTATAGTTGAAAGCCTATCTCCAAGGTAGTAAAGCAAGGCGTTTACCAGCGTACCGTCAGGGTTGCCCGGGGCGGGATGCACCACCATACCCTGCGGCTTGTTTACAACAAGCAAATCCTCGTCCTCATAAACAACCTCTATGGGTATATCCTGCGCCACCGCGCAAAGCTCCTGCGGGGGCGGCATATTTACCCTAACGCTGTCACCCGCTTTAAGGCGCGTGCGCTTGGGCACAGCAACGTCGTTTACCGTAACGGCACCGCCATCTATAAGCGCTTGTGCGCGTGCGCGGCTTATATCCGCCGCGGTGGACACGAAAACATCCAACCGTTCGCCGTTATCCTCTGCTTCCGCTACAAAGCAAAGCTCCTCATATATCTGCTTGCTCATCTGCTTTTGCTTCCTTCTTCACGTCAAAGAACAAAGGATACTCCTGCTTTTTGTCATAGAACAAAAGATACACAAATATCAAAACCGTGCCAACGGTAATAAACGCATCTGCCACGTTGAATATGGGGAAATCGATAAACTCGAACTTTAAAAAATCAACAACGGCGTTTTGGGAGGTGTTTACACCCTGCCTAAAAAGCCTGTCTATCATATTGCCAACACCGCCGCCGAGGATAAATGCCATGGATATTGTATAAAGGATGTGCGGCTTTTTGGTTTTGTAATACAAAATGCCAAAGCCAACAAGCGCCACTATCGAAAGCGTTAAAAACACCCAACGGTGGTTCTTTAGCATACCCCAAGCCATCCCCGTATTCTCGCTACGGCAAAAGCTTAAAATATAGGGAATAAAACCGGTGCTCTCCCCCATATCAAGCTTGGCAACAACTATCGCCTTGCTTACTTGGTCTGCAACAACAACAGCAAGTATTATCAATGCACAAAGCACCTGCTTCACCCCCTATATGCATAAATTACTAAATTAGTCCGCCATAACAGACTTACAGCGCGGGCAAAGCGCCTGCCCATCGCTATCCTTTTCGGCACCGTCCGTAAACATCCAGCAGCGAACGCATTTGTCACCCGTTGCGCTCTCTACGGAAACGGCAATGCCGCTTTGCGTTTCGGTAAACGCGCCTTCGGGTGCGTTTTCTGCCGAAAGCTTAACGTTAGAAACTATAAATATAGTTTTTAAATCCTTTTCAAACTCTTTAAACAACTGCATTGCCTTGTTATCGTCAGCACCGTAAACGGTTATTGCCGCCTCCAAGGATTTACCAATGCGTTTTTCTGCACGCGCTATCTCAAGCGCCTTCATAACATCGTCACGCACGGCAAACAAAGCGTTAAAATGCTCCTCTTCCTTGGGGAAGGAGTAGCCTGCCTGCTCGTTAGGCATATCGTTAAAGAAAACGCTTTCCTTGTTATCGCCTTCTCTGTGTGCAATATAGCCCCAAGCCTCCTCTGCCGTATAGGAAAGTATCGGCGCGATAAGGCGGATAAGTGCGTTAAGCACAAGATACATAACGGTTTGCGTACCGCGGCGAAGAACGCTGTCCTTCTTTTCGCAATACAGCCTGTCCTTAGTTATGTCTATATACAGCTTAGACATATCTATGGTGCAGAAATTGTGCAAATCGTGGTAAATGGTGTGGAACTCGTAATTCTCAAACGCCTTGCAAACTCTGCCGCACAAGCCGTTAAGACGGGAAAGTGCCCACTTATCAATATCGTCAAGCGCTTCAGGCGCAACCATATCGCGGTTGGGGTCAAAATCCGTTTCGGGCGTGCCGAGGTTTGCCATAAGTATACGAAGCGTGTTTCTTATCTTACGGTATATCTCGGAAAGCTGCTTTAGTATCTCAGGGCTTATTCTAACCTCACCCGTATACTCAACGGAGGAAGCCCAAAGACGAAGCACATCTGCACCGTAGGTATCGCAAACCTGCAAGGGGTCTACGCCGTTGCCAAGGGATTTGGACATCTTCTTGCCCTCACCGTCAACAACCATACCGTGCGTAATAACGGTTTTATAGGGTGCAACGCCCCTTGTTGCCACGGAGGTAAGCAAGGAGGATTGGAACCAGCCCCTATACTGGTCGTTACCCTCAAGATACACGTCCGCAGGGAAGGAATGGTCCTTAAAATGGTCAAGAACGTAGGCGTAGGAAGAGCCGCTGTCAAACCAAACGTCCATAATATCCTGCTCTGCCTTAAGGTGCTTACAGCCGCACTTAGGGCAAACGGCAAGGTCGCCAATTAGCTGCTCGGGCGTTTTGTTGCACCAAGCGATAGAGCCTTCTTCTTCAAACGCTTTCGCAATACGCTCTATCGTTTCGGCGTTGATTATAGGCTCGCCACAGTCCTCACAATAGAAAATCGGTATCGGAACGCCCCATTTGCGCTGGCGGGAGATACACCAATCCGCCCTGTCGCCAACCATGCTTTCAATGCGTGCCTGCCCCCAGCCGGGTATCCAGCGCACGTTCTTGATAGCCTCAAGCGCTTCCTTCTTGAAATCGTTTACGGAGCAGAACCACTGCTCTGTTGCGCGGAAGATAACGGGGTTCTTACAACGCCAGCAATGCGGATAGGTATGGCTTATATGCTGGGTAGCAAGAAGCGCGCCGCTTTCCTTTATATCCTTTAATATCTCAACGTTAGCTTCTGCGGTCTTCAAGCCCTCGTACTTGCCTGCAAGCGCAGTAAGACGGCCGCGAGAATCAACGGGAACTATTATATCAAGCTCCTTATAGTTTTTGCAAACCGCAAAGTCCTCCATACCGTGGCCGGGCGCGGTGTGAACACAGCCCGTACCGCTTTCAAGCGTAACGTGCTCACCGTTGATAACAAGGCTTTCACGCTCGATAAAGGGGTGTGCCGTTCTTATATATTCAAGCTCGCTGCCCTTGAACTTTGCAACAAGCTCTACTTCTATGCCGCAAACCTTTGCAACCTGCTCCGCGAGCTCGCAAGCAAGCATGTAATACTCGTTACCGCTTTTGTAAAGCCCATACTCAAACTCGCCGTTAAGGCAAATTGCAACATTGCCCGGAAGTGTCCACGTAGTGGTGGTCCAAATAACGAAATAAACGTTGTCCAGCGTGCCTGTGTGGGGGGTGATAAGCCCCTTGTCATCAATTACGCGGAACTTAACGTAGATAGAATCGCACTCGTCCTCTGCGTATTCTATTTCAGCCTCTGCAAGCGCGGTTTCGTCCGCAGGGCACCAATAAACAGGCTTTAAGCCCTTATAGATATAGCCCTTTTGCTGCATTTTGCCGAATATACGAATCTGCTCCGCCTCGAAAAGCGGGATAAGCGTTAGATAGCTGTTCTCCCAATCGCCTATAACGCCAAGACGCTGCTGCTGCCCCATCTGCCTTGCAACGTTGTCCCTTGCAAAGCCCTCGCAAAGACGCCTAAACTCAACAGCATCCATAGCACCGCGCTTAACGCCGTGCTTCTTTATCATCTGGTTCTCTATGGGCAGACCGTGCGTGTCCCAACCGTGTATGTAGGGAGCTTTGTAGCCGGACATATTCTTGCTTTTAATTATAAAATCCTTTAGGCATTTATTCAAAGCGTGCCCTATATGCATATCGCCGTTTGCATAGGGCGGGCCGTCATGCATAACGAAGGGCTTTTTACCCTCGTTATTTTCCATTAGCTTTTGATATAAACGCATCTCGTCCCATTGCTTCTTTATTTCGGGTTCTTTCTGCGGCAGGCTTGCACGCATGGGGAACGCCGTACCCGGCAGATTAAGTGTATCCTTGTAATCCTTCATAAACCAAAGCCCCTCGTATTTCTGTAAAATTACTGGTATTTTCTTCTATTATATAATCGTTGAAAAGCAGCCGTAAGCGCGGCAATACCCGCATAAGCCTACGGCTGCATCAGCACTTCATAAAAAAGCACCTAACTGTGGCTATACAGCCCGCAAAGCCCCTTATTCGTTCTTTAGGCTTTCAAGGCTTTTTATAAAAAAGTCCTCATCGTCGTTATTATTAGCCGCTTCAGCCTTGCCGCCTGCATCAGCATCGGTTGCAAGGGTTGCAACAGGCTCTGCCACGGGTGCATCAACCGCAGCCGCCTCAGCCCGCTCCGAAACGGGGTTTAGATTCTCGTTTTCCTCATCCATAAGCGCGGCGGCGTTATCGTTCTTAACAGCCTCTGCAACGTCGCTTAAAATATTTTCAACAATCGCGCTTTCGTTAGGAAGCACGATATCCTCAAGCCTGTTTACGTTTATACCCTGAAGCTCCTCTATGTGCTTGCGATAAAGGTCAAACACGTCCTGCTTGAAGTCCAAAACGGAGGTGCGGATAAGCCACATCTCTTCCTTTTCCTTAACCATTCTGCGCTTAAAGTCCGCAATAACGGCATCACAACGCTCTTTAATAGAGCCCGTAATAAGGTCCGCCTTATCGTTAGCATCTCTAATGATTTTCTCGCCCATTTTCTGCGCGCCGACAAGGGTGTTACGGATAGACTCCTCCTCGTCCTTAATCTCATCAAGCTTTGTGCCAACAATTCTAAGCTTCCTGTTAAGCTCTGCGTTTTCACGGTAAAGCTCGGTATATTTTTCTATCAAAAACTCGATATGGTCATCAACCTCGGCAGGGTTATAGCCTCTTACTGCCTTGGAAAAAGCCTTATTTTTAAGCTCGTGCGGTGCTAACATTGCAAATCTTTCCCCTTCCTTTTCGCAAAACTATACCACGCTTGGCAAAAATATGCCCAGTACCATTAATATGATCGCCGCAACAAACACCGATATATCCAGCGGTATGTCCTGCAACATTTCAATTTTATCCAACTTCTGCCTTATGGGGATTAAAATCGGCTCGGTAACGGTATAAACAAACGAGGCTAAAACACCGCTGCCCTCAGAAAATATCCCGATAAAAACGCGTACCATAAGCGCCAAATAGGTCAACGTAATATATGCGCTAACGCAAAGCGCAATAAACGCCATTATTCTATACAATCAGTTCACCCTTAATAAAGTTCCTTCTGTGCGGCAGGAGCCTGCTCCAAATCAGCAGATACGTCCACGTTCTTGGGTGTGATAACGTAGGTAGAGTTAGCCGCGCGCTTTATCTTCCCCTCGATAGCGTAGGTAGTACCCGTAAGGAAGTCAAGTATACGCCTGATAGTTTCTTTGTTAGTGTTTTCAAGGTTAAGCACAACGGTGCGCTTTTCAAGCAGATGGTCAGCTATACCCGTAACGTCCTCAAACTTTTCGGGCTTAACAATCTTCATCTCCAACGCCGCGGAAGCAGAGCTGGATATAGTGCTGGTCTGACGCGGAGCTTCCTGTGCCGCTGCACGGGGAGTATCCACATAACCCTCATCACCGTATTCTACATCGTCTTCTTCGCTTATATAAGCCTCTTCTTTACCTAAAAGCTTTTCTGCCCATTTCCAATTTGCCATATTTATGTCCTCCGTCAATATTATATTTCTGTTTTGTAAATCCTGTTTCCAAAAATTCCAGAGCCTATCCTTACCATATTGGAGCCACAGCTTATAGCCGCTTCCCAATCGCCGCTCATCCCGGCAGACAAAATGCTCATACTAACATTATCCACATTTTGCTCCGATATGTCAATAAATATTTTTCTTATTTTTTGATAAAACGCAATATTTTTACTGATATCATCACTTTTAGGCGGTATTGTCATCAATCCGCGCACGGTAATGCCCTTTAAAACGGCTATGCTCTTAACAAAATCCATAGCCTCCTCAGGGCGCACGCCGCTTTTGCTTTCCTCGCCGCCGATGTTTATCTCCACCAGCACGGGCATCACAATGCCCTTTGCCAAGGCGCGCTTGCTTATCTCCTCGGCAAGCTTAACGCTGTCTACCGAGTGGATAAGCGAAACCTTATCTATTATGTACTTTACCTTGTTGGTTTGCAAATGCCCTATAAACTGCACGTCCAGCCGCGTTTTGTCGATAGCGTCATACTTCTCAAGCAGCTCGTTCACGCGGTTTTCACCGATAACCTTAAGCCCAAGCTCCGCCGCGTAGTTTATATACTCCGCAGGAACGGTTTTGGTTGCGGCAAGCAGGGTTACGTTTTCGGGCATCGCCCCAAGTATTTTTTCAAGGTTTTCCTTTATTTGAAGCTTCTTTTGGTCCATTTTATGACAGCACCTTCCCCACATAAAGGTTTTTGCCGCCTATAAGCACGGTATCGTGCAAGGACAGCTTTGTTGCAGAGCGTTCCGAACGGTTCTTTTCGTTTGGAAGCTTTACAAGATAGAACCCGCCGCTTTCGCCAAGCACCTCGGTGGTTTTGAAAACAACCCTGCCGGCGGAAAGCGAATAAACGCCCGTTTCACCGTCAACGTTTACCAAAGCAGAGGTGCGTATCTTCAAGCCCTGCATAGTGTTTTTGATAACCTTAACCTCCTGCTTGCGCGCGAAGTTGAAGCCGCTTGGCAAGGTGCCGGAGCTGAATATCAGCACAACCTCGTCACCCTTCGTATCGCCGCCCGTGCCCTCGTAGCACATCTTTATCTCACGGTCATCCGCATAAGAGAACGTAACGCTGTATTTTTGGTTTTCAACGAAATACGCCGCATCTCTGCGCGTTGCAATAAACGCTATGTACCATTTTGAGGTGCCGGCTATTTTGCCAACGGCGTTTTCAAGAACATCCTTATCGGGCTGTGTGGCAATAAGCTTTTTAAATTCCTGCGCGGTTACAGAGCCAAGCGCAGAAACGGTAAAGCTACGCTCGTAGCCATCTGCCGCGGAGTAAAAATACCCTGCAGATGCCGCCGTTGTTGTAACCTTAACACCGCTTAAGGAGCTTTCAAGCATCGCCTTTTTTTGCGTAAGCTCCGAAATGCGCGAGCCGAAGAAATCGTCACTGTCCGCAACGGTTGCCTGCCTGCGGTTCATCTGAATAAGAAGCTCGTCCTGCAATCTTGCCGCCGCCGCAAGGTCACCCGCCGCAACGTCACGCTGGATATCAAGCATATAACTGCTTATGTTGCCGTTTATTCTAGACAAATCCGTTGAAAACGAGCCGCTTCCGATACTGCTTTTGTTAAGCAGGTCTATTTTGCCGTTCAGCAAATTTATTGTTTCCTGCACGCCAGCCTCGTCCGAGGTTTGGTAGGTAACGCAAAGCTGTTGCCCCATGTGTACCTTTTCGCCGTTCTCCACGCTATAGCTGCGCGTACCGCCGCCGCTTTGCATAACCACGGTTTCATCCCTAAAAATATACGCGGAGGTTACAAGGGCTTCGTTTACTACGGAGTAAAACGCATGCTCGGTTTCAACGGTATCTCCCGTGCTTAACGAAAGCTGCATTATGGTATACGCAACTATAAACACAGAGCAAACTACGGTTAATACCTGTTTAAGTATCTGCTTCACCCTTATCCCCCTTTACTTAACTTTATTCCGCCAAGAACTCCTTACAACGCGCAAGTGCCTTTTCGTAAACACCGTCTGCACCCTCGGCACAGTCCAGCACAAAAGCATCGCTCATACGCTTAAAATAGGTTACCTGCCGCTTTGCGTAGTTACGCGTTGCCTGCTTTATATTTTCCTTCGCTTCGTCAAGGCTTATAAGCCCCTTAAAATACGGAAACAGCTCCTTATACCCTATCGCTTGCCCTGCGGTGGGCGTGTTTTCCAAACCGCTTTGCCAAAGCCTTAAAGCCTCTGCCTCCAAGCCGCGCTCAAACATCACGTCCACACGAGCGTTTATGCGCTCGTAAAGCATTTGCCTGTCGGCATCAAGCAATATAAGGCAACGCTTAAAACGGCTTTGCGCCTTGTTTTCCGCAATAAGCTCCGTTTTGGTTTTTCCGTTTACAAGATATATCTCAATAGCGCGAGCAACACGCTTTACGTTGTTTGGGTGTATCTCCGCCGCCGCTTGCGGGTCTATCGTAGCGAGATAAGCGTGCAACGCAAGCGCCCCTTCCGTTTCTGCCTTCCGCATAAGGTTAGCGCGAACGGCAGGGTCACTGTCAGCAGTTTCGGAAAAAGCGCGCGCGCCTGTCAGCGCATCAATATACAAGCCCGTGCCACCCGCTATAAACGGTATTTTGCCACGGCTGTGTATCTCCTGTGCCTTTTCCCCTGCAAGGGAAGCAAAGCTTCCTGCCGAAAAGGGGCTGTTTATATCCAATATATCAATCAAATAATGCGGTATACCGCACGTTTCCGCATCGGTTACTTTAGCCGTGCCAATATCCATCCCACGGTAAACCTGTGCAGAATCGCCCGATATTATCTCACCGCCCAGCGCCGCCGCCAGCCTTACCGCAAGCGCGCTTTTGCCTGTTGCGGTAGCACCCGCCACAGCTATAAGCTTTATCATTTAAAGCTAAACCCCTTTATAACAGCTTCGTATCCGCCCGCTACTCTTTCGTAGTCCGCATCGTTCGCGGTTAGGGTAATTATGTAAACCTGACTGTCCTTTACAGCAAGGCATTGACGGAACTTATAGCTGTTGCCCGATACGGATTTGCCGGTATAGTAAACGTCCAGCGCGTCCACACCGCCCATCTTACAATCCTTTGCTGAAATTTCCTTAAAGCCGTCTATCCCCGTTTGAACGGAGCTGCGATACACGCTTTCCCAATACTGCTTTGGGCTAACGGTTTGCTCCATAGAGAAAACGCAGGCTATAATGGTTGCCTTGCCGTTGCTTAGCCTGTAATACGCCTCTGCCGTTTCAAGCGTCCACCCCTCAGGCACGGGCATATTGAAATCGGTATAGCCCTTGTCCGAGATATCGCCTGCAGGATTGGGCGTTGTAAAAGCAAAGCTTTCCTTTATTTCGTCCATAACGGTGCCGTATATCTCATAGTTGTCCTTAGCGGACATATAGCTTACAACGCAAATCCTGCCATCGCCCTCAAAAACAAGCTGATGGATTGTGTAGTTAGCCGCCTCGCCCGCCTTGGAGGGCTGCCCGTCCAGCTTGGTTTCGCCCTTCAAGCTTACCTCCACAACTGCGCCGTAGGCACTGCCTACACCCTCTTTTTCAAACACACCGCGCTTGTTTTGAAGGATGTTATAGCTTTCATAAATCGTAGAAAAGCCTTCCACGCCGTTGTTCCAATACTCTGCGGCGGTAATACCCTCTTTATTTTCGAAAGCAGAAAAGCGCACCATAGCAAACGGAAGCGCACCGCCAACGTCCGCTATGCTGATACAAGCGTTTCCGCCCTCGCTGTATACCTCCCAATTTTCGGGGTAGGAAAACGAATAGCCGCCCACCGCGTCCGTATACTCTTTAAGCTTGGGCTCTTTTTTACAGCTTGCAAGCGACAAAAGCAAGCAAAGCACTAAAAGCGCAACGAAAGTGCGCTTAAGAAGCGATGTTGACTTTAACAAGTATGTATTCCTCACCGTCAGGACCCTCCTGTACCACACTCTTAACACTCGTATCCACCTTAAAATCAAGGGTGTAGGCACCTGTGGAATCTGCCTTTATATCGCCCTCTCTTACGGAAGAGTACAGCTTAACCATAAGCTTGTCCCCCACCTTTTCGGTTTTGTAATCGGACAAATAGTACCCCGGCTTTTCCAGCCTAAGCTTTATATTAATAGTGCCGTTTTTATTGTCGATAGAGCTTATAACCTTTATTTCGTCTTTGGAAAGAAGGCTATCCCCATAAACGGAATAGGCAAGCGTTACGGTAACGGCGCCGCAAATAACGGAAAGCACCATAAGCGTGGCAATCACCTTCCCCGCTACGCCGCCCCATACGGATTTTGTTTTATTCATAAGCAAATACCTCGCCTGTTAATCTACTTTTATAATACACCATTTTTTCGCGTTATACAAGTGGTATTATAAAAAATATTTATTCCAAGGGCTTCATATCCTTATCAAACAGCATAGTACGCACCGTTTGCGAAAACCCAACGCGCTCACCCAAAAAGTCCACCAAATATTTGGGGCTTAAATACGCATCGGGCGCGGCAGAAAGCGTTGCCTGCATAAGCACGCCGTTTTCCTCCTGCTTAAAGGAAAGCTCCTTTATCATCGGGGAAATATCAACCGTTTCGCACTTCTTTTTGCTTTTCTTCTCCACCACAACGGCACCGCTAAAGGCGTTTTCTATCTCCGCCTTGGTGCAGCTTGTTTCAAGCAGAATATTGTAGGAGGCAAAGCAAAGCTCCTTTAGCTTTCTTTTAGGGTACGCAACGCGCAGTATCGGCATATCTGCGGGCATAACCGCCGATAGCATCTCCTCTATCCTTTTAACGGGAAGCATCTCTTTTATATCTATATCAAAGATATCGTAATACGCCTCTTGATAAATGGAAACGGGCAATGCAAACACAAGCTTTGGGTGCGGATTAAACCCCTGCGAGTAGTAAACGGGCAGCCCGCTTCTGATAAGCGCGCGCACTATGGCGCGCTGTGTATCAAGATGGGATATGTATTTGGCGTTGCCCAGCTTTTGCCAGAACACTCTAACGGTAAATTTTACAGGCGCTTGCATTACTTATCCCCTCCTTTGCAAATGGTACAGCCTTTGCTTTGCATACCGCAGGCAGAGCAACGCGTGCGGCAATCGGGCGTGGTGGTTGCGGCAAGTGCCGCCTTTGCTTCACGCACAAGGAACTCCTTGCTTACACCGCAATCTATATGGTCCCACGGAAGCTTCTCGTCAAAGCCAAATGCGCGGTTGGCGTAAAACGTGGGGTCTATGCCCGTTTTCTCAAATATCTCCATCCACTTTTCGTAGTTAAAAAACTCGTCCCAGCTATCAAAGCGCTGACCTTGCGCTACCGCCTCCGCAATAGCGGCGGAAAGCCTGCGGTCCCCTCTTGCAAAAACAGCCTCCAAAAAGCTTACCTCGCTATCGTGGTAGTTATAGTTTATCTTGCGCGTGGTTATACATTCCTTTAGCAAAAGCTGTTTGCGCTTAAGCTCGTCTATCGTATCCTGCGGCATCCATTGGAATGGCGTAAAGGGTTTGGGCACCAAACACGAAACGCTTATATTCACGTTTACGCCCTTGGGGTTGCGGCGTTTTTTAGAATAATAAAGGTCCACTATCTTCTGCCCAAGCGATGCTATGCCGCGGATATCGTCGTCGGTTTCCGTGGGCAGGCCGTTCATAAAATACAGCTTCAAGCTGCTGCGCCCACCGTCAAACGCGGTTGCACAGCCCGAAAGGATCTCCTCCTCCGTTAGGTTCTTGTTTATAACGTTGCGTAGCCTTTGCGTGCCCGCTTCGGGCGCAAAGGTTAAGCCGCTTTGGCGCACGTTCATTGCCTTTTCCATAAGCTCGCCGTAAAAGCTGTCTATACGCATAGAGGGCAACGAAAGATTTATGCGCTCGTCCTCCGTCCATACAAGCAGCTTGTCCAAAAGCTCTTTAAGGCGCGAATAGTCGCTTATGCTTAGACAGCACATAGATATCTCGTTATACCCCGTGCTTTTGTAAAGCTTTTTCGCCTGCTCGTCCAGCACCTCGGGGCTTTTCTCACGCACGGGGCGGTACACCATCCCCGCTTGGCAGAAGCGGCATCCGCGTATACAGCCGCGGAACACCTCTAAAACCATACGGTCGTGCACGGTTTCAAGATACGGCAGCTCGTGCTCGGTTGGGAACTCCACGCTGTCCATATCCGTAATAAAGGTCTTCTCTATAACCGCAGGAACTCCATCCTCTACGGGCTTAAAGTCTTTAATAGTGCCGTTTTCGTTATACTCAACGCTGTAAAGCGACGGAACGTACATCCCCTTTATCTGTGAAGCTTTTTTCAAAAGCTCTGCCTTAGGGGTGCCGTTTTTCTTACACTCGCGGTACAAATCCGCAAGCTCGCACAAGGTTTCCTCCCCCTCACCTATGGAGAAGATATCAACAAAATCCGCCATCGGCTCCGGATTGTAAGCGCAAGGACCGCCTGCTATTATAAGCGGATACTCCTCTCCGCGCTCTGCGGCAAAAAGCGGTATCCCCGCAAGCTGCAGCATATTCACGGCGTTGGTATAGGAAAGCTCGTACTGAAGCGTGAACGCCACGATATCAAAATCCTTGATATCGTCCCCGCTTTCAAGCGCGTAAAGCGGTATACCCTCGCGCCGCATCTCCTTTTCCATATCGTCCCACGGGGCATAGCAACGCTCGCACCACAAATAGTCCTTTTTATTAAGACAATGGCGCAGTATCTTTACACCGAGGTTAGACATACCTATCTCGTAGGTATCGGGGAAGCAGAACGCCATCCGCACCTCTATTTGCGATTTGTCCTTTATAAGCTCGCCGTATTCACCGCCGGTATATCTACCCGGCTTCTCAACCCTTGCAAGTATATGCTTTATTCTGTCGGTGTTCATACCGCACCTCCGTTTAGATAGCTTTTAAGATACGCCCCCGTGTGTGACTGCTCGCAACAAGCAACCTGCTCCGGCGTGCCCTGCACAACAACCGTGCCGCCGCCGTCACCACCCTCGGGGCCCATATCAATTATATAGTCTGCCGTTTTAATAAGGTCTAAATTATGCTCGATAACAACAACGGTGTTGCCCGCCTCCACAAGCTTTTGCAAAACGTCCTTCAGCTTGTTCACGTCGTCCGTGTGCAAGCCCGTTGTAGGCTCGTCAAGTATATACAGCGTTTTGCCCGTGCTTCTTCTTGCAAGCTCGCTGGATAGCTTTACCCTTTGCGCTTCGCCGCCTGAGAGAGTTGTGGAGCTTTGCCCTATCTTGATGTACCCCAAGCCAACGTCACGCATTACACAAAGCTTGCGTTTTAAGGAGGGGTACGCCTCAAAGAACTCACAGCCCTCGTCCACGGTCATCTCAAGTATATCGCTAATAGTTTTTCCCTTGTATTTTATCTCCAGCGTTTCGCGGTTGTATCTCTTACCCTTGCACACGTCACAGTTCACGTACACGTCAGGCAAAAAGTGCATCTCTATCTTCAAGGTACCGTCGCCCTGACACGCCTCACACCTACCGCCCTTTATGTTAAAGGAAAACCTCCCATCCGTATACCCGCGCGCTTTCGCATCGGGCGTGGAAGCAAAGATAGAGCGTATCTCCGAAAAGATGCCCGTATACGTTGCGGGGTTGGAGCGCGGAGTGCGCCCAATGGGGCTTTGGTCTATCGCGATGATTTTATCAATGTTTTCAATACCCTCTATGCATTTGTGCTTACCGGGGCTTAGCGTGTAGCGCCCAAGCTTTTTCGCTATGCCGTTATACAAAACGGAGTTCACAAGCGAGCTTTTACCTGAACCCGAAACGCCCGTTACGCACACAAAGCAACCCAAAGGGAAGCTAACGTCTATATCCTTAAGGTTGTTTTCCGTAGCACCGCGCACGGTTATAAAGCCGCCGTTGCCCTCTCTGCGCTTTTTCGGCACCTCCACCTTCAGCTTGCCCGAAAGGTACATACCCGTAAGCGAGCGTTCGTCCTTCAAAAGCTCATCGGGCGTACCCGAAAACACAACCTCGCCCCCGTGGATGCCTGCGGCAGGCCCTATATCCACGATATAATCAGCGGCAAGCATAGTTTCCTCGTCGTGCTCCACCACTATCACGGTGTTGCCGATATCGCGCAGATTTTTAAGCGTTTGTATAAGCTTCATATTGTCGCGCTGGTGCAAGCCTATGCTTGGCTCGTCAAGAATATAAAGCACACCCATAAGAGAAGAGCCTATCTGCGTTGCAAGCCTTATGCGTTGCGCTTCCCCGCCCGAAAGCCCGCCGGACTTGCGTGACAGCGTTAAATACTCCAGCCCAACGCTGTTTAAGAAGCTAAGCCTTGCCTTTATCTCCTTTAGTATCTCCTTGGCTATAGATGCCTCCTTAGGCGTTAGCACAAGGCTTTCAAAAAAGCTTTTGCACTTGCCAACGGAAAGGTCGCAAAGCTCCGCTATGTTAAGCCCGCCCACAGTTACCGCAAGCGCCTCTGCCTTAAGGCGTTTGCCACCGCACTCCGAGCAGGGGATGTTTTCCATAAACTCCTCGTAATACTCACGCGTGGTAAAATCGTTGCCGCATTGACGGTAGCGACGGTCTATCATATTGATAATGCCTTCAAATTTAGGCTCGTACACATCCCTGCGGCGCGCCTTTACCGCGCCCATATTGCCGTACAGCAACACCTCCAACGCCTCCTCGGTATAGTCTTGAATAGGCGTGTGGATATCAAAGCCGTGATATTTGCCGAGGCGGTTGTATATATCGCCGTAATAGCTGTTTGCGGTTATGGATTTAAAGCCGTTGCATATAATTGCGCCCGTATAAAGGGAGCGCGTTTTATCGGGTATAAGCTTATCGGGTGACAGCACAAAGCTTTCCCCCAAGCCGCCGCACTTTTCGCAAGCACCGTAGGGGTTGTTGAAGGAAAACATACGCGGCGTAAGCTCACCTAAGCTAATGCCGTGCGTTTTGCAGGCGTAGTTTTGGCTGAAGGTAAGCTCCTCCCCCTCCGCGCCGTCAGCGTTAAGCGTTTGGATGCACACTATACCGTCACCAAGCTTGGCGGCTGTTTCAACGCTGTCCGTAAGGCGGCTTTTTATATCCTCGCGCAGTATCAAACGGTCTACAACTATGTCTATATCATGCTTTTTGTTTTTATCAAGCTCAGGCCTGTCGTCCAGCTCGTACATAGAGCCGTCTATGCGAACGCGCACGTATCCGCTTCGCGCCGCACCGTCCAACAGCTTTTCGTGCTGCCCCTTTTTGCCCCTAACAACAGGCGCAAGCACCAAAAAGCGCGTGCCCTCCTCCAAAGCGCAAACGCTATCCACTATCTCGTCCACGCTTTGCTGTGCTATAACCTCACCGCACACAGGGCAATGCGGCACGCCTATGCGTGCGTACAAAAGGCGTATATAATCGTATATCTCCGTCACCGTGCCCACCGTGGAGCGCGGATTTTTAGAGGTGGTTTTCTGGTCTATGGATATAGCGGGCGAAAGCCCGTCTATCCCATCAATATCGGGCTTGTCCAACTGCCCCAAAAACATTCGTGCGTAGGA
Source organism: Eubacteriales bacterium (assembly GCA_045592105.1). Classification (GTDB taxonomy): domain Bacteria; phylum Bacillota; class Clostridia; order Oscillospirales; family CAG-382; genus SIG636. Next base: position 57,967 of record JAZNUB010000041.1, on the reverse strand, counting down.
GGACAAAGACTCCACAAACCGTCTGTGCCCCTCGGCGTATATGGTGTCAAACGCAAGCGAGCTTTTGCCGCAGCCCGAAACCCCCGTGAACACCACAAGCTTATCTCTGGGTATAGAAACGTTCACGTTTTTAAGGTTGTTTACTCTTGCGCCTCTAACTGTAAGTTCTTTGTTCATTGCTTCTCCTTTACGCTAAAAGCGAGCGTATCTTATCACGCAACGCGGCTGCCGTTTCGAAATCCAGATCCTTTGCCGCCTGCTTCATTTGCTTTTGAAGCTTTTCTATAAGCTGCTTCTTTTCTGCCTTGTTAAGCTTTCCGTCAGGCGCCGCGCCCTTTACGGTTATCTCTATCGGCGCGCGTATCTCCTTGATTATGGTTTTGGGCGTTATGCCGTTTGCCTTGTTGTACGCGTCCTGCTTTGCGCGGCGGCGGTTGGTTTCATCCATAGCGCGGCGCATAGAGCCCGTTATCTTGTCCGCATACATTATTACGCGCCCGTTTGCGTTACGCGCCGCACGCCCTATCGTTTGTATAAGGCTCATTTCCGAGCGCAAAAAGCCTTCCTTATCCGCATCAAGTATGCCTATCAGCGCAACCTCAGGCAAATCCAGCCCCTCGCGAAGCAGGTTTATGCCCACAAGCACGTCGTATTCCCCTGCGCGGAGCTGACGAAGCAGCTCTATACGCTCGATGGTTTCTATATCGTAGTGCAAATACTTGGTTTTAACACCGTTTTGCAAAAAATACTCGCTTAAATCCTCCGCCATCTTTTTTGTAAGCGTGGTAACAAGAACCCTCTCACCGTTGGCTATGCAGTTTCTTATCTCGCCAAGCAAATCGTCTATTTGCCCTGCTACGGGGCGTACCTCCACCGTAGGGTCAAGCAAGCCCGTGGGTCTTATTATCTGCTCCGCCATCGCCTCGGCACAGTTCTTTTCGTATTCGCCGGGCGTTGCGCTAACGTAAACCGTTTGCCCCTTTTTAGCCACAAACTCCTCAAACCTTAACGGGCGGTTATCGTATGCAGAGGGCAGGCGGAAGCCGTAATCTATAAGATTCTTCTTTCTTGCGCCGTCCCCCCCGCTCATACCGCGCACCTGCGGCACCGTTACGTGGCTTTCATCTATGAACAGCAAAAAGTCCTCGGGAAAATAGTCCAGCAGGGTGTACGGCACGCTGCCGGGCTTCCTGCCCGAAAGCACGCGGGAATAGTTTTCAACGCCGCTGCAATAGCCTATCTCGCGTATCTGCTCCATATCAAACATCGTACGCTCTTTGATACGCTGTGCCTCTATCAGCTTGCCTTGCGCTTCAAAATACTCTACCCTCTCAAGCATCTCGTCGTATATCTCCGTAAGCGCGGCTTTACGCAGCTCCTCGTCCGTTACATAGTGTGAGGACGGATACACAGCCGCGTGGTTAAGCCTTGCCTTTAGCTCACCCGTAACGGTGTCTATAACGGAGATACGGTCTATCTCGTCACCAAAAAACTCCACCCTTATAGCCTCTGCGCCCGAATTGGACGGGAATATCTCCACCACGTCCCCACGCACGCGGAAGTTGTTACGCTCAAAGCCTATGTCGCTTCTCGTATACTGCACGGCAACAAGCCGCTTAATAAGTGTTTCGCGGCTCATTTGAAGCCCCGGGCGGATGGATATAACCTGCTTGCGGTATTCAAGCGGGTCACCCAAAGAATAAATACAGGAAACGCTTGACACTATAATAACGTCCTCACGCTCAAACAAAGCACTTGTTGCGCTGTGGCGCAGCTTGTCTATCTCGTCGTTTATAGAAGCATCCTTTTCAATATAAACGTCCTTACCCGGCACGTACGCCTCCGGCTGATAGTAGTCGTAGTAGGAAACAAAGTATTCAACCGCGTTGTTCGGGAAGAACTCTCGAAACTCAGAGCATAGCTGTGCGGCAAGCGTTTTGTTGTGAACAAGCACAAGTGTTGGTTTGTTTACCTTTGCTATAATGTTAGCCATAGTAAAGGTCTTACCACTACCTGTAACACCCAGTAAAACCTGCTCTTTTAAGCCTTTTTGTATGCCTTCGGTTAACTTTTTAATAGCCTCCGGCTGGTCTCCTGTCGGTGCGTAGGGAGCCACCAATTCAAATTTATCCACGGTAAAACCTCCTTTTCTGGGGATTTAGTATCGCTTCTATAAGCCCAAAATTCGTCAAAAGCGCATATTCCGTTTCCGCTCAAAAACCGCCCAAAAATGGCTGATGACGAATCAGGTCATTTTAACGGAAAGTGCGAACTGCACGAACTGGGTGAATGACAAAAATCTTCAATATAACATTATATCACACTTTTAGATAAAATAAAAGAGGACGGCGGACTTTTTTACAAAAATCCAAAAACCGCCCTCTTTTGTTCCGTTAATTATCTTTCCCGCAGGATGCTCGATTATTCATCACATCCTGCATAATGTCATCAGCAAGCTCGTTCGGAAAACAGATATCCGGTTCGAAATTCACACGCTGTTTTTCCTGCCCTTCCTCCAAATGTGCAAGCACGTCCTCGGGCATTATCTCATGGATGAAAGGAATGATTTCCTCTACTCCGTCGGCAATGATCTGTTGATTATCGCCGTATACATCCACCGAAATAATGCTTTTGGAATGACCGAGCGCATTGGATATTGCCTTCAGATCAATGTCTTTTTTCAGCAATAGCGTTGCAAAGGTGTGCCGCAGGTCGTGAAAGCGTATGTCCGGCAAACCGTTTTCACGCAGGAGCTTTTTATACAGCGGTGATGCATAACCCGAACTTCTCGGTCTGCCGTAGGACGAGCAAACTATAAAATCCAAATCCTGAAATGTAGTCGATCTTCGTCTGCGGTTGGCTTCATACTTCTTGCGTTCCTCTATAATCGCATTGAAAACGATGTCGGGAATATCCAGCACTCGTGTACTGGATTTGGTTTTCGTTGTGATTTCCTGTTTCTTCAAAATCTTATGCTCCGATGTTTCGGGATCAACAACGATTTCCTCACCCAACTGCCGCTGAACGGTAATGGTCTGCTTTGCATAATCAATGTCGGAATATTTAAGACCAATGATCTCACCTTTACGCATACCCATAAGACCGGCAAACAGGATAAACAGATAAATCGGCGTGTCCTTGCTTTTATCAATCAGTAATTTCAACTGCTCAGCCGTAAGTGTCTGCTCCGGTTTAATGGTTATGGTGTGATACTCCGTTTTCTTTTTGTTCTGCTTTGGAAGCAGAAGATTCTCTGCAGGACTTTCGGGAATCAGTTTTTTGCCGACAGCGTACCGAAGGCACAACTTCAAGACAACACGGCAACGGCGGGCATTATCGTATGAGCTGTTGCAAAGCTCGGTATAAAAGGCAGTCAAGTGTCCTTTTGTTACTCTGCAAGATTAATATTGCCGATTTTGGGATTGATGTTGTTGCGGATAATGTACGTAAATCCACGATAGGTACTGGCTTTCATTTTTACAACAACATCATTTACCCAACATTCAAAAAACTCCTTCAGGGTGATATCTTCGTTTACAATATAACTGCCGTTATACAGCTTGGCAACTGTGGCATTCCTCGCCTTTTTGCATTCACGTTCACTCTTAAAGCCACTCTTTTGCTGCACCTTTTTGGTTCCGTCTGCAAAAATGAGCGTGACTCTGTAGCCGTATTTATCCTTGATTTTCAGCGCATCACTTATTTTCCAATCCACATAGCTCTCAAATGCCATCCTGATCCTCCTCGACCGAGAAGGTCTCATCAATATAGGTCTTGATGTTTTCACGCTCGTCGATTACCTCGCAGTAATATTCAAAGGTCGTATGAATGGAACTGTGACCGAGCAGGGCGGATATCTTTGCCAACGGCACACCCCGTTCCAACAGAACGGTTGCATAAATATGACGGAAGGAATGTACCGATACCTGACGGACACCGCTTTTCTTACAAGCCTTGTTGAGTGCAATATTGATAGCGGACATACTGGAGGATTCGCCGTTCTTCTGACAGCAAATATAATCGTTGTCAATGTACGCATCCCCCATTTTCTCCTTGTTGGCTTCTATCAGTTTTTTACGGTTCTTCAACTCTGCAATAATAACAGACGGCACACGGAGTGTACGATAGCTGTTCTCGGTCTTTGGCGGCTTTTCAGAGGGCTTCTGACCGATTCTCTTACCCTCCTCGTTGAAATGATATTCCTGCGTCACCTGTCTTTGAATTTTGACGGTTTCCTGTTCCATATCAAAATCCGAAAACTTTAGTCCGTAGATTTCACCCTTACGCAAGCCGCAAAATAACGCTAACATTACTTCAAGTAGCCAATTTGACTTGCTGACTTCAACCATCAGCTTTTTAAGCTCTGCTTTTGAGAGAATAGTAATCTTAGGCTTATCACGTGGATATCGTTTTGTATTCTCAATCGGATTGCTTTGCAGATAGCCGTCATTTACCGCCGTTTTAAGGGCGTTGTACAAAAACTCCCTTGCTTTGTTGCCGGCAGACTGAGAATAAGCCGATGCCGTTTCAAGCAGCGTGTCGTAATACTCAACCGTACAATGTGCCAGCTTGATATCCGTTATATGCGGTTTCAGAATGTCCGTAAACACGATCTCCCACACCATCCGTGTTGACGATGAGATTCTCGGCACCTCCACCTGATAGAACCAATAAGCAAGATAATCCACTAAGGTTATACTTGTGCGGTTTTTCACACTCAAAGCTTTTTGCTTTGCCTCAAATTCTGCCTCCATCAGCGCATTGCTTTCCAATGCTTCTTTCTCGGTGGCAAAGCCGCCCTTCTTACTGTACCCGACAGTAAAATCATTTCGAAGTATTTTCGTTCTGTGATACCACGATCCGTTGTAGAAGAACGCTTTTCCTTGTTCCTTTCCCATTGTGTATCAAATCCTTTCTGAATTTATTTCTCGCAACAGGTCAGTACACAATGTGAAGCTTGCTGACGTTTTATTTGCTCACAGTGCTATTCCTCCTTTACCTTTGCGAAATTTACGCAGAAAATATTTGATACGGGATTCATTTTGGCAAGTAAAAAACAAAACACACTCCAAAACGAAGTGTGTTTGAAAATATGTGGGGCTGTCTCATAGCATTAACAAATTGTGAACGCTATGTGCAACCTTAACAAAAAATCAAGGGCGTTATTTGACTGCCCTTGATTTTTTGTTACTTTTGTATATGGTTTCATCTCAAAATTTCAATTTGAGACAGCCCCATAATTATTGTATTACTTCAACACAAAGGAGCTATTCACAAGAGCCGTGTTATATAAAAATAAAACGTCTTGGTTGTTGAATCGCACATATTTTTCAAGGATGTGCATTGATATGTATCTTGTATCAATAAGAGTGACCTTATCATAGGCTTCAACCAACAAAGGCGCAAGACTGCTGCCGAAAGAGTCACGAAATATAATCAATTCCTTGCCGCTTGTACTTTTAGGGTTTTGTATTTCCACAATGTTTGCGGCACCCGATAAAAACAAATCGTAGGAATCTTTACTTCCAAACTTATCTGTTTCATAAACCGTTGTTTCTCTTTTTCCGGCAGAATTAACTACCGTAACCTTGCAAGCAGATAAGGTTTCGCTTTGTAAATACACCATATCCTCGGGTTTAAGCGGTAGCGCAGACTGTCCGTAATACGCACCGTAAAAGGGGTACAGCTCCTTTTCGGTATACTTATCCTTTAATTCGGCACCCATATTTGTTGCTATTTCTTTTGCCACAGGTAAAATACGTGCTTGATTCCAATGGGGGTCTGTTTTATAGTAGCCCTCCAATGATAGCAAAGGAAATATGTCTATATATTCCGCACCGCTTATGTTTTCCATAAGAAGCTTTTGCATCTTTTTGTAATCGATCCCGGGATAAAAAGCGTTTTTAGATGCAAAATACGCCTTATCCGGAACAAGGGAAACAAAAACACGGCAACCCGATAAATACCGTTTTTGTATATCGGAAATATGACGAGCTGTATACCTTACGGAATCTTCGTCCAAGGTTTCGGATAGCTTCACCGCATTGCCGTCTATTATGGCAATTCCGTTATTATCGCTGTGACCGAAAACATAGTAATGGCTTAAAGCTTTAACGGTGCGGAACTCTTCACGAAGAGTAAAATGGTCCAGCATATATGCATCAAAGCCGTCGTAAAACTTCTTGTCTGTAATGCTTTCTGTAGGGAAAGTGGCGTTCTCTCGTCTTTCGCTAAAGGAATACTTTTCTTTGGGCATAAAAATGGTGGTTAAAGAAAATCCAAAAATAATAGCACCAAACAGTATAATTGTAATAATGTCTTTTAGTCTTCCTGTCATTTCAGCACCCCCTAAAACCTAAAATACAAAAACGGATTAAAAGAACCGTCCACCAAATACGCCGTTGAAACAAGAATTAAAACGACAGGTATTATGGGAGCAAGCAGGTTTTCCGCCACCTTATAGTGTCTTGAGCGCTGTAAAAGCTTTTCTCTTGCTCTATTAAACACCGGTATTGCGGCTATAACGGAAATGATAATTACCACCGCATAGCTTTTAAGATAGTATAGCGCTTCGTTGCCAAAAACTCCATCCGCTCCTATTCCCACCATAGCCAAAAGCTGTTTTACGGAAGCAGATATTCCGTTGCCGTTAAATATAACCATACTTATTGCTACCGTTATCAGCACGTATATATGCTTCAAAGCTTTAGGTGTTCTTTTCAAAAGCTTTTGAAAAACAAATCGTTCTGCACAAAGAACAAAGGCAAAGAAAACGCCCCAAAGCACAAAGTTCCAAGCGGCACCGTGCCAAAGCCCCGTTAAAAACCACACGATAAAAATGTTTCTAACGGTTTTAATCTTACCGCATCTGCTGCCGCCCAAAGGAAAATACAAATAATCTCTGAACCACGTTCCGAGAGTTATATGCCAACGTCTCCAGTATTCTGCAACCGTAGAAGCAATAAAAGGATAGTTAAAGTTTTGAGGAAAACTGAACCCTAACATTTTACCTATTCCTACCGCCATATCCGAATATCCTGAAAAGTCGAAATAAACCTGTAGGGTATAAGCAACAATGTACACCCAATGGAACAAAACCGTTTGTTCGTTTGATGAGCTGAACTTTTCCACAAGCTCTGCAAGCTGGTTTGAAAGAATAACCTTCTTTGCAAGTCCAACCGCAAAAACGCTAATACCCTCTGCGAACACAGAGAGGCTTACTTTCCTGTCGCAAAGCTCCTTCTCCACATCTTCGTATCTAACGATAGGCCCTGCTATAAGCTGTGGGAAAAGCGTTACATAGGTAAGAAAATTCAAAATGTTTCTGCTTGCCTTAACTCTGCCCATGTATACGTCTAAAGTGTAGCTCATGGTTTGAAAGGTGTAAAAGCTTATTCCGACAGGAAGCGCAACGCGAAGGAGCGGTATGGATATACCGAACGCACCGTTTATGCTCCCCACAAAAAAGTCAAAATACTTAAAAACACCGAGTAATGATAGGTTTACAATTATAGAAGTAGTGACAGAAGCTTTTTTCAACCTACCTTTGCTTATAAGCATAGCACAGCAGTAGTCAACTACCGAAGAAAACAATAAAAGCACTATGTAAAACTGCTCTGAAGCAAAATAGAACGCAAGGCTTGATATTAAAAGTGAGGTATTCTTAAACCTTTTCGGAAGCACCGTGTGCAAAACAAGCACTGCCGGTAAAAAGAAATATATAAAGCTTATACTTGAAAAAACCATAGCTTTATTTAGACAAAACCGTACCGGCGCTGCCCATTACTGACTCAAAAGCCTTTGCGTATGCATCGGTTTCAGCCTTGCTCGCCATAATAGCAAGCAAAATGTTTCCGCTATCAATAACAATGGCTTTTTCGGCGGTAATACAACCCCAACGATTTTTGTCCATGGAAGACAAAACTTCCGCTTTTATGCTGTCCTTGTCCACGCCGTTTTTCAATTTGATTAAGTAACAGCAATACTCTATAGGCCCTTCATAAGGCTCAACGCATATAGCACCGTCAATAACAGAGGTATCTGTTACCGCAAGATCAAAAAGCTTTGAATCTCCCGAGGAAAAACTGCGGATATACAAAACGTCTTGTCCGTTCAAATAATTCTTGATGATCGATGTCATTATTGTGTTTAACGAAAGAATGTTATTATTACTTGAAACAGCACTAAATATATCCGCCGGCGAGCTGTTTACGGTTATAGGCGGTGTATCAATACTTGTATCCGGTTCAGAGGGAGCAGAGCTATCATTGGGTTCTGAAACAACAGAACTATCATCAGGCTCAGAAACAACAGAACTGTCATCAGGTTCAGGAACGACTGAACTGTTATCCGATTCGGAAACAATGGAGTTGTCATCAGGTTCTGATGTATCATAACTATCATCAATTTCCGACTGGGTCAGTTGTGAAGTATAATCATCTTCGGAACGCGTATCCATAACAGAAAAATCATCTTCTGTAGAACTATGAGTTTTGGAAATTTCATTTTTGCTTGTAATGTCTTGCGAGGCATTATTGTTAGCACCGTTTCCACTGCAAGAAGCGAATGCAATTATTATAACAAACGTTGTGACGAGACATAAAGTTTTTTTCATATATTTTCCCTTTCTAACAGTATAAGTACCATTGTACCTGCTCTCCCTCTTATCAAACGCTTGTTTCAACCTTAATTCTAATTTCCTCGGGAAACCAGGAAATAACAAAGCTAAACTGCTCAGATGTTAAATAATCATAGTTACAGTATTTGTCTATGCTTTTTGTTGCGGCATAGGGCAAGTACATTATCATTTCCGTATCGGGCCTTACTGCAAAGCCGTAAAATCCGGCAAGCTTAGGATACAGTATATCAAACATAGCATCATGTACCTGAAGCTGTAGGTTAGAAGTAACGAGCGGCATTCCAACGAGGGAAAAGCCCTTTTGGTTTGTGTTGCCCACGTTGCGCACTTTTACCTCTAAAAGATAAACGTAGCTGGGAACAAAGCCTTTAGGGTTTAATTTATGTAAATAATCGGGCTCTTTGCCGTTATCTTTTAAAAATTGTTCTGTGGTTTTTACCGTTCCGCCAATCACCGTGAACTCGTATCCATTGCTATCTTCGTTTGCAGTTTGGCAAAAGTTGTCGCCTATTGCTACGGTATCACCCGTGTTATATATTTTAACTACCTGCTTGTCACTTTGACTGTTTACAGTATAAAAACCTACGCCCCAAGTGCTGAATATTGCTATTATAAGCAAAACTATTATAATGCGTTTAACCGTTTTCCTTTTCACCTTGCTCACTCCTTTACGTCAGCAATGTGCTCTACCACCTTGCCTGTTTCCAAAACGAATATCTCGTCCGACAGCTCCTTTAAAATCGCAAGGTCGTGGCAGGAAATAACTATAAGTGCGCCACGCTCCTTTTCCTTTTGCAGTATTGCCTTTAGCGTGTCTATACCGCTTGAATCAAGGGCGTTTGTCGGCTCGTCCAATATGATAATCTCGGGGCTTTCCATAACTGCCGCCGCAATACCAAGGCGTTGTTTCATGCCCAAGGAATACTTGCGGTATTTTTTCTTATCCGTAGGGTCAAGCCCTACGAGAGCTATGGTTTCTGCTATTTTTTCGTCACTTGCTTCCCCTTTTATAGCGGCTAACATTTTGAGGTTTTGAAAGCCTGTATAGCTATCCAAAAAGGCAGGATTTTCTATAAGTATACCAAGACTTGGCGGAAAGGTAATATCCTTGCCCAGCTCCTTGCCGTCTATGGTGATACTGCCGGAGCTTATACCGATAAGTCCCGAAAGCAGACGCATAAGCATAGTTTTGCCGGAGCCGTTTATTCCCTTAAAGCCAACTATTTTACCCGATGAAAGCTCAAGGCTTATACCGTCTATAACGCGGTGACCTTTTATATCCTTAACAAGATCTTTACATATAATTTTTGCCATTTTAGTTCTCCTTATTGATAATGTCATAGTGCTTAAAGGCTATGCCACCAACGATTATACAAACGATAATTATTACGGATAGCGTAATTACACCCGTCACAGGGGAAACACCGTTTGAAATAACCGCATCACAACGGATAGGCATAGCGTAATTACCTATCATAAAGGGGCTTACATAATATGCCGATGCTACAAGTACCGCCGCAGTTACGCAAAAGCTGAAGATTGGGCGAAGCCATAGAGAAACGAGCATTTGAAGCTGACTTATAGCTATGGCCGTTAGTATCGGTAAGCCTATAAGCGCACCCGTTATGTATGCAGGGTATTTTGGGGGAACAGGCTCAAATAATATTCCACCCTCGCCAAGGCTGAAAACCTCGGTATACATATTAGGAGATATCTTAAAACTGAAAACGCCGCCCGTTATGGCGCAAAACAGTGCTACCGTTACAACGCCTATCAAAAAGAACGAAAGCACCGTAAAAACGTTCCACATGCATTTTGAAAGCCACCAATTAAATCGCCCACGGGAGCGCACGAGCACATTTTGACCGTAACCCAACAAATCGTTATAGGGATAGTACAGCGTAACGTAAAACAGATACAAAAACAAAACCATCCAAAACACAGGAAACTTAAAGGATTCAAGGGGGCTTGGGATATACTCCTTCATTCCGCCAAAAATGTAAAGCCAATAGTCCCCAAAGCTACCTGATATATTCTGAGGCATAGTGTTTTTAACGTATTGAAAATAGAACGTAAAACAAAGGAGTAAAAAGCCTAATGGAACAACCAAAAGCTTTTTCCACTCTTGCCTTAAAAAGTTTTTTATATCAAAATAGGTGGTCTTAAAAAACATCATCCTTTTGACCTCTCCACATTGTAATGCCAAAGCTTATGACAAACAGCAAAATACCTTCTATAAGTACAATCCATCCGTTTGTAATGTTTACTACACTTGCAGGATGCAAAAAGTTAAGGGGAGAAAGTTCCCAAGTGTTTGAATATGTATTTGCAAAATTCAAGCCTAGCATAAGGAAGAACGGAAGCAAAAGCACGGCTACTCTGTTTCTGATAAAAAAGGCAATAGCAAGACAAAGCGCTGCAATAAGGCCGCCAAAGACAAAACTAAGCAGCATATACAAGCCTACGTAAATAAATGGATGGGTGTAGTATAAAGACGACCACATTTGCAAAAAGCCTACACCGGTATACGTGTCATACAACACGTCGGGCGTTCTTGCAGGAATAAAACAGGAGGTTAAAAGGAAGTTAAGCAAAAGCGGCAGTACTACAGCAAGCCCACCTGCTACAAACACAGCTATATACTTTGATAAAAAGTAGTTCTTCTTGTCAGTCCTTGTGAAAACATTTTTTATATACCCTTTTTTACGCTCCATAAAATAAGACCATCCGTAAGGAAAAGCAGCAAACAAAGGTATTAGCAAATAGTAAAGCGAAAAATACAAAGAAGAATACTCCCCGCCTATCCAATATGTAAACAAAGAGTCTGCCGGTAAATATGGGTTTTTAAATATTTCGCCACCGTGGGCGGCTTTGTCTGCTTTTATGTAGTCTAACATAACGTTGTACTCATTAATTCTGTTTATAGCACCTAAAACGCAAATAACGGATGCTATAATCAAAGTTATTATAAAATACTTGTTTTTTAAGGCTTTTGCAAGCTCTGTTTTTAGCAACGCTTTCATACATACTACCTCGTTTACCCTAAATCAATTGACAACTCAATCTTTTTGTCACTACCAATTTCGCTCCCAATCTTTAAAACTACTCCGTGCTTTAAAACGAGACTTTTTTCTAAAATTCGCCCCACCTGCCAATTAGCTTCTTCACCTATTTTAAGTACTACGTGTCCTGCCTCTTTAGGTGCGCCCTCATACCAATAGCTATCGGCTCCGCCAATATACTTGGGGGAAACAAACACATTTCCGTTTTCATCAAAATATTCCCAATCTGTAAGCTTAAGTCCGTTTTCATATTCAGTTGTAACCTCCCGCTTACCGGAAGGCCAATAGTCATACAAGATATCACCGTAACGCAGCTCATCCCTTGTTTCTTCAAAGCCGGATATGTATTTCACGTTAATATCTACGCTAACGTAAACGTATTCGTCCTTTAGCTTCCCGTTTTCGTCTGTGAATTCATCAAGCTTTCTTTCGTGGGGAATGCCGTTTTCGTCTATATGATCATATATAATCAAATTTTCAATACCGCGCACATCGTCAAGAACTTGCACGTCAGTTACGGTATACTGAAATATTGTAGAGCCCTTTTCGTTTTTCGGTGAATGGTCAACTAACAGGGGCTCGCCTATCTGTACCGTTGGCTCTGTCGGCTTTTCAATTTCCTCTGTTTTGCCGTAAGAAATCTCGTAATTCTCATCGGCGTGGGGATCATTTACCGTGAGTCTGGAATCATCATTATCAGGAAGAATAGCCACGTCGGCGTTATCCATACGATCAATGCCTACCGCGCTTTTTATACGAGCGCAGGAGGTAAGCGCCAAAACCGCAGCCAAGCACAAACACATAAGTATAAAAATGCTTTTCTTCATTTTACAGCCTTTCCTTTCTTCTTAATCGTATTCGCTAAGGTCAATAGGCAGTTCAACTTTTGTAGAGCTGTTTATGGCAAATACCGCTCCGTATTTTTTAACAAGGCTTTTTTCTAAAATTTTGCCTACCTGCCAATTTATTTCCTCGCCTATTTTTAAATACATATGGTTGGCGTCTTTAGAACCGTCCTCGCGGTAAAAGCTTGAATGGCCTCCAATATACTCTGGATAGCGAAACTCGTTCCCGTTTTCGTCCAAAAACACATAACTAATACTTGTAATTCCATTTTCGTGTTCGGTAACAACTTCTTTCTTAGCTACTGGCTCACAATCGTATCCCAGTTTTCCGTGATACAGTTCATCTCTTACCTCATCATAGCCTGATACGTATTTTGTGTTTATATCCACAACAACGTAAAAATAATCATCTTTAAGTTTTCCATCTTCGTTCAGATAATCCGCAAGATTCCTTGTTTGTATATTACCGTTTTCATCCTCATATATTTTCATAATTATATTGTCAATGCCGTCAAGGTCGGTAAGAATCTCCACATTTGTAACGGTGTATTGAAATATGGTAGAGCCCTTTTCGTCTTTAGGAGACAGGTCTATAAGCATCGGATCACCTATTTTGAAATATGGGCTGTCGTTTTTTTCAATTTCCTCGGTAGGTCCAACGGACACAACCTGATTTTGCTCGGTATGAGGATCTTTTGCAGAAGTGCCCGAGGAATTATTATCGGGGATAATGCCCACGTCGGCGTTTTCCATACGGTCAATGCCTACTGCACTTTTGATGCGAGCGCAGGAGGTAAGCGCCAAAACCGCAGCCAAGCACAAACATATAAATATAAAAATACTTTTTCTCATATACTTCAGCTACCTTTCAAAGACTATTTTTCGGTACACATATATGGTATAATAAGAAAAATACACTTTCAACCCTTTGGGATAATCGACACATTTTTAGGGACAATTGACTAAAATCACCCCACAAAGTCTAACGACTTCGTGGGGACCCCGACAACAAAAGCAGTGCGTGAGTTTGTAATCACGCACTGCTTTTATATTAATTGTCTTTATCCGTGGGTGAGGGGATGGATACTTGTATGCCAAACATTCCGTCCTCTTCAAAATAGTCCACGTAGCCGCCGTATTTTCCCGTGGTGGTTTCTATAATTTTATGTCCCAAGCCGTGGAACTCCGTGTCTTGCTTTGAAGGTATAAGCCGCTTATCAGAATCCAACACGGAAGCACTCACGGTGTTTTTACATACTATTATACGGTTCCCGTTGACCTTTGAAAAATAAAGCTCTATCCGCTTATCCCCTTCGACCTTAGCCAAAGCTTCTACTGCGTTATCTAAAATATTACCTAAGATACAAACCATATCAAGATCTGTAACGTCACTAAAGCTTTCCACGTCGCCCGTGATAAAAATCTGCGCCCCCTTCACCAACGAAAGCTTTGTGTTTATAAGGTAATCTATAGCGGAGTTGCCCGACCTTATAAGGCTGCCCATACTGTCGACCTCAGCTTGTATTTCCCCTAAATACTGTTTACATTCCTCGTAATTAGCCGCGTCAAGCTGTAGCCTTAAATAGGTAAAATGGTTTTTAAGGTCATGCCTTACCTTTTTAATGTTTTCCCAGATTATAGCGGCGTCTTCACTGCGTTTTTCCTCAAAGCTTATTCTGTCCTTCATAAGCTGTAGCTCGTACTTGCTTTTTTCCAGCTTTTGGTTTTGGCTTAGCAGATAATAGAACGCCACGTTTATGCCCATAAGCAAAAACACTACGATAAAAACCTCGGTGCTAATGTCCGTGTAGTTTATTTTTATAGCCGTTTTCATTAATACGGCTATTCCTGCCGCAGTAGCAAGAGACCAAACCAGGGATAATATTCCTCCTGACCTGCCAAGCTCCTTATCTTTGCCGAACAAGAACAGCATCAAACGATAGAAAACAAACAACACTATTTTTGCAATTATCAAAAACATAGTTCGTATGCCCACGTTTGCACCCGGCATAATTACATTTACGTCGTCTAAGTACACCGAAAAGAAGGCAAACAGCAAGGTGTTTGTAAGCATCAGGGGTATCATAAAGCAAGACGTACAAAAAAGCGAACGCAGGTAACGTTTCGGTATCAAGGAGAGGGCGTATACAAACCACAAAGCTATGGGCACAAGTAAAGGCAAAATATCAAAGCTTTTTAAATAGATATCCATTAAAAGCTGCAAGATACAGTATACCAAGGGTATACATAGCGTACGGCGCTTATCTTTTACGGAAACACCGCAAAACCTTGGCACAAACCACGCCATAAAAACAGCGTCGGTAACGGTAGCCGCAACTTCGATAAGTCTGTGCATTTATATTCCCGCCTTTCTTCTCATAAATTCCGAAAGTGCCTTTTTAAAGTCGCTCACGCGCTTTTGCGCAACGGGTACGCACATAGCTCCTAAATGCAAAAATCTGTCTTCGCTTATCCTGCCAGCGTGCTCCAAATTAACGAGAAAGGCAGAGTGTACCTTGTAAAAATCAAAGTCCGAAAGCTTTTCCTCTACACCCGACAGAGTACCGCGGCAAACGTATTTGCCGCCGCCAACCAAATGGACGATATAATAGTTTTTGTCGCTTTCAACGCATAGTATCTTCCCTACGTCAAGCTCTATCTCGTTGTTATCGGAGATAATGCTTATATATTTTTGGGGTGACAGTATTTCCTCGTTAACTCGCCTTACAACCTTTTGCAAATCCTTCTCGAAGGAGCTTTTTTTGATATAGGCAAAGGGACAAAAATCAAAGGATTCGTACATAAAGCTATCATAGGCGGACATAAAGACCACTAGTGTGCTTTTGCTTTCCCTGCCAAGTGTCTTTGCAAGCTCAAAGCCGCTGATGCGGGGCATATCTATGTCAAGAAATAGAAGGTCAAGCTTATTTGTTTTGACGTGCTGTAAAACGCCCTCTGCCGAAGCAAAAGCAGTAAAAGCCATATCAAGCTTCGGAGAGACTGTTTTCTTAAACTCCCTTTCTATTATCGGCCCTATCGAAGCCAAAAACACCCTATTGTCATCGCACATTCCAACGTGAAACACTTTTATCCCTCCTTTAACAAGTAATTTTAACACATACCGTGCGCTGTGTCAAAGGCTTTGGGATAATCGACAAGTTTTTAGGGATAAAAAAAGCACAATTGTAAATCATCCCATAGTTTGGGGAGATTTACGATTGTAATCAGTTCATAATTTGCAAAATCGCTATGTTTAAGCAATTTAACTTCCGATATGTACCCCCGTAACGGGGGGCGGTTTACACGTTATCGGTATAATACCATCTATCAAACGATGCTTTGGGCACACGATAGAGCTTACCGATTTTGAAAACCGTAAAGGGAGATTTCTGTATATACACATCTTCTAAAAACTCGTAGGTTTTGGTTTTACCGATGCCGAGTTTTTCCTGAATATCTGCCGCAAAATAAACCTCACACTTATCATTTTCGGTTCTTTTAGCCATAGCGGTTCCTCCTTCCTTTTGATTGTGTAAACAGAATGAAAAAGGAAGTCCGTTTTGGCAAGAAAAAAACGCCTTCGTTTTCAGAAGACGTTTTAAAGCGATTTAACTGTGTTTTTCTTTATAAGACTCTTTCAGTCTTTCGATAGCAAGTTCGGGACTCATAGTGTGATACATCAGATAGACAATCTGCATTGTTTTAGCAGGCGCTTGTTTGTATATTTTCTCACTGCTTTCTCCTGTATAGAAATTCCAATAGCGGTAAATGTATCCCATCCAATACAGCGTTTCTGTGTCGAAGGGCTCGCCTTTCGACAGTAGCTCGGAATGTTCGTCCTCAATGCGTGACAGAATGTATTCCTTGCCTGCCCATTGAACATGGTGAAAGTCCTTATCCATATCGGCGGCAACTTCGGTGGTCATAAACGCTTTGGCAAACGCCTGACTATCGTAACCGTTTTTCGCAGACAACACAAAAAGCTGTCCCTGAGTATCACAAAGAGCAAGCTGCAGTGATTTACTCATCTAACCCACCTCTCAAAATTTCATCAAAGAATTTTCCTTCACGTCTGTACTTGACTTCGATATCCTCCGCCAATGCGATACCTTCCTTACGGCGTGCGACACTCAAATCAATCAATGCAGAAAGCTCAAGGAGATGCAACTGTTCCTCTTTAACAACCTTGATTTGCTTACAGGCTTTTTCCGTAATAGCCACATACTGCATACCAAGATCCAACGCAGACAGACAATTGATAAGTGCCACATCGGTAAGTGTACGGTTAAAGAATCTTGACAATTCGGTATACATACGGTCATTTGCGATATAACCTACGATAATGTCGTAGCCATCTGCGAAATGCGCATATTTCTCGTAGATCGCCGTGCCTTTTGCTTCTTCCATTTCCTTACGAAAGTAGGCAATCAGCATAGCCCAATCCATATCGATGCCGACACGGAGAACCTTCAAACCGGTCAAATCAAGCTCCACCGTATAAAACTTGGGTTTTGACTCGGCACAGACAAGAGTTAAAGGCTGCAGAGTTGTAGTACCCATATAGAAGCCCTGCCCGAAGTCACATTCCTCACGGCTGACAGGGGCAATATCTCCCTTCAACCCCTTTTTAGATCCATGATACAAAATCAGCTTATCATCGGAATGGGGATATTCCTTTGACATAATGATATGATCGCTTATGTTAATATTATTGCCCAGGCAAAACTGATATATCTGCTTTTGCGCCATATTGTTGGGAAGTGTCTTTCCGTTCTCCCAACGGTTTATAGATTGCACCGTAGTACCGAGAGCAGAAGCAAACTGCTCCTGATTCATATTTGCCGATGCCCGAATGTATTTAATTAGCTCATTCATATAATCGCCCGCCTATCATCTGTTGGTATAATTATTATACACTATGATAAGTAGCGTGTCAATGCTTTTTGCACATAAAAATGAAATTGCTGTGTTTGATATGATCCCCTTAGAGTAGACACTTGAAACAACAAAAATGTTTCAAGATTGCTCTAAGGGGATTAATCAATTGCGATTACAGGTCTTTTCTTTATACGTTTTGTTTTTACGCTGAAAAAATGTGCAAATCCTTTTAAATCCGCAATAATCCTACAATAACTGCTAATTATTGTGAGATTATGATAGCTAGGGACTGTAATTTGCAATCTTTTTATTGGACTACATTAAGTTAAAGAGGGGTAAATATCATGAATATTCAAGAAACGGAGCAAAAGTATTGTTCTCAGGGCGATACTAGCGCTCGACACCAACCTAAGAAGTACTTCAGTAAGGGCGAAGGTTGTTTTTTGTTCGATAATAGCGGAACGAAATATCTTGATATGCAGATGTATAATAGTGCAGCGAACTTTGGATATCGAAATCCCTTATTTGAAGAAGCTTTAGTGCGACAGATGAAACAACTTCCAAGTTTATCTGGAGAGTATATGTGCGACTCTCAAGTCATACTTGCCGAAAAGATATGTTCCTATATGGAACAGAAACATGGAGTAAAAGGACGTGTACACTTCTCAGTTGGGGGAGCACAAGCAGTCGATGATGCATTAAAAATAATTTCATCATCGACTGGAACTAAAAATGTGTTTACGTTTGAAGGTGCATACCATGGCAGAACGATGGCTGCATCTAGTATAAGTTCAAGTAACCGATACCATAATCAGTTTGGCAGTATTATCAATACATATCGTATTCCATTTCCATGTTGTATCCGATGTCCATATGAAAAAATAAACACTTCTTGCAATTTATTTTGCATCAAGCAGATCGAACGTGTGTTTGAATCGGAGTACTATGGCGTATTTCAACCCCAAAATGAGATTAGCGAATATAGAGCCTTTTTTGCAGAACCGCTCCTCGGACGCTGTGGATATGTTATGCCCCCAAAGGAATACTTTGGTGAGTTAAAAGCGTTACTAAATAAACACCGTATTTATCTTGTTTTCGATGAAATTCAAATGGGTTTTTTTCGAACAGGGAAAATGTGGGCATTTGAAAACTATAACGTAACTCCAGATATGTTTACATTTGGTAAATCGATAACCAATGGATTATGGCCTCTGTCTGGTGTATGGGCACGCGAAGAAATAATATCCCCCGATCAATGGCCATGTGGTTCTTCTCACTCTACCTTTTCAGGGAACCCAATTGCAATGTCTCTAGGAATCACAGCGATGGAACTTACGGCTTCAGAAAGCCTGCAGAATCAGGTGGCAAGAAAATCCCATGTATTTAACGAAATAATAACACAGCTAAAAGCGGATTATTCCATCATTGGACGCGTTGATTGCTGCGGAATGGCCGCTGGTCTAGAATTGGTAGATCCTATTTCAAAGCGACCCGATCCAGTATTAACTCGTAGAGTTGCCGAATTAGCATTAACTCAACCTATGTCTATAAGAAATACAAACTATGGGTTAATTATATCTGTTGGGGGTATTTTTGAAAATGCTTTTCTTTTATCGCCCAGTCTTTTTATGGAAGAACATGAACTTGAACTGTTCAACCAATTAATTCGTCACTATTTGAACCTTTCGTTAAAGCAATAATTTTCATAAGCGCTGATTCTAGAGTATCAGTTGTAATAAAAATCGTCAAAACCTTTTCGATGATATCTGCGTCAATCCATGTGCGCAAAAAGTATAACATACGCGCCCATTGTAGTTGCTCAAGCGTTCGATACTCAATATTTGCTGATGCATTGCCTTGAATCTCCAAAAGTTCATGATACGTGAAATTATCACCGTTCTTGTTAAGAAATGATTTTGTAATCGAAGGATAACGCAAATAGTTCTGAGACAACACTCTAACTACGCCGCGGTGGATAAGTGGATGTTTGATCGAAACAAATTTTTCCAAGGCATCAAATCCTTCTTTTGGCCAATTCACAATCATTTGACTGACTGCTTGCAAAAGTCGTAGAATTTTTTCATAATTGCCCGTTGTTTCCAATGTATCCAGAAGGTACCAGTATGCTTTTAAATATTCATCAACGCCCTGTTTCTCATTGTCACGATTTATATAATTTATACTAGGAGCTGTATATGAATAGTTTGTTAGAGCATTAAACCCATCTTCAAACTCAAGATCAAATTGATCAGAAAAACGCCGACAAGATGATATACGTCCATCTGCTGGTGTATAAAAAATTAATGTTTCGTAATCGATGATGGTTTGTTCGAATCGAGTTAAATATTGCATCCGTTCTCTGGGATCTGATATATAACAAGACATGAACAACGCACTGAGATAGAAGTCTAGTTCAAGGATATTTACATTATCTCCGAAACTATTATACAGGGCATCCAATTCACTAAGCGCACGATTGGGATTTTGCAACATAGAGAGCGTAAACAATAAATTACAGACAAAGAACTCTATTGTTTCATCGAAATGATCAACACATGAACGAATTTCGTACAAATGCTGTAATGTTATACCATCTTTGCCGTTGAGTAAAGTACGGATTATTGGGGATGTTTTAGACTTTGCTGCGAAGCAGTAAAATTTTTCTTCCAAATTACTATTAGCATTAAAGAAGATCATGTATACATTTTGTACAAAACCTTCTTTAAGTAGCTCTGCATCTTCCTTGGTGACATTAGAAACGTCCAAAGATTCGATCTGTTTTTTTACGCACTTGGCCAATCGAGTGTAATGATTGAGTTCGAGATTATCGATTCCGATTTTACTCATTAACCATACAAATTGTACTAATGTTCCAAGTGCGGTGTTGGACTTAAGAATATAGCCATACTTGCCAAAATATTCGCATTCCTCTCCCTCTGGTACACGTTTTAATCCCTCTGAAAAACGATCATTGATCAACACGCAACACTCTAACGCAATTGGATTTGTACAACGAATTCGTAACATATCCAGTAACAAATATGCATTCGTATCATCCATATGAGTCGAGCAATACGCAAGTCTTTTCGAAATTAATATAAAACTTTCACTTTTGGAATCTACATATTTTACCCACTGCAAAAGATCATTTGTACGGTTAATAGCCCAGTTATCAACTACCTGTCCAATTAATTTGTTCACATGCAATAATCGAGAAGAATTGCACTGATTTTCCTGTAACAATCTAACAAAAAAATTACACACGCAATCGATTTCTTCTTCATCCGAAAGAAATAATACAAAACTTTCTTGAATTGCTCGTTCAGTCGTTTCGCACAAAAAAGTAGACGCTATCCAATTAAGGTCAACAAACGTACCATTATTTAAAATTTGTTTTGTCTTATATGAACGCACGAGAAAGTACTGCCAAAATAGCGGATGACGAAAAGAAACACAATCGGAAGTCACATTCAGAATCTGTTTCAAACCGTGCAAAGTTTCAAATTCTATTTCATCAATGCGCAAAACCGAATTGTTTGTATTTAACATTTTTGTTGCAAGATTTTGGAGAAACTTCCTTTCCGCGAACGACAATTCATATATCGCAAAGATACGATCAATTGTAGGCATTAATCCCGCTACGTCAAATATCGATGTTCCGCTGTTGAAATTATGCTGTAACGCTAATCCGAAGAAAAATGGGATTCGAAATAAACTACGAATATCATCCGATATCTCATTAACCTCATGTGCTGTAAAACGATAACGGAATATTTGAAGAGCACTAGATAGTTCCTCGTCCGTGAAGCCGTCCATGAACAAACTTGATAGACCAAGAGAATGACTATTACTCCAAAGAACAGTACGCAAATAGTTTTGATCTAAATCCTTTGCCACGTTGTTAAATATATCGTCTTTTAATGAAATTATGAATTTTACATTTGGAACATGTCGAAGTATATATGCTAATTCTATTATTGTACTCAGATAATCTGCGATACGTTCCCTACTAGATTGTCCACTGCCAATGGAGTCAAATACAATTACAACATCCTTCTTGATTTCATGCAACCATTCCGTAAATTGATAGAGCACAGACATTGGGTTGGTTGTAATATAGCCGAGATTTTCAATTAAATAAGCAGAGGGATCAGGAACTAATGCACCTGGAGCGGATATAGGAACAACATATAGGTTATCCGCTTCATTGCGCATTAATAACTGAGAAATTAAAACTGTTTTTCCCGAACCTTGAGGACCGGATAAAATGAAAAGATTTTTTTCCGTTTGGGCTAAAAATTGATCGAATTGGGACAATGCGGCAAGTCTTGGGATGCAGATTTCACTAGTTGGCAAGTCTGCGCTCTTGCGATAGATATCTTGTAGCTTTTCGATTTTTGTTTTAATTAGCGACCATATAAAAATTGAGTCTGCATGAAATATCATGCGCTCTCGAAACAGTTCACTTGCAATAGTTTCTACGAAAGCATCGAATCCGGTTTGAATATATCGTAACTTTTGTGCACTGTTTAGGACCTTCACCAGCGGAGCATCAGGGTTTGGTAAAGACGGATTGCACCAATATACGGTATGTAATCGATCAAGATTTTGCTGAAATATATCTGCAATCTTTGAGTCATAGCCACTATAGCCTGCAACAATGACCGTACTATGTGTAAGCAAATGCTGCAACAATATTTTATATTCATCTTGATAATTACGATTGTTAATTTCTTCTACTGTGAGGTGCGTAACGCACCTACCATCAACATCTCCGTGCATTTTTAGATAAATTGCCCTCGATGAACGATGATTTATTATGTGTGACGCCGGAATAGAAATTCCAGGGGAATATATCTGAAATGCATTAATTCCCATATCTAACTCTGTCTGTTCCATTAAATTATCGAAATTAGTCGTAATTACAGAGGATACAAACTTTTCCCTGGCCATGAGTACAAGTAACCGATATCCATCCGACGGATTAAATCTTCTTGTTTCGCGAAGAAGATTTTCTAAAACAATACAACGTTCATCTTCTGTCAACGCACGAAAGTATTGGTCAAAGGTGCAATCAATCATCAAAGGTGAAGCATTTATAGGAAGAGAAATGCCTTGTTGGTATAGACATCGTCTTTTTAAATCTGAAAACAGCATTCCTCCACTAGTAATATCTGCTCCCGCACCAAGGAAAAAACATAGTCCTTCAGAACAGCCTTTTCCCCGAATGATCGATTTGATTTCAGATATTAATGTAAATTGCCATTGGTCTTTCATTGTGGTATCAATCCTTTCACAGGAGGTTTAAATATGAGTCTTGATAGTATTTCCGTTATTACAAAAATGCTAACTCCAGTTTTTTACGGAACTAAATCATTGCTATGTTTGGGTGCGAAGCATGCAGAGTCTTTTCTATTAGAACCATTTTGTTCTGAAACCAATCCGCGATTGCCGTTGCCATACAAAATATACGATTTTTCCCCAGAAGAGTATCCAAACGGTGTGCGCGGAATTCCTGTATTTCCGTTACACGAAATAAAAAACATACGCTCAGAGAACGCTATAATATTGATTGCCGCAGAAGATCAGGAGTTTTATAATTATTTAGGTGAGCTATATGATCATTTGCAATGCTACTATTTCCCAATACTACCATGTACATCGATTGAAGCATATTTTTATGCATTGGATCATGAATTAGAAATTATTGACACTTCGAAACTTTTCGCAGATGCAACTTCTCAAAAACTATATAAGGAATATTGGAAATCACGAATAATAGGACGCGTATATGATCCTATGCTTTTTTCTGGGCATCCATACTGGGGAAATGATATAGTGCCAAACGTTCCAGAAAAAGGAACAATAATTCTTGGAGGCGCCTATAATGGAAGTCACATTGATAGGGCGCTAACGCAAACAGATATAAAGAATGCCATACTTTTCGAGCCGAATTCAATTTGGACAGAATATTTGCGTCAAAAGTTTTGTAATTTGTCTAAAATAAAAATAATTGAAAAAGCACTTTATAACAGCAATGGTTACATTTCCTTTGATAATTCAAATGAACTAGGAGCCAAAGTGTGCGCAGAAGGTAACGGAAATAGTATTGTTCAAACATTACTATTAGATGATTGCTGCCTCAGCGATGTTGCAATAATCGCTTTAGATATCGAGGGGGCAGAATTGCAGGCACTTGAAGGCGCAATAAAAACTATTAAATCTTGTAAACCAATATTAGCAGTATGCTCATATCATAAAATATCAGATTATGTAGAAATTCCTCAATACATACATAAATTAGGTTTGGGATATGATTTATATTTTCGGCATCATTCTTGTTATTATGAGGAGTCAGTAGTATATGCCATTCCTAAGTGAATCAACATTGTACTTTTGTTTTAATTTGATATAAACAAATTACAGTCCCTAGCTATCATAATCTCACAATAATTAGCAGTTATTGTAGGATTATCGTATTTTATATTTATTCTTAAATCATATTAAAATCAGTTATGATACAGCTTGCCGTTCATGCGCACAAACTTAATAATTCAATTTCAATAACCGGATTATTGTGATATAATTAGGTTATTTTTCTTTTTTACGTGTTCTGTTGACGTACGTACTTACCTTACAATAACTACTTATTATTGTGAGATTACGAACACAGGATATTATTTTATTATACAGTATGCGTGGTGGATTGATGAATTTTGAGAAACATCTTACAATAAGATTATTGAATTTGGATGACATACATCAGATTTCTCGTTGTTTGCAAATCGTTACTTCAACATTAAGCAATGACTTATTTATCCCCCCTAGTTTATACTACATCATTAAAATCATTTCTGGATACGGCCACACGATGGGGGCTTTTTATGAAGACGCTCTCATCGGATTCGTATCATTTGTTTTTCCTAAAAGAGGTAAGAATAACCTTGGACACTTGCTCCATTATGATGAGAAAAAACTTCTTTCTGTTGTGCAAATGGAGCACATTTGTATTGTGCCCGAATTCAGAAGATTGGGAATAGCTGAACGGCTTATTCGATATTTGATGTTACATATCGATCCTCAATTTACTATCTTATTGAGCACGGTATCACCTCAAAATACGCCTAGTCTGGCATTGGCTTTTAAAATAAAGCAACGAATTGTTTTGCATGATGAAATCTATGGGGTAAAACGGTTTATTATGTGCGCAAATTTACCTCTGCAGGAGAAAGATAACGATCAAAAAATGTTTGTCGTCCCAAGAGGAGAAATAAATCAGTTAAACCTAATGCTCCGATGTGGTTATGAAGGTATTGCACTAGGATCTGAAAACAAGACCCTTATTTTAATCTCAAGGCAGGAAAAAGAATGAGACGATATAATACTAGTATCAAAGCAATAATGCAAGCAAAAATTGCCTATTACCAGAGAACGGGCACAAGTCCAATTTTTCTATCGGATTGGGATGCTGATTATAACAGCATTCACATGCCAAGCTTAGCACTTAACTCTGTGCAGCTTTCAGATGTTCAGAAGTACTATTTTTGGACAGACGAAGAAGGTTATCGCGATACTATTCAAAAATTTTTTTCAAATCAGTATTCAATTTCGCTCCATAAGGACAGTTTTACAATCGGGTCAAATGGTACATCTGGCATAATGCTTACACTATCATCGTTGAAAGAAGCAGGAAGACACAGTGCATTGGTTGTCACTCCTGTGTATTTTTCCACGCTTAATCTGCTTGATGAACTGGATTTCAATGTCGTTGAATATAAATTGTGTGCAAACGATAATTTTTCGCTACATAACGATATTATAGAAAACTATTTCGTTAGCAATTCCATTGATACACTTATAATTACCAACCCGCTATTTGGTTGTGGCATTGAACTCAGTACTGAAACAATAATGAGTATTGTTACACTGTGCAACAAACATAATGTATGCCTTGTTATGGATTATGTGTATGGCGGCATGCCATGGAATATTTTCAATCCATCATATTATATGTTCAATTCTCCTGTTTTTCAAGCAATAAGCTCCGCTGAGCATTACGTGTTTATCGAGTCAATATCAAAACGAGTATTTTTAAATGGGGCTAAATTTGCACTTGTATTTGCTTCTCCTAAAATAATGAAAAGGATACTCCGCCTTTCTGTATTTATGGTAGGTTCAATGGCACAGCAACAAGTTAATCTGGTTCCACAGATATATTCACTCGTATCGTCTCAAACTCTAACAAGTTTAATAGCTGAAAATGCAAAACTTGCGCAGAATCGATACAAGATGATAAAAGCAATATTACGAGATACACGCACAGTGATTTCTTCTACCAACTGTGGGTACTTTGCGTTGTTATCTGTTCCAAATACGGAAAAAACAGATGACACCCAGTTTGCGTTGGACATTTTAAAAAAGACGGGAGTTCTAACAACACCACATTCACGTTATCTGTATCGGGAGGAAGGCTTGTATTCGTTCCGCGTAAACCTACTTCTTGATCAACAATGCTTGATTGAAGGAATCACTAAAATAGGAAATTTAGAATGATATCAAGTATCTCACCCTTAGTGAGTTCGGATGAAAGACGATTAATGTGCTCAGAATCTTTTTCATTGGGCAGCAAATCTAGTTTTTGGGCAAGCGTACAGCTTTTTTTGATATCGGATATATCTGTTCCTCCCTCCGTTAAACTTCTTAATAATTGCTTTTTGATTCCGTGTTCTATTTGAATACTATGTAAATTGTGCATAACCTTTTTGGCAACATATGATACAAGCAGTGCTAAAACTGCAGCAGAAGCTATCGTTAGAATTACAGACCCTTTTTCCTCATTAATTACTTTAATTAATGGCTGACTATACTCATTACCACATAACAGATGATTTGCTGAATTAAAGACATTTTCTAAATACTCCCGCGCAATTGCAGCATCATCACAGTTGATATGATACTTAGATATACAGATAGCGTTGGTTGGAAAGCTTCTAATGTAGGACAAATCAAAGTCTAACTGCTCCATGGATTTTTGAATTTTGAACAATTCAGCATTGTATATAAGTACTTCATCAAATGGAGTATCTCCCCAATTCATTTGAAGCAAGTAAGTATACACAGAAAGATATTCGCCAATTGGAAGCTTTTGATAGTTTTGATAAAATAGGAGCATATCCAGTATTTTTATAATCGTTCTCTTCCTTTGCTGTGAAGATAGTGTCATTATTTGGGGGAATAATCTTTCAAATTCACATGCAAAGCCATATTGGGGAATGAGATCACCGATTATTAAAACATTAAAGTACTCAAAGAATAGTTCCTTCTGTAACAATCCGCCTACAAATGATGCAGGATCTCCATTCCAAATATCAACTTGTTTACCTCTATACTTAAAGCCAAAGCTGTATATATCTGTGTCTCGATATAAATAGGTTGTCCAAAGATTAGCTCCAAGGAATACATCTCGTAACGAGCAATTACCGAATTTTAAATTCTCTGCAATACACTCTGACATATCTACTTTGATAAACTCACAATTTGAAAATGTATTAGAATCAAGAGATGATTTTTTGAATGTACAGTTTATGAATGTACACTCGTGAAATTCGCAATGATACATATTGGTGATGAAATCCTCATTTCTGAAAACACACTTCCTAAAACATGTATATTGGATTGCTATACCGCGATAACTGTTACGAGAAAAAATCACTTTTTCGAGCAATACGTTTTTAAGCAAGCAAGAACCAAAATCAACAGATTCAAATTCTGTGTTTTTAATTAAGACATCAATAAAATCTGCCCGCCCAAACGAATTTCGATTGAATGTACAACTGTAGAATCTGCTGCGACTAAAATCGCTTCTAAAGAAAGAAATAGGGTTCTTATATTGGCTATAGTCGAGATCTTTGAATACCATATCTGTAAGACTACAGCACTCATGATCCTGACCATCCTCCATATAAATGTTAGATTTTTCTACGCCATCCATAATGACACCTCATTTTCTAGACTTATCATTGATAATAAAATAATATCCTGTGTTCGTAATCTCACAATAATAAGTAGTTATTGTAATTATATTTTATTTGTAATTGCTCGAATTTTGTTATAATATATAAGATTACCGCTTGACAAGAAAGGGGCTTACAAATGAACAAATATCAGAGCATTACTAACGAATTTTTGGAGCACATACGCTCCACTAAGAACCTATCGGTTAAAACAATAACTGCCTACTTTTCAGATTTGAAAGATTTTAATAACTATATTCTTGATGATGACATCAACGAAGAAACGGTTGTTAAATATGTTTCATATCTTATGGATACACGACAGTTATCTGACAGCACAATCAACCGAAAACTCATTGTACTGAAAATGTTTTTTGCGTATCTTAATCAAAAAGGATACACAGACAAAAACTATTACGCTAATGTATTCAAATTCAAAAAAGCTAAACGCCTTCCCAAAACACTTACCAAAAAGGAAGTGTGCTCTCTTTTGGAGGCTGTCTACAAGCGCTTCGAACAATCAAATACCGAAGCTGCAAAATGGAAAAACGCACGCAACCTTGCCTTACTTGACATTCTTATATGCACGGGAATTCGTATAGAAGAAGCATCCAACATTTCGTTGTCAGACATTATTTCATCTGAACACACAATACTTATACACGGCAAGGGTAGAAAGCAAAGGCTGATATATATTTCTTGCCCGGAAACCTGGCACAATCTTACTCAATGGCTTAAATACCGTAACAAAACCGAACTTTATACCGATAAGGTATTTGTAAATCGCTATGGCAATCAAATAAGTATACACGGCATAGAATACATATTCAAAAGCGCAAAACAAAGCGCGAAAATAACTGAAAAGGCAACGCCACATTGCCTTCGTCACACATTAGCAACCAATCTGTTATCAAACGGCGCAGACCTTCGTTCTGTTCAGGAGCTTCTAGGGCATAGCAGCGTAGCAACAACGGAAATTTATACCGAAGTCAGTATCAAGCGCAAACGTCAAGTGCTAAATAAATACAACTATAGAAATCAGTTGTAGCCTCCCTATTTCCCGATCGTTCTTTTGGAATTTGCTAAAAAGGTCTTTTTGGTAAAAGGGCCTTTATATGCTTCTTCGTCTAAGAAGCCTAAAATAATTTTGACCTGTTCTTTGTCTCTGGGGATTACCACCTTGTTGTCAGCAACATCAACTGAAACCCCTATTTTTTTGGCTAACGACTTTATTTGATGTGCGGTGTTATTGTTTAAAACTCCGGAGTCGTTTATCAATGCGATTTTTCTCCTTATCCAAGAATTCGCATTTGCGATAAATAGATCTTTATCTTCTAAAGCCAGTTTATCGCTGGCAGCAAATGTGGTTACTTCATTATCGGTTGCTGTGCGATAATAATCGCTTAAATCAAATATTTGACGAGCGAAATAAAATGATAGGAATTGAAGCTCTCCGTCTTCATAATAACAGTCAATAGTATCAGCGATACTTATACCAAATCTTGTTTCTTGAATAAATGTTTTGTTATCAAAAAACAAATTGAACGGTTTTGTAGATATATACTGTTCCTTTTTGAAACGCTGAAAAGCAATGCGAAAAACTTCTTTATCGTTGCTATCTTCTTTTTCACCTACAAAGATAGCTTTAATTTCGGGATATTTATCTTCACTTTTACAATAACTATGAACTCCTAAAGGGTTTCGGATTGCGTCCTTAATTTCATCCGCCAATGTAAAATTGGAAATCGAAAGGAATTCATCATCGTGAGGTTTATAGTTACCGTCAAAAACGATTTTGTTCTTATTTTCCGTCAAGCTTATTTGTGCTTGATTAAAGGTCTCGCAAATCGCTTTTTGTGTATTAGCATCCATTTCTAATTTCAATACACTATGCTGGCAATTGGATTCTGTGAATATAAATACAGAGCTGTTTTCAAACATAATTTTACCTTTCAGATTTATCTTCTACTAATAACAAGTCAAAATAACGCCTAGCGGTCTTTATATCCTTTGGAGTACATAATTTGCCTTTACATGCGTAAATGTAACCGGACATACCGTGTTTACTTTTCAATTCATAAAAGTGATATCCGAATGCCCATAGGATAGGATTTGGCGTTGCGGAATGCGTACATCCGGCAATGATTACAAATAATACCGAAAGTATACCGAACAATAAATAATCAACATCGTCTATTACAAAGCTCACAAATGGGAACAAGTAAGAAATTATATACGCAAGTACCCATCCATCTTTTGGGATAACTTCTATCACGTTTACCGTAGTTATTTGTGATGATTTAAGTGCATACAAAAATAACTTTTTGAAAAGGATTAATATAAATATGCCTACCAAGATTATAATTGAAGGAACTAAACATGTATGCTCTTGAATGCACCATACTATTGAAAATGTAATTGCTATGGGAGTAGCACACGATGCATAATAAATGATACGTTGCAGTATATTCCCCATTTTACGCTCCCTTATCTTGAGTTTTTGGCTTAACATGACCTATAAAATAATATTTTTGAGATTTATCTAATGTCTCCACTATATAAATGTCGAAAAAAGCAAAAACGTCTATAAAAAAATTGAATTTTTTCAAAAAATTTTTTACACAGGATTTCATATAAAAAAAGTCAGCAATACTCGTGCCGATAGGCACAATAATATTGCTGACTATTATATATTTTAATTCGTCCTGATTCCATCGATATTCAATTTGAGTTCGTCCCTATGACCTTCTATTTTCGATGACGAATCAGGTCATTTTGACGATTTTTCCGCATTGCAAAATCGTATATTTTATGTGCACTTTGCGCATCTTTTAGCGAACTAAATGAAATTATATGAACATATTGCACTAAAATTTAGGGGAATTTTCCGATAGGATACGAAGTATTCTACCGCGTTGTTGGGGAAGAACTCTCGAAACTCAGAGCATAACTGTGCGGCAAGCGTTTTGTTATGAACAAGCACCAAGGTGGGCTTGTTTACCTTGGCTATAATGTTAGCCATAGTAAAGGTCTTACCCGAACCCGTAACCCCCAGTAAAACCTGCTCGTTCAGCCCCGACAATATACCGTTTGTAAGCTTTTCTATCGCCTCGGGCTGGTCACCCGTGGGCTTGAATTTGGACACAAGCTCGAAATTTGCCATACAGCCGCCTCCTTATCGTTACTACTATCTGCGGTTTATCAAATCATTATACCACAAAGCTCTTTAAATTGAAAGATATTACCACAATATTTTTTAAAAAAACGCCTGCCGATTTTTGGCAAGCGTTTTTCATGTTAATTATAAGTTACATACCCGCATCGTATCTAAGAATAATCGCGGCATCAAGGTTATTTGCTTCACCGTCGCCGTTTATATCGGCATATTCAGCATCTGCCAAATCCTCTATACCGGCATCGTACTTAAGTATCAAAGCGGCATCTATATTATCCAACGCCCCATCGCCGTTTACGTCCCCAACTGCAATATTGCGTACTGCATTGTCGCTTGGCTTCTCCGTACTATCAAGATAGTGGCTTTCTACAGCGGAATATCCAAGATAGCTGTGAAGTGCGGCATTTCTGTTTTCTGCAAGCTTTTCGCCGTTAAGCAGTTCTATAAGCGGCAAAACATCGCTGTTTTTCAAAACCTTTATAGCATACAAAGCAAGCTTTTCTTCGCCCTCGTATCTTGCAATAGTTGAAACGCTGACAAGAGTAACGCCGTAAAAGCTTTTTAGGGCGCACCCATTTTCGGAAAAGCCCTTCAAAACCTCGTCCGCCTCAGAGCCAACTTCAACAAAGTACAGCACCTCATTAGGTATAATTATCTTGTTAAGCGCCGAGTAAGAATCTTCTATGCTAACAAATATATTTGCATCAATACTTGAAAGGGTATCCCCCGAAGCTATCTTTAAAAAGTCCAACTGGGGTAAATAATACTGCTTTTCCTGATTTAAAAGCTTTAAGATAAACATATCGGGCGTAGCGGTAAAAGTGGTGACACCGCTTACATCTATACCACAGAAGTTGACAAACTCAGGCCTTTCGGAAGGCTGTGCAGCGGCAAAACCGTTAAGCTCTTTTACCTCCGCAAGCTCTATCGAGCCGCGATCAGAGGCCAAGGTAATTATAATCGCATCCGGAGAATAATCATTCCCCAACGTATCATACGCAGACACAGTGCCGCACAAGCATGACATAGAGATTGTTGCCGCAGCTATTATAGCAAAAAATCTTTTTAGCATAATAAAAAACCTCTCATTTCGCTGTATTTTACGGAGCAAAATATGCGCCGCTTTTATCTGTTATATATCAATCGTTGTTCCCGTGGAAAGAGACGAAACTCTTTCGCCCATACGGTTTTTTAGGTGTTCGTATTGCTCCACGCCCGTGCAATGGCAGGTGTAGTACACGGTTGGATAGGAAAGCATCTCCTTTGCCGCTTGGTTAAGCACCTCGGCACCCTCTCCGTTCGCATCAAGCTTTGTGAAGTGAAAGCCGCCCACAAAAACATCCGGCTTAAACCAATCAAGTATATTAAGCACGCCCTTGTGCGAGCAACCGCTTAAAAGAACGCGCTTACCGTTCTCCTCTATCAGCAAATACTGCTCGTGCAGAAAGCTATCGGGTACAAAGCCGCCGTTTTTACGTTCACACAGCCCATAGGGGTTGGTTTTGTGTTTCCGCGCCCTTTCGTTGCACGAATATAAAGAAAGCTGCTTGTCTATCCTCAGCTCATCGCCCGTTAGATGCAAACGGCTGTTATCGACAAGGCTTTTATCCATACCTATATACTTTTCGGCTCCGTTATAATAGTTGCCGAAAACGTTTTCATTAAGATACAGCGGCGCGTGGCTGTTCGCCGCCAAGAAAGCCTTTATGCCGCCCGCGTGGTCGTAATGCCCGTGTGACAAAACGGCTGTGTCCACACGCCCAAGGTCCTTACCCAAAGCGCGCGCGTTATCGGCAAACAGCGCGGTTTGCCCCATATCAAAAAGCAGTATATGCATATCCGTTTCAATATAAAGGCTTAAGCCGTGCTCTGCCGAAAGCGCGGCGTTATCCGATGTGTTTTCACAAAGAACGGTTATTTTCATTTCAGCATATCAAGTATCTTTTCTTTAGGCATAACGCCCACGGCTTGGTTTACCACCTTGCCGTTTTTCACAACGAAAAGCGCGGGGATGCTTACTATTTTAAACTGCTCGGTAAGCTCCGCCTCCTCATCCACGTTTATCTTACCAACCTTGTATTCGGGATGCTGCTCTGCTATTTCCTCCAGCGTTGGGGCTATCATACGGCAGGGGCCGCACCAGCTTGCCCAAAAATCCAAAAGAACAGGCTTTTCGCTTTTCAATACTTCGCTTTCAAAATTGTTTTTGTTTATAGTCAACGCCATAACATACCTCCTGATTTATATTACATAGAGCCCGTGCTGCCGAAGCCGCCGTGGCGCTTTGCTTCCTGATTATCGTCCTCGGTAATACCGTAAGGAACAAACACGCCCTGTGCAAACGCCGTGCCCGCTTGCAGGGTTATGCTGTTTTCGCTT
Source organism: Eubacteriales bacterium (assembly GCA_045592105.1). Lineage (GTDB taxonomy): Bacteria > Bacillota > Clostridia > Oscillospirales > CAG-382 > SIG636. The sequence goes on along the minus strand of JAZNUB010000041.1, from coordinate 24,977 downwards.
GGGTTTACAAGCTTTATCATAATATGCCCCTCGTTATCGGCAAAATAATAGTCCCCATCAATAACGCCAACGGTGTTGGCAAGCCGAAGCCCCAGCTTAAAGCCCAAGCCGCTTCTGGGGTACAGCATAAGCACCCACCCCTCCGCTATCATAGCACGCACGCCCGTTTTTATTACCGCGCTACCGTTTGCAGGCAGAAAAACATCGTACGGGGCAAAGAAATCGTAGCCCGCGGAATGTGCCGTGGCGCGGCGCGGCAAACGCAAGGCGTTAAAGCTTTCTGCCTTGTCCTCGCCCGCATCCTTTATATACTGCGCTTCACTTACGGCTTCAAATTTTGCTATACGCTCCATCTAAAAAAACTCCTTTGGCTTTATGTGTATTAAGTATACCAAACGCGCCTTGCTTTGTCAAGCAACATCGCCTAAAGCGGGTGCAGTAAGCACTTGACAAATTAGCTAAAATATATATAATTGTAAATATGGGATTATAATGCCTTGCCGTATACTTGTATCGGCATCGCTTGAAAGGATAGATTTTTATGAATATCAAAAGAATAAGTGCGGCGCTTTTTGCCGTTATAATATTTATATCGGCGCTTTCCGTAACCGTTTTTGCGGCAGGGGCTTTAGATTCTGCCACGGCACAGCAGCTTGCTGAAAAGATGGTGGCCAAAACCTATATATCTACTACAAAGTACGAGCTTAACTATCGTATATATTATTCCCCCTCCTATTCTTCCGCTAATACGGACAAGCCCGCTATGCTTATCCTTTATTTTCACGGTGAAGGCGGCAAGGGCAACGATAACACGGCACAGCTTAACGAAAAAGGGCTGCTAAACCAGCTTGTTTCCGATGGGGCTGATGCGCTTTACAAAGATTTTCAATATATAATAGTAGCACCCCAATGCCCCGTGGAGGAAAGCTTTACGGAAGAAAGTTCCGAAAGCGAAACGGTGCCAACGCAGGTTATGAACGCAGTTATGGAGCTTGCGGGCGAAATAGAGGCAACGGAAATAATCCTTGAAAAGCATCTTGTGGCAGGTATCGGCACGGGGGCAGATGCCGCTTTTGACTATGCGGCACGCAAAACCTCTAAGGTAAACCGTTTGCTAACCGTAGGCGGTATCCGTGTTCCCGCAAACGCGGCGCAGATTTACGATGCCGGCGTGGATTTCTTTATGTTTGCCGAGGGAAGCAACACAAGCATTAAAAAGCTTGCCGCAAATATAAAGGTTATTTCCGGTGTCACCGCACCTATCACCTTTGTGGACGGCACGTTTGACGATTGCTTGGATTACGCGCTAAGCTATACCGAGCCCACCATTGCCGATTGGGCTATTAAGGACACTTATACGAGCAGAAGGTTTAAAATAAGCACAAGCTGTAACAACGAAGGCGGTAAGATAAGCGCATCGCCCGCAAGTGTAACCTACGGCTCCGGTGCCAAGGTAACGCTCACGCTTAACCAAGGCTATGCGATAACAAAGGTAACGATAAACGGCGTTGAGAAGGACGTATCCGTTTTTGAAAGCACTAAAAGCAACAAAAGGCAGTACATCTGCAAGCTAAGCAATATAACCACTAACCAATCCGTTTCCGTTGAGCTTTCGCGTGTTACCACCGAAAGCGAGCGCGGCGATTTTATAGACGGCTTGATTGTTAAATTAAGCATAGCTTCGGCAGTTCTCGTAATAGCCGCTATCGCTACGCTTATGGCTACTTATTTCTACAAGAAAAGCGAATGAAACGTGCGTTATTAATATGTGTGCTTGCCGTTATCTTGTGCTTAAGCGCTTGCACCGTTACCGTAACCCCAAGCTATTCGGAGCATAGCTATGCCGAGGAAAGCGTGCTGCCTTCAAGTGAGAACAGCGTTGTTTACTCCTTTGAAGAATCAAGCGAGGAAAATGCAGAGCTTTGCGCTAAAGTGTACAAGCTGATAAAGCTTGACAGGCAGATTATAGATATATTTGCAAACGGAGCTTTGAAAAGCGAGCTGGCAGGGGACGAACCTGATTTGGGTGAGTACGGCGTTCTGCGGGAGGACAGCGAGTTTTTCCGTTACGACAGCGTGGTTTCCCTGCTTGACAAGGTTTATGCGGACACAAGCACGGTTAAGGAGCGTTATTTGCAAAGCTGCCCGCAATACGGCCCTTTAGCCTTGCGTGAGGGTGAAGGTGGGTGTACGGAGGCAAGCTTTATATACAGCGCAGGCTTCTGCCCCAACGTGGATAACGCTAATATCAGCTTTTTGGAGGAAACCGAAAGCGGATATGCTTTTAACTATGACGACGGTGAGCGCAGATATACTGTGCACGCCGTTGAAACAAGCGAGGGGCTACGGCTTACAAACAGCCTTTATTATATAGAGCAAGAGTGGAAAAAAAGCTTGCCCTGGGTGCAAAACACCGTTACCGAACGAAACGGAAGCTGTAAAACCCTAAGCGGCGAATGTATGATAATAAACGTGTTTGCTAACGACAGTAACAGCTATTGGACTGATGCGGCAAAAGCGGATGCAAGGGCTATGCTTAACGAGGGGCTTGAGTTTTTGAAGGATGCCGCTGATGGCTACGAGGTGTCCGAGCTAAGCTTCACCACCGTGGAGGTTGATTTTCGCGTGGGGGAGGATGCGGCTGATTACACCGTTGGCGGTAACTACGGAAAAAGCGCGTTTATCGGCACCGAGTACGATGGCATAAAGCAGTTTACAGATAGCGTGTGTGAGGGCAAAAGCTACGATAACGTTTGTGTGCTGTTCCATTTTAACAAGCACGGGCGTAGCTATTTCGTCCCCTGTGAAAGGGATTTCACTAACGAAAGTGAATGGTTCTATGAGTTTGGCGTGATGTTTTACAGCACACCTGAGCAGGGGGATTACTTCTCCTGCCCTGCCGTTTACGCGCACGAGCTGTTGCACGCGTTTGGTGCAAAGGATTTGTACGAGGGTACCGTTAGCGAGCTGGGGGATAAGCTTGCAGGCACTTATTTTGCAAGCGACCTTATGCGATACGAGCCTACTAATATACACGAGTGCTACATTGGCCCGCTTACCGCAAAGCTTATTGGCTGGGATAAATGGCTTAACCCACAGCTTAAGGCTGTGCTTGATGAATGTTTATAATTAATTTAAGATAAACGCTTATAGTTAGGAGTTGGTAAAAATGGTTCCGAAATACAAAAGAGTTCTGCTTAAGCTTTCGGGCGAGGCGCTTTCTGCTGAGGACAGCATCATCAACGGTCAGTTTTTGATGGAGGTATGCGGTGCGATAAAGCGTTGCACGGATATGGGCGTTCAGGTTGCGCTGGTTTTAGGCGGCGGCAACATCTGGCGCGGGCGTATAGGCATAAGCGTACAGCGTTCGCGTAGTGACGGTATGGGGATGCTTGCAACGCTTATAAACTCGATAGCGGTGCAGGATGCGCTTATCAAATGCGGTGTGGATGCACACGTTTTCTCCGCGCTTCAGGTTCAAAGGCTGGCAGAGGTTTATTCGCCGGAGGCGGCTGTTCGCTGTATGGAAAACGGCGGCGTTGCCATACTTGCCTGCGGAACGGCAAACCCCTATTTTTCTACCGACACGGGCGCGATGCTGCGCGCGCTTGAGATAGAGGCGGACATTCTTATGTGTGCAAAGAATATCGACGGCGTTTATGACAGCGACCCTAAACAAAACCCGCTTGCAAAGCGTTACCAAACGCTTACCTACGGCAAAATGCTGGAGGAAAACCTTAAGGCTGTGGACAGTACCGCCGCGTGTATGGGCAGTGAAAACGGTATGAAGATGCTTGTTTTCGCACTTTCCGACCCTGAAAATATCTGCCGCGCCGCTATGGGCGAGGAGCTTGGCACCGTTGTTTTACCCGACTAAACGATAAATAACACTCTACTTACGAAAGGATAGATAGCTATGAAGTTACACATTAAGCCCTACGAAGAAAAAATGAAAAAAACCATTTCCGTTTACGAAGAAGACCTTGCAGGCATCCGTGTTGGCAGAGCAAGCGCAAAGGTTTTGGACAAGGTTAGCGTTCCCTACTACGGTGTGCCCACGCCCGTTAACCAGGTTGCGGACATTAAAGCACCCGATGCAAAAACCTTGCTTATAACCCCGTGGGACCCTTCCGTGCTTAAAGCGCTTGAGAAGGCAATACAGGCGTCCGACGTTGGCATAACCCCTCAAAGCGACGGTAAGAGCATCCGCTTGGTGTTCCCCGCTTTGACAGAGGACAGACGTAAAGAGCTTACAAAGCAGGTTAAGGATATGGGCGAGGATGCAAAGGTTGCGCTTCGCAATATCCGCCGTGATGCTAACGATAAGTGCAAGGATATGAAAAAGGCAAGCGAAATGACAGAGGACGAGCAGAAGGCAAGCGAAAAGGACGTTCAGGACCTTACGGACAAGTACATCAAGGAAATTGACAAGGTTACCGAAAAGAAAAAGGCAGAGATAATGGAAATATAATCCGTTAAACCGCTTAAATAGTAAAAACGTATGCCCGCCTTGGCGCCGTTTGCGGTGCCAAGGCGGGCAAGTAAAGATATGCTTTTTAGGGTGTGATACAGTTGTTTGGAAGAAAAAAGAAAGCTGAAAACGAAATAACGGTGCTTCCGCGCCACATCGCCATAATAATGGACGGTAACGGCAGATGGGCAACCAAGCGCGGCTTGCCGCGCACGGCAGGCCACAAGGTTGGAAGCGAAAATTTTGTAAAAACGGTTGATATATGTAACCGTTTGGGCATAGAGGTGCTTACCGTTTACGCCTTTTCCACGGAAAACTGGCAAAGAGAAGAGGAGGAGGTTAAGGGCATACTTAAAATAATGCACGCATACATAATAAAGTATGTACCTGAACTGATGGAAAAAAATATCCGCCTTAGGATATTGGGGGATATGTCCTATTTTGACGAGGAAAGCCGAAAAGCACTTGCCGATAGTGAAGAAAAGCTTAAAAACAACACAGGGCTTACGCTATGCGTGGCGTTAAGCTACGGCGGCAGGAACGAGCTGAAGCAGGCGTTTAACGCTATGCTTGCCGCAGGTGAAAAAGAGATAAGCGAACAAACCATATCAAACTATCTGTATACCAAGGGTCTGCCCGACCCCGATTTAGTTATCCGCACCGGCGGCGAAAAACGCATAAGCAACTTTTTGCTTTGGCAAAGCGCCTATGCGGAGTATTATTTTTGCGATACGCTTTGGCCCGATTTTAACGAAGGTTGCTTAAAAGAAGCGATAGTGCAGTTTGGGCAAAGGAAACGCCGTTACGGCAAATAAGTTTTTTTAGGAGAAGCTTTTATGAAAACTCGTATAATAACGGCAATAGTGGCATTACTTGTATTTCTGCCCGTGCTGTATTTTTCCGATACATGGGTGTTCCCGATAATGATGGGGGTTATCGCCGCGTTTGCAGGGCACGAAATGGCTTCTGCCGCAGGGCTGGGTAAAAAGCTGTATATAAGCTTGCCTGCCGCGCTTTTTTGCTTCCTCGTAACGGTTACAGCGCGCGTGCGTGATATCGCGCCCTCCGTGTTGCCAAGCAGTATTCCCCGTTCGTTTGCGGTTTTGGCGCTTAGCCTTTTGTTTTTATTTTATCTGCTTTGCATTTGTGTGTTCACCTTTCCGAAGGTTTCTGCACGTGATATACTTACCGTTTTTGCGCTAACTATGTTTGCGGGCTTTGCGTTTTACAGCTTCGTTATCGTACAAAGCTTTGCCCCGTACGACTATCTGCTTATACTTATTGCCGCTTGGGCAACCGATACCTTTGCCATATTCGGCGGCAAGTTCTTTGGCAAAAAGAAGCTTGCGCCTAAGCTTTCGCCTAAAAAAACCGTTGCAGGTATGATAAGCGGCGTTGTTGGCGCGGTAGTTGGTTTTCTTGTATACAACATCGTTGTTTCCCTCTGCTTTGGAAGCGAGGTTAATTACGCTTTAAGGCTTGCTTTGGCTATACCCGCATCGCTTATCGCGCAGGTGGGTGACCTTGCCGCTTCCGCAATAAAGCGCGATTGCGGCATTAAGGATTTTGGTAAGATCCTGCCCGGTCACGGTGGCGTTACCGATAGGTTTGACAGCGTTATGTTCCTTTCGATAGCCACTTTCCTGTTTATATCCGTTGCAAAATATTTCGTGCCGGGGTTGGTGTAATAATATGAAGCTTTGCATACTTGGCTCCACAGGCTCTATAGGCACGCAAGCGCTGGACGTTGCGGCGCTTCACGATATAAAGATAGGCGCGCTGGCGGCAGGCAGCAACGTTAAGTTGCTTGAAAGCCAATGCCGCCGTTTCAAGCCCGAATACGCGTTTATCGGTGAAAAGCACTACCCCGCGCTTAAAACCGCCTTAGCTGATACAAGCGTTAAGCTGCTTACGGGGGACAACGCGCTGGACTGCTTTGGTGCAGAAACGGGGTGCGATACCGTGCTTAACGCGCTTACGGGGATTAGAGGGCTTCGCCCCACGGTTTCCGCGCTTAAAGCGGGCAAAAGCTTGGCGCTTGCCAACAAGGAAACGCTTGTTGCAGGTGGTGAGGTGGTTATGCCGCTTGCCAAAAACGGTATACTGCCCGTTGATAGCGAGCACAGCGCGATATTCCAATGCCTGCAAGGCGGTCAAAAGCCCAAAAAGCTTATACTAACCGCAAGCGGCGGCCCGTTTTTTGGGAAGAAAAGAGATTTTTTAGAAACGGTAACACCCGCAATGGCTTTAAAGCACCCCAACTGGTCTATGGGGCAAAAGGTTACCATAGACAGTGCCACTATGATGAACAAGGGGCTTGAGCTTTTGGAGGCGTGGCATCTTTTTGGTGTATCACCTGAGAATATTGAGGTTATAATCCATAGAGAAAGCATAGTGCATTCTATGGTGGTGTATCCCGACAATGCCGTTATAGCACAGCTTGGGATGCCCGATATGCGCCTTTGCATACAGTATGCGCTTACTTACCCCAAGCGTCTTAACTCCCCTACCGAGGAGGCGGATTTTGCAAAGATAGCATCGCTTAGCTTTTTCGCACCCGATGGGGAAAGCTTCCCATTGTTGCCGCTTGCGCGTAAGGCAGCGGAGGCGGGCGGTACAACGCCTGCGGTTATGAACGGTGCCAACGAAAAGGCTGTGGAGCTGTTTTTGGCAGGTGATATCTCCTTTACGGATATATCGGAGCTGGTTATCAAGGTTACTACCGAGCACACCACGCTTAAAAACCCCACGATAGAACAAATAGAAGAGGCTGACAAAGCGGCTCGCGGCAGGGTGCTTATGTTGGCAGGTAAATAATCCCCCGCCGCGTTTAGTTTTTTGTACGGAGAAAGTCTGAAAGAATGAACATAGTTTTAACCATTATCGTTACCGTTTTTATTTTTGGTGTGCTTATAGCTCTTCACGAGCTGGGGCATTACCTTGTTGCGCGCTTTTTCGGCGTTGGTATTAGGGAATACTCTATCGGTATGGGGCCTAAGCTTTTCCAGCGGCAGGGCAAATACAACAAATTCACGCTTCGCGCGCTTCCAATAGGCGGCTATGTGGATATGGTTGGCGAAAACTCGGACGATGACGGTAGCGCACCTGAGGATGCGGGCAAAACTCCGCTTAACACCAAGCCTATATGGCAGAGGATGCTTATAGTGCTTGCAGGCCCCGTTACCAACATATTGCTTGGGCTTTTGATTATGGCAATCCTTGTGCTGTTCCAAAGCAATTTGTACGGTACCACTATTGATTATTTCGGTGCTTCCGCCATAAGTGACGACAATATGGTTTACCTAACCGAGGATTTTGGCGAGTTTCAAAAGGGCGATATTATCTACGCGGCGGACGGTAAGATAGTAAACGCAAACGATTTGGGGCTTACGGGCTTTGTTGATGCCAACAAGGGCGCGAAGGAGTTTTTGGTTATCCGCAAAAACAGCACGGATTTTGTTTTTGCAAGATACGTTAGCGTTAATTTTGAAAAGCTTAAGCTTGCCGTTGATAACGGCTACGTTTGCGTAGCGGAGGACGTTTATAATTCCGAAGGCGTGCTTGCGGCGCAGAAAAACGATATTATTTATTCTATAAACGGCGTGCTGTGCGCTAAGGACACCGATGTGGACGGCTACGCAAAGAAATACGGCACGGCAGAAAACGTTATAATCCTCAAACGCTTCGGCAACACAACCGCGCCTTTGGTTGTGAAAAGCGAGAAGCTTGATACAGCACCGCTTGCGGTAAGCGGCGCGCTTATGGTTGGGGACGAGATAAAGAAGGTTGGCTCTTATAGGGCGTTCGTTTATTCCGATATGAGCTATGGGATATTCAATAACGGTGTTGAGCCTGTGGATATAACGGTTGTGCGTGACGGTAAAAAGCAAACCGTGGAAAACGTTGTGTTCTACAAGGGCAGCGAGAAGGGCGTAATATACGGTGAGATAGATTTTGCACCCGCAGAGGTAGAAAAAACCGTTGGAAGCGTTTGCTATAACGCGGTGTTCCAGCCGCTATCCACCCTTAAAATGACACTTGATAACATAATACAAACCTTTACCGGCAGGTATGGGATAGAGGCGCTGTCCGGCCCCGTAGGCATAGGCGGGCAGATAAACGAAGCTCTTACCGCTGAAACGGGCAGTATGGATATGCTGTTTACGCTTATAGTTATGATAACCTTAAGCCTTGGCGTGTGCAATTTGCTTCCGCTTCCCGTTTTGGATGGCGGTAGGCTGCTTCTGTATACCATAGAAGCGATACGCCGCAAGCCGCTTAACCCGAAGGTGGAGCAATATATTATGACGGGCAGTATGCTGCTTGTGCTTGCGCTTATGGTGTTCGTTATGTTTAAGGATATAATAGGGCTGGTGTTATGAGAAGAGAAAGCAGGGCTGTTTTTGCGCGCGGCGTGCAGATAGGCGGCGGCGCAAGGATAACTATACAATCTATGCTAAACGCGCCCTCCGAGGATAAAGAGGCGTGCCTTGAACAGCTTAAAGCGTTGGAAGCGTGCGGCTGTGAGATAGTGCGTATGGCGGTAAACAGCAAAAACGCTGTGGACACGCTGGAGTATTTGCTTCCGCGCACAAGGCTGCCCTTGGTGGCGGACATACATTTTGATTACAAGCTTGCTTTGGCGGCGGCGGCGGTTGGCGTTTCTAAAATCCGCATAAACCCCGGCAATATCGGGGGCAGAACGCGCGTAGAAAAGGTGGCGTTGGCGTGTGCCGAAAGGAAGATACCTATACGCATAGGCATAAACAGCGGCAGCCTTGAAAAGGCGGCGCTTGAAAAATACGGCGCGCCTTGTGCTGAAGCGATAGCAGAAAGTGCCGTAATAAACGCCAATATGCTTGAGGAGTTTGGGTTTAGCGATATTGTGCTTTCCGTAAAAAGCAGTAACGTGCCCACTATGATTAAGGCAAACCGCATACTTGCCGAGCAAACAAGCTATCCCTTGCACCTTGGCGTTACGGAAACAGGCACGGGAAGCCGTGCGATAGTAAAAAGCGCCGTTGGTATAGGCACGCTGTTGGCAGAGGGGATAGGGGACACGGTGCGCGTGTCGTTATCCGACGCGGTTACGCAAGAGGTTGCGGCGGCAAAATCCATACTGCAAAGCCTTGATATACGGCGCGGGATAAACCTTATATCCTGCCCCACCTGCGGCAGAACGCGCTTTGACCTTATCGGCAAGGCAAAAAAGCTTCAAGCAATGCTTGATGAAATTGAATGTGACAAACAGATAAACGTTGCCCTTATGGGCTGTATAGTAAACGGCCCCGGTGAAGCGGCAGAGGCGGACGTTGGTGCCGCAGGCGCAGGGGACGAGGCGGTTATTTTCCGCAAAGGAAAGGTTTTGCGCAGGGTTCATTCCGACCTTGTTGCGGAGGAGCTTGTTGCGGAGGTAAAGGCACTTCTTAAAGAATAGGGGAAGTTTTTTGATGAAAGCCGCGTTTTTAAAAAAAGTAGCAAGGTACATACCTACCGAAACAGAAAGCAAAGCGCTGGACTGTTTAACGGACATGAACATTCTTGTAGACACGAAAGAGCGGAAACTGCATGCCGCCCTTTCTTTTTCGCGCTTTGTTCCGGAGGCTGTGCTTTGGAATATGGAAAACAGCATAAAAGAGGTTTATCAGCTTAACGATGTGCTTATTAACCCCAAATTTATCGGTATAAGCTTTGGAGAAGAGCATTGTTCCGACCTTATAACCGTGTTTTCGCGTTTTGACAACAGGGGTGTAGCTAAGGGCTTTTTTGATGGGTGTAGCTTCGAGCTGGATGACGGCAAGCTTACCATATCGCTTCGCGCAGGGCTGGACCCTTGCTATCTTTACAAGGTGAAGGCGGACCGTTTTTTTGAAAACTGCATTGCCGCCCGCTTTATAAACAGGGTTAAGGTATACTTTGCGGGCGAGGCTGATTACAGCTTTCAATCGCGTGAGATGGACGAGCTTGAGGCGAAAACCGCCGTGCTTATGCGCGAGATGGAGGAAAAGCGCGCGGCAGAGGCGGAAAAGGCTCAATCGCAAGAGCGCCGCATAGAGGAAGCGAAGGCAAACCCCAAGGATGCCAGCGTTGACGGTGGCGAGGTTGATACCACGGCGCACGCGGCAGAAACGGAGGGAATCTATTCCTGCGGGCGCATAACCTTTGACCTGCGTGACAAGGTGCTTGTGTACGGCCGCACAACCGCTGCGGAGCCCGTGCCGATAGCCGCGCTTGAGAAAGAAAAGAAAAACGCATTTTGCGGCAGGCTGTTTCTTGTTGAAACCAAGGACAACCGTGACGGTACCAAAACCAACTTTAGGCTGTACGTTACAGACCTTCAAAGCTCGGTTATAGTGCGCGTTACGGACGGCATCGAAAGCGAGCTGCACTCTCTTAAATCGGGCTGTTGCTTGATGATAGAGGGGAGATACACCTTCGACCCTTATGATGAAGAATACATAATACGCGCGCAAGGCATAAGCAAGATAAAAAACGTGCCGCGGCTTGATACGCACCCTACCCCAAGGGTAGAGCTGCATCTGCATACGAATATGTCGGCAAACGATGCGTTGCCCGATGTTGGCGCGCTTATTTCCACAGCCGAAAGCTGGAATATGCCCGCGATAGCGATAACCGACCACGGCAACGCGCAATCCTACCCCGAAATGATGAAATACACCACCAAAAAGCGCGGCGGGCCGTCAAGCGTTAAGCCCATCTACGGTATGGAGGGCTATTTGGTGGACGATACCGCGCGCGCGGTATTTGGTTACGAAGAAAAGCATAACGTATCGCTAACAGAGGGCGAGTTTGTTATTTTCGATATAGAAACCACGGGGCTTAGCCCCACCTCCTGCGGGATAACGCAGATAGGCGCCGTTATATACAAGGGCGGCGTTGTTACGGAGGAGTTTGAAACCTACGTAAACCCCGAAATGCCCATACCCGAAAACATAACCTCGCTTACGGGCATAACGGACGAGATGGTTAAAAACGCGCCAAGCGAAAAAGAGGCGGTGCAAGCGTTTCTTGATTTTGCCGCAGGGCGTATGCTGATAGCGCACAACGCGGGCTTTGATACAAGCTTTATACGCCGCGTTGCCAACCAGCATGGACTAAGCTTTGAGAACCCGTATCTTGATACGGTATCTCTATCGCGCTATCTGAATACTGACCTGAAGCGCCACAAGCTGGACGTGTTGGCGGAGTATTTTAACCTTGGCGAGTTTGACCACCACCGCGCAACGGACGATACCAAAATGCTTGCGGCTATATTTGCTTGTATGGCAGAGAAGCTTAAAAAGCAGGGTGTTTACACCGTTGGCGAAATGCTGGAGGCTATGGGCGCGTCCGCAGACCCCAAAAAGGCGAAGGACGTGTACCACATCTCCATACTTGTAAAAAACAAAACGGGGCTTAAAAACCTGTACAAAATAATAAGCTATTCCTACCTTAACTACTTTTTCCGTGTGCCGCGCATACCCAAAACGGTGCTTCAACAGCACAGGGATGGGCTTATTATAGGCTCTGCCTGTGAGCGTGGAGAGGTTTACCAAGCCGTTTTGGAGGACAAGAAGTACGGCGAGATCCTTAAAATAGCCGATTTTTACGATTATTTTGAGATAATGCCCAACTGCAACAACGCCTTTCTTATAGAAGAAGGCAGGGTGCGCGATGAGAGCGCGCTTTGCGATATAAACCGTAAGATAGTAAGCATTGCGGAAAAACAGCAAAAGCTTTGCGTTGCTACGGGGGACGTGCATTTTCTTGAAAAAGAGGACGAGATATACCGCAAGGTTATACTTAACGTTAAAAAGATGAAGGGTGCAGACCGTGACACGGGCTTGTACCTTCGCACAACGGACGAGATGCTGGAGGAGTTTGCGTACCTTGGCAAGCAAAAGGCGTTTGACGTGGTTGTAACCAACACCCGCGCTATCGCTGATATGATAGAAGCGGTACTGCCCATACCCGATGGGCAGTATACCCCCGACCTGCCCGGTGCGGCGCAGGAATTAGAAACGCTTTGCTATAACGAAGCGAAGCGCCGATTTGGGGACCCGCTTCCCGAGGTTGTAAGCACCCGCCTTGAAAAGGAGCTTAACTCTATAGTAGAGCACGGGTTTGCATCGCTATATATGATAGCCGTTAAGCTTGTTAAAAACAGCGAGGAAAACGGTTATTTGGTTGGCTCCAGAGGCTCGGTTGGCTCGTCGGTGGTAGCATCGCTTTCGGGCATATCGGAGGTGGACCCGTTCCCTCCGCACTACCGTTGCCCCAACTGCAAGCACAGCATCTTCTTTACGGACGGCAGTGTGGGCAGTGGCTTTGACCTGCCCGACAGAAATTGTGATAAATGCGGCACCAAGATGGTAAACGATGGGCACGATATCCCGTTTGAAACCTTCTTGGGCTTCAAGGGCGACAAGGCGCCCGATATAGACCTTAACTTCTCAGGCGAAATACAAAGCAAAAGCCATAAGTATACCGAGGTGCTTTTCGGTGCGGAAAACATCTTCCGCGCAGGCACGGTATCGGGCATAGCAGACAAAACGGCGTTTGGCTACGCTAAAAAATACGCAGAGGAGCACGGCAAACAGCTTTCCAAGGCGGAGATATCGCGCCTTGCGGCAGGCTGTACGGGTGTTAAGCGCACCACGGGGCAGCACCCCGGCGGCATAGTTGTTATACCGAAAGAGTATCAGATATACGATTTCACGGCGGTGCAATACCCTGCCGAAAAGGAAAAAAGCGGCGTTGTTACCACGCACTTTGCGTTTGAATACCTGCACGATACCCTGCTAAAGCTTGATATGCTTGGGCACGACGTTCCCACCATATACCGCAAGCTAACGGACTATACAGGCATAGAGATGGCAGATGTGCCTATGAACGACAAAGCCGTTATGGAGCTGTTCCTATCCCCTGCCCCTTTGGGGCTAACGCCTGACCAGATAGGTAGCGAAACAGGCACCTACGGTATGCCTGAATGCGGAACGCCCTACGTTAGAAAGATGCTGAAGGTTGCAAAGCCCAAGTGCTTTTCGGACCTGCTTCAGATATCGGGCTTGTCCCACGGCACGGGCATCTGGCTTGGCAACGGTGAGGACCTTATAAACAACGGCACCTGCACTATTTCCGAAATAATCGGCACGCGTGACAGTATTATGCTGTACCTCATCAAGAAGGGCGTAAACTATCAAAGCGCGTTCAAGATAATGGAGGACGTTAGAAAAGGCAAGGGCGTTAAGCCTGAGTACGAGGAGGAGATGCTTGCCTCAAACGTACCCACCTGGTATATAGAATCCTGCAAAAAGATAAAATACATGTTCCCCAAGGCGCACGCCGCGGCATATATGATAGCGGCTTTAAGGCTTGGCTGGTTTAAGGTGCACCGCCCCTTGGAGTTTTACGCGGCGTACTTTACCGTTAAGCAAACGGGCTTTGATGCAGAGCTTATGCTGGATAAGGAGCGCGCGCAGAAGGCGCGTGTGGATTACGAGGCGCTTCTTAACCCCACCGCCAAGGAGGAGGATACGCTCACTATGCTGTACCTCGTTTTGGAGATGCTTTGCCGCGGGATAGAGTTTTTGCCTGTGGACGTGTTTAAATCCGCAACCTTTGCGTTCGTGCCTGAAAACGGCAAGATACGCCTGCCCCTGTTTTCGCTTAACGGCTTGGGCGAAACCGCGGCGGAAAACATATACAAGGCTATACACGAGGAGAACGCCTCCACGCTTGAGGACCTTAAAAACAAAGCGGGGCTTAACAAAAAGGTTATAGAGGTGCTTAAAAAAAGCGGCGCGGTGGACAACCTTGCCGAATCTGACCAGCTAACGCTGTTTTAAAGGATTTAGATGGAAAAGGTACATATATTTTTTGAAAACGAATATACCGAGGAAAAGATGGATGCGCTATCTTGCGCCATGCTTGCGCCCTACGGCGGTGCTTTAGGGCTTGCCGCAGGCAGAAAAAGCGTGCTGATAAAGCCAAACCTTGTATCCAAAAAGCCGCTGGACACGGGTGCTACCACCCACCCCTTGATGCTTCGCGCGGTGTGCAAGCAGTTTATAAGCGCGGGGGTTAAGGTTTGCGTTGCGGAAAGCCACGGCGGCACCTACACGGAAGCCACGGCAAAAGCACAGCTTTTGGGCTGTGGCGTTACGGAGGCGCTAAAGGATCTTGACGTGGAGCTGTATACCAAGGCGGAAAGCACGGTTTTGCACTACGAGAACGGAAAAATTTCCAAAAGCTTTGAGGTTTTAAAGCCTGTTACCGAGGTGGATTTTATAGTTAATATGTGCAAGCTTAAAACGCACACGCTTGCCACCTACTCCGGTGCGGCAAAGAACACCTTTGGCGTAGTGCCGGGGCTTCGCAAGTTTGAGCTGCACGCGCGTTTTACCGAGATAAAGGACTTTACGCGGATGCTTAACGACCTGCATCTTTCCCTACCTGTGGAGCTTAATATAGTGGACGGTATATTGGGTATGGAGGGCAACGGCCCAACGGCAGGCTTGCCGCGCCGCTACGGCTTTGTTGCGGTTTGCAAAAGCGCTTTTGTTTGCGACCTTGTGTGTACCAACCTTTTGGGGTTATCGCCCGATATGGTGCCGCAGGTTAAGGACGCGATAGAGCGCAAGCTGTGCCCCGAAAAGGCGGGCTTTGAGCTTACCAACCTTACAAAAGAGGAATACGAAGGCGCAAGGGTTAAAGACCTAAAGCTTCCCGATAGCGCGCCCGCAGGTGCGGTTTCGCTTATAGCGTTTTTACAAAACCTTGGCGGCGGCAGGGTTATTAAGCTGTTCCAGCCGAAGCCCAAGGTGAACAAAAGGCAATGCATAGGCTGCGGCAAATGCGCGGAGTATTGCCCTGTTAAAACCATTGATATGAAGAAAAAACGCCCCGTAATAAAGCGCGATAAATGTATACGCTGTTTCTGCTGTCAGGAGCTGTGTCCGATAGGGGCTATGTATATTAAAACAAACAGGATATTAAAGTTATGAGCGTTATTAAAGAAAACGCCTACGCCAAGCTTAACCTTTGTCTTTCGGTTGGCGATAAGGCGGAAAACGGATACCACTTTATAGAAAGCGTGATGCAAACCGTAAGCCTTAGCGATACGCTTTGGGTGGAAACGGCTGAGGATATACGGCTGGAGTGTAACGCGCCTTATTTGCCCACTAACGAAAAGAACCTTGCATACCGTGCGGCGCAGGCGTTCTTTAAGGCAAGCGGAATAAAGGGCGGCGCACGTATCCGCCTTGAAAAATGCGTGCCCGTTTGTGCGGGGCTTGGCGGTGGCAGTGCGGATGCGGCGGCGGTTTTGCGCGCGCTTAACAAGCTGTACGGCGCACCTTTATCCCAAACCGCGCTTGCAGAAGCGGCATCAACTCTTGGGGCAGACGTTCCGTTTTGCGTTAGCGGCGGTACTGCTTTTGCCTTCGGCTTTGGAGAAAAGCTGTGCCCGCTTCCCTCTGCAAAGCTATACTTCGTGCTGATAACGGACAGTACTCCGCTTTCCACACCGCAGATGTATAAAGAGCTGGACGAGGGCGTGCGCTCCCCCGCCAACGCGCTTTCGTGCAAGGCGGCAATAGAAAACGGAGATATAAAAGGTGCGGCGCGCCTTGCGGCTAACAGCTTTTTGTTGCTTGCCGCGCGCAAATGCCCAAGCGTTACGAAAAACATAAGCCTTCTAACAGAAAATGGGGCTTTAGGCGCGTGCATAACGGGCAAGGGGCCAACGGTTTTCGGCGCGTTTACAAGCGAGGAGGCGGCGCGGCTTTGCCACGATGCCATAAACGGCTCTATTTTTTGTGAAAGCGTTGATATAAGCGAATAAGCTTTAAAAAAACTGCCGATACTCCCATTGGAAGGGAGAACGGCTTATATGAAAAAAACAACCTTAAAGCAAATAGCTTTATGCCTTGCCCTGTGTTTGACGGTGATAACAGCAACGGACCTGTTTTTGCCTATGGGTGAGGCGGCGGTATACCAAAACGTGATACGGCTGCACGTGCTTGCCAATTCCGATACCGAAGCGGATCAAACGGTAAAGCTTGCCGTGCGTGATGCCATACTTAAAGCAGATGTGTTTAAAAGCGCCAAGACCAAGAAAGAGGCGGAGGAGGATATCCAAAACGCCGCAGAGCGCGCAGTACGTACCGCTAACGAATACCTAAGGGCAGAAAATTTGCCGTACACCGCAAGCTATCAATGGGGCTATGAAAGCTACCCCACCAGAGAATACGATGGCGTACGCTTGCCCGCAGGGCGTTATCTATCGCTTCGCATAGTGCTTGGAAGCGGCGAGGGCGCAAACTGGTGGTGCGTTTTGTTTCCGCCGCTTTGCACGGGTGCGGCAACAAAATCCGTAACGGAGGACAGAAGCAACTCGGTTTTCGATACCGATAACAAGCGCTACCGCTTTAGATTTAAAATACTTGAATGGTTTTTTGCTTAGCAAAACGGACGTAATAAAAAAGAGGTTTACTATGGTTTATAGGATTTTTGGGCGCGCAGGAAGCGGAAAAACCGAATATATGATTAATTGTCTTAAAGAAACGCAGTCCACGGGGGTGGACTGCCTTTTTTTAGTGCCCGAACAGCAAAGCATTGATACGGAGGAGCTTTTGGAAGCAAAGGGCGCGGCTCAGCTTGATACTGAGGTGCTTAATTTTGAAAGGCTTCCCAACCGCGTTTTCCGCGAGATAGGCGGGCTTGGCAAGCGCAACGTGGACGGCGCAGGTAAATGCGCGCTTATAGCGGCGGCAATAAATGCGCTTTCCGATACTTTAAAGCTGTATTCAACACCCTGCCGCGGCACGCTATCCGAGCTTAGCGCCACTATAAGCGCGCTTAAAAGGCTTAATATAAGCGCGAAGGCGTTTGAAGATATATGCAACGGCATAGCCAAAAGTGCAGAGGCGGGGTTTGCCGCAAAGCTTAAGGAAACCGCGCTTATATACGGCGAGTATCAGCGTTTGCTTGGAGAGGCGCTTGAGGATGACGATGACCCGCTTACAAGCCTTGCAAAGAACAATGATACCGCAAGCTTTTTTGCGGATAAGGCTGTTTTTATAGATGGGATATACACTTTTACGCCACAGCAGTATGAGATAATAAAGCTGATGGCGGAAAACGCCGCGGCGTTATACATCAGCTTCACCGCTGATGAGGACAGTATGTTTGACGGCACTGCAAGCTGTGCGCGCAAGATAAAGGAATACGCAAACGGCAAAACCGAGGACGTGTTTTTACAAACGAACCACCGCGCAAAAACGGAAGAGCTTTTATACGGTAAGGAACAGCTTTGGACGGCGGGTGCCCCCTATGCCGAGCTAACGGAAAACGTTCGTTTTGCAAAATGTGAAACGGTATACGAGGAATCGCTGTACGCCGCAAGCTGTATATACGCGCTGAAGAACGAGGGGTACAGGTATAACGATATAGCCATAGCCTGCCGCCATCCCGAAAGCTATGCAGGCGTGTTAGACAGCGTGCTTGCAAGCTACGATATTCCGTTTTACTTTGCGGTTAAGGATAGTGCGGCAACCAAGCCGCTATCCGCCTTCGTGCTTTCGATTTTAGAGATGGCGGAAAAAAACTTTCCGCTGTACGCGGTTAAAAAGTATCTAAAAAGCACCTTTTCCGTGCTAACGGAAGCGCAAGCGGATGCTATCATTCGCTATGCAGAGGCTTGGAACATACGCGGCAAGGTGTGGATAAAGGAAGCTGATTGGCTTATGAACCCCGAAGGGTACGCCGAAAGCTTTTCCCCGGAGGCAGAAAGCAGATTGCGCTACATAAACCAAAGCAGGCTAATGCTTGCACACTCACTTTCCGCAGTAACCGAGGCTTTGCAAAGCCCCAATCTAACCGTAGGCGAAGGCGTTAAGCTGTTATACAGCCACATGGTGGATTGCGGTGTGCCCGAAAAGCTATCTGCCGCGGCGGATGGGCTTTCAAAAGCAGGGGACGAGGATAACGCCGTTAAAACCGCCGCGTTATGGGGGCTTACGGTTGATATATTCGACCGCTTGTATTCTCTATCTGGCGATATGAAAGCCACAAGCGCAAAGCTTCGCGCTATGATAGAGGCTATGCTTGAAAGCTCAAGCCTTGGGGCTATACCCTCCTATACGGATGCCGTTAATATAGGCGATGCGCGCCTTATGCGTGCCACGGGAGCAAAGGTTATGCTTTTGCTTGGCGTGAACGACGGGGTTTTTCCGTCTATGCCGGAAAAAAGCGGCGTGTTTACTGCAAGGGAAGGCGCTGTGCTGGAAAAGCACGGGGTGGAGCTTTTGCCGTCTGTTGAAAAGGCGGTGGAGGAGGAGCGTTTTTTCTTCTATAACTGTGCTTCGGCGCCGTCGCACCGCTTATATATAAGCTATATCTACGGCAACGGCGGAAAGCCCTCTCCGCTATACAAGGGGTTGCTTGCGTTGTTCCCCAAGGCACCAAGGCGTTGCTTTGGTGAGGACGAGAGGGACTATATGTTTTGCCGCAAGGCGGCGCTTGACAGGCTGCCCTACATTAAAAACGCCGCGCTAAAAGAGAAGCTTAAAGCAGAGCTTTGCAAGGACAAGGAAATCAAGGATTTACTTCAAGACTTCCCACCGATACAGGACGAAAGCGCGTACATAAGAGAAAGCACCCTACAGCTTCTTACGCTTTCGTACTCCAAGATAGACTGCTACAACAACTGCGGTATGAACTATCTTTTCCGCTATATCCTAAGGCTAAAGGACGATAGGCGTTTAGGCTTCAGCGCGATAGACAGCGGCAAGTATATGCACCGTATAATGGAGCTGTACGTTCAAAAGCGGATGGAAACGGGCAAATACGTGCCTGCGGATAAAAACGAAACGGAAGCGGAAATAAACGAGATAACAGAGCAATATATAAACCAAATAATGCCCGAAAAACCAAGCAAGCGCCTTGAAAAGCTGATAGGCAGGCTTAAAAACGCCGCGCTTTTTGTGTGCGACAGCATCAATAACGAGTTTTCGTGCAGTGGCTTTGTGCCTATCGGCTTTGAGGTGAAGATAGGAACGGGCGGTGTAGCCGCGCCGTTGCTTACAACGCAAAAGGGGCGCAAGGTAACCACCGTTGGATACATAGACAGGCTGGACAGCGCGCTGATAAACGGGAAGCGATATATACGCGTTGCGGACTATAAAAGCAGTACGCACAGCTTCAATTCGCGCGAGGTGGAAAACGGAGAAAAGATGCAAATGCTTTCCTACCTTTTCTCCTATTGCGATGCCGCAGAAGACGGTGCCGTACCCGCAGGCGTGCTGTACCGCAGCTTCACCCTGCCCGATGGGGAGGAGTACGGCTCTCAAACGGGGCTTGTGTTGGACGAGCCTTACGTTCGCTCTGCAATGGACAGCACGGGCGTACACATAAAGAAGGCAGAAAAAGCAAGCGCAGAACGGATAGAACAGCTTAAAGAGCAGGTGTACTGCCACATAAAAGAAACGGCAGACCTTATAAGTGATGGCGTTATGAACGCCAAGGTATTTAAGAAGAAAGAGCAAAACTGTGCGTTTTGTCCGTTTGGTGAGATATGCCGTAACGAAAAGCCCAAGAAACGCTTTTAAGGGAAGGAAGTGCAGTAAGCTATGCCTGAATTTACAAAGGACCAGCTATTATGTATAGAAACAAGCACCAAGGATATGCTTGTATCCGCAGGTGCGGGTAGCGGCAAAACCACCGTACTTGCGGAAAGGATAATGCGCCGCATAGAAAAAGGCGCGGATATAAAGGATTTTCTGGTTGTAACCTTTACAAACACAGCGGCAGCGGATTTAAAAGCCAAGCTTTCCGATAGGCTGGAGAAGCTATCGCAAGCCTCGCCCGAAAGCAAGGCGTATCGCCGTATGCTGTATTCGATAGACAGCGCGGATATCTGCACCATAGACAGCTTCTGCTTGCAGTACGTTAAGCAAAACGCGGCTGTGCTTGGATTAACGGATGGCTGTTCGGTTGGGGACGAGGCGCTTTGTGCCGCTTTGCTTACCGCCGCGGCGGATGGCGTGCTTACCGAGCTTTGCGAGGGTGACGAGCCAACGGCAGACCTGCTTTTGGATAACTTTGCAAGCCATAAAAACGATGACGGGCTTATTTCTGCGGTAACGGTGCTGTATAAAAAGCTTCGCGCTTACCCCTTTTACATAGAGTGGCTTGATAGCGTAATTAAAGCGCACGAGGAGGAGCTGTGTACTCTTAAAGAGAAGGGCTTTTTTGCCTGCAAGGCGGGAAAGCAGATAAAAGAAAGCGTAAAAGCAAGGCTTGATACCGCAAGGGAGTGCTTGCTTGTTTTGCAGGCAAGCGCGCTTAACGATAAGCAAGGCTTGTTTGCGGACAGGCTTGAAGAGATTACGGAGGGCATAGCCGCAGGCTTAAGCGCAGGCTATAAAGAGTTTTGCGCGGCAAGCCCGTTCCCAAGGCTAACGCGCCCCGGCAATTGCTGTGACGAATATATAAAGGCTTTTGAAAAGCTTAAAGCCACGATAAAAAGCTTATCGCTATACGTTCGCACGGACGAACAGCTTATGGAGGAATACGTGCTTGAGGGTGAGGTGCTAAAGGCGCTGTATACCTTCACCGCAAGGCTTGACAAGGCGTACACGGCGGCAAAGCGCGAAAGAGGCATTTTGGATTTTGCCGATGCGGAGCATTTAATGCTTGGCTTGCTTCTTACAAGCACCGAGGACGGATATATTAAAACAGGGCTTTGCAAAAGCATAAGCGGCGCGTACAGCGAGGTTTTCATAGACGAGTATCAGGACGTTAGCCCGTTGCAGGACGCTATTTTCAGCGCGATAGGCGCAGGCAAGCGTTTTATGGTGGGCGACGTTAAGCAAAGCATATACGGGTTTCGCAACGCATACCCCGATATCTTTACCGCTTACAGGGATAGCTTTGCACCTGCGGAAAACGGCAAAGAGAACGCACGCGTGTTTCTAAAAGAAAACTTTAGGTGCGATAAAAACATTATTGATTTTTGTAACTGCATTTTTGATAGGGTGTTTACCAAGGCAAGCGCGGGTACAGACTATAAAACGGAACGGCTTATACAAGGCAAGCAAAGCGTAACAAGCGCGCCCGTGCGTTTGCTTTTGCTTGAAAATGCCGACGTTTATACCGAGGCAGAGCTTGTTGCGGAGGAGGCTGTTAGGCTGTTGGGCAAGGGCTACCGGCCAAAGGATATAGCCCTGCTTACGCGTAAGGTAGAGCATCTTAACGTATTCGGTGCGGCGCTAAAGAAGCGCGGTGTGCCGTGCTACGCGGCAAAAACAAAGCTTCCGCTGTTAAAACAGCCGGAGGTGTTGCTTGCGCTTTCCCTGCTTCGCGTTATAGACAACCCAACGGACGATATATCTCTTGCGGCGTTGCTTCGCAGCCCTATTTTCCGCTTTAGCGCAAACGATTTGCTTGCTTTGCGGCGCGGCGGAAGCCTTTACGACGACCTATGCTACGCCGTGGAAGAGGCAAACCGCTTTATAAACGCGCGCTACCGTTTGCGCGGCAACAGCCAAAGGGTTTGCGCTCCGCCGCGAAAGCCGCTTCTTATAAAAAGGGCTAACACTCCGTTGGCGGAAAAATGCAAGGCTTTCTTGGAAAAACTGCGTGTTTACCGCACCAAGGCGCTGTTTTTGCCTGTCAACGAGCTTATATGGTATCTGTACGAGGACACGCACCTGTTGCTTTTTGCGCCCAACGGCAAAGAAAAACAGCACAAGGACAACCTTTTTGCCCTTCTTAGCTTGGCGCAAGGGCTTGAAAACGGCGTTTACAAGGGCGTTAGCATGTTTACGGAGTATATATCAAGACTGGAGGAGGATAACCGCAGCCCCGATGCGCCAACCCCCACGGCGGACAACGCCGTAAGCCTTATGACGATACACGGCTCCAAGGGCTTGGAATTCCCCGTGGTGTTTGTTTCGGGCTGCGGAGTTAATCTGCTTAAGGCGAACAAAAAAGATGCTGTAAGCGCAAATTATCGCCTTGGAGTAAGCGTTAAGCTTGCAAAGCAGGCGAAGGCGTGGAAAACAAGCACGCTTCTGCGCGACACCGCGCTAAAGGCGGAGGATGCACGCGTGATAGCGGAGGAGTACCGTATATTCTACGTTGCGTTCACGCGTGCGAGGGAACGGCTGTATATAAGCACCGCCATTAAGGGCGAGGCGGAAAATTACCTAAACCGCCATATAGCGGAGCCAACGGTTTATTCCGATTTGTTTTTGCCAACGGCGGCTGCTATAACGGACGGTAGCTTTAAGCTTGATATAATAAACGCCGAGGGGCTGGAGATACCCGTAACCACGCTTTCGGAAGCGGAGCAAACGGAATGCGGTGCCGATATAGAGCTGCCGCCGTTGGAGCTTGGCGTAAAGGCGCCCGAACGCGTTACGGCAAAATACTCCGTTTCCACGCTCACGCGGCTTGATAACGGGCTGCTTGGCGTTATGCCGCCCGCGCGCATAGACGATAAACGCCCCGCGTTTGCCGAAAGCGGCGTAGCAAACGGCGCAAAGCGCGGCACAGCAAACCACGTATTTCTGCAATTTGCCAACTTTAGCTTGGCGGAAAAGGACGTGGAAGCAGAGGCGAAACGGCTTTTTGAAAAAGGCTTTTTGGATAAGGAGCAGTTAGACCTTCTTAATCTGCCCGCGCTTAAGCTGTTTTTCTCCTCAAGCTTGTATGGGGAGATAAAGGCATCAAGGCGCGTATACCGCGAAAAGCGGTTTACCACCCGCGTAAGCTCAAGCCTGTTTTCCTTTGACAATGCCGACGGTGTGCTTTTACAGGGCGTTATAGACTGCTTTTTCGAAAACAAAAAGGGATGCTTCACGCTTGTGGACTATAAAACGGACGCCGTGCGTGAGGGCGGCGAGCAACAGCTTATAGAAAAGCACGAAACACAGCTTAATCTGTACGCGCAGTACATAGAAAAGCTAACGGGCAAGGCGGTTAGCGATACTTATATCTATTCGCTAACGCTAAACAAGGCTATCCCGTTAGGCAAGCCCAAAACAAGCTAAGGCAAAGGAGAATTAACAAGGATGAAAAACACGATTCAGCTAATAACCGCAGGCGCGCTTTCGGGAACAATGCTTGTGGGTGTAAGCGGCTCTGCGGCAGAGGTGAACTGCTCCGCGTTACAGCCCAACTGCGCCGAGCGTATCCTTGAAAAGATGAACGCCAAAACCTTTACGGACAGCTATGGCACAAAGCTTAACTACCGTATCTACAAATCCCCCGCGTACAACGCAACGGACAAGAACAAGCCTGCCGTGCTTTTCGTGTATCTGCACGGCGCAGGCGGTAGCGGCAACGATAACGAACAGCAGATAAAGGACCAAAGCGCGCTTGTAAACTACCTTGCTTCCGATAGTGCCGAAAACGTGCTTTCGTCCCTGCCCTATATCGTAATAGCGCCGCAATGCCCCGTTGGCTTCCAATGGGTGGAAACTCCGTACAGCCAAGGCTCGTACAGCATCGAGGAGATACCGCTATCCAAAAACCTAAACGCCGTATACGAGCTTATACAAAGCATTGCAAAGCACGAAAACGCGGATAAGGGCAACATTATGCTAAACGGCATATCTATGGGCGGTTACGGCACTTGGGATTTGGCTTTAAGATACCCCAAAGCCTTTAAGGCGATAGCTCCTATCTGCGGCGGTGGTGACCCAACCAAAGCGCAAAGGCTTGAGGGGATGCGTATATGGGCGTTCCATTGTGAAGGCGACCAAAGCGTGCCCGTTAGCGGAAGCCGCGATATGATAAACGCGCTGGAAACGGCAGGCGTTGCCGCTAAATACACCGAGTTTGCCATAAACGGACATAACGCATGGAAGCCCGCTTTAGAGGACGTTAAGGACCCATCTATGATAGAATGGCTTATTAACGGCATCAGCTATAACGTAAGCATAGAGGCAGAGTGCCAAGGCACGGCTTGCAAAGCCCTAAGCCTGTGTCGAGGGCAAAGCTTAACGGTGGATATACTCCCTGAAAAAGGCTATAAAACGGCACGGCTTTATATAGACGGCTTGGCAGTACCCCCTGTGGAAAAATACTGCTTCGAAAACGTTACGGCACCGCACAGCATTAAAGCAGTGTTTGAAAAGCTGCCCCAATAAAAACGCAACGATAAAGGGCGTTGCCCCAAAAGCTTTAGTGATATGCCGACTTAGTCACCGTGATATTATTCGCGTTGCTCATAGTGATATTGAAGTCTTGCGGCTTCAGTTATATTATATTCGCCCCCTAAACTCGCGAAGCGAACCGCTCGGCGTAAGCCGAATATCACGGCAAAGCAATAGAACTCGCCGCAGGCGAATATAACTGGGGCTGTCTCAAATGCAAGGATTGAGCATTTGAGGCAGCTCTTTTTTCTGCGATTGGGACTAATACATCGAAGAAAAAGAAAAAAGCCTCGTTTTTGAGGCAAAAAGGGTACAGCGAGAAGGAGGGTTAGCAAAACCCT
>JAZNUB010000040.1:0-5421 GCA_045592105.1 Eubacteriales bacterium | reverse complement strand
CGATCTTCTGATCTTCAAATGCACCAAATTCAAGCTCTTTGGCATAGTCGTAGCCATACATAACGCCGTCGATCCAAACGCACTCGTCAAGACCCGACCATTTGCCCTGGTAGTAGAAATTGCGAACTCCTGCACCGTGGGGCTTGCCGTCCTTAACTTCGCCTTCGTATACGGTCTTGTAGGAGGGTTGCTCGTCAATTAAGGTTTCCGATGTCTCGATGTTTCTGTAGCCCGGGAAGCCAAAGGTGATAAAGAATATCTCAAGCGCTCTCTTGGCATCCATTGCGCTGAGCCCATCCGACATCAGAAGTCCGTGAGCCTTGACTGCGTACTGCTTGAAATTGTAGGCATCGTTTATCATTTCGATAAGCGTCTCTCTTGCGTTGCCGTATAACAGCGTCTCAAAAAGCTCTGCTTCACGGTCGCCGCCGGTAAGCTGCGAGAGCTTCCCCTGACTTTTCGCTTTGTCAAACATATTCTCAAAGCCGTGCTCCCCACGGCAAAGTTCTCTGATTGCATGAATAATATCCATTGATGTTTCTCCTTTTCTTTTTCATCATAATCCTTTTACCAAGACATTTCTATGCGGTAACCGTCATCCATATAATGAATCAGCTTATTGATCTTTCCGAATGCCAAGGACAAGATAGCAGTTGTTTCGCCATCGGAGTTCTTCATCGTATAGGTGGTGACCCCCAATGCTCCGTCCTTGTCAGCCTTGCTCAGATCCATAACATTTCTGAGGTGGGTTTCGGGGATTAACGCAGCAAGCTCGTTATACATCGCCTCGTTATTTTCGGGTGTTTCATCTATCCATTTGGCTTCTTCATTGCTGTAGTAACGATACACAATGGTCTTTGCCTCAGTATTGATAACGTAACTGTAATAAGTCCCGCCGATAAAGTCACCGTAATTTGATTTGAACTCAAAAGAATGCTCTTTGCCGTTGCGTTCGTAGCGAATATCTACCACTTCTGTGTTGCCGTCAAAAATCTCGATGGAGGTACTGTAGTCAGCTTCTGCAAGCAATTTTCCAAGCTCATCCAGGCTTTCTGTATCCTCACCGTAGAATCGATAGTTTCGCAATTCAAAGGTGTAGCTGCTTTCAGTATTACTCACATCGGCAACATATTTTGTGAAAAGATCATCGGTATCGTTTGCAAACGTCACCCGATTTGTATCAACCACCATCTGCCAACCGTTTGCCTGGAGAATATAGGAATATTGTTCGTTTCTGCCATATTGATCCCCAACCACCTTTTCGGTAAGCGGAGATAAAATAGCATCGAAAGTAAGCGCTTTGAGTTTTAGATAGTTGGTATCAAAGAATTCAGAGCCTTCCTGATAGATCAGTTCTGCCTTATCATCGATAACCGATATCTTTCCTTCAATCGTGACAATGTAGTATTTGCCCTTAAGTCCTGTGTCAAAGTTGTATCCGTCAAATTCGAAAGCAATAACCTCCGTGCCGTCCTTTTGCAGATATCGCTCAATTTTTGCGGTGTTTCCCTTCAGCTTAAACAAGGTGCCGAAAAAGCCTTTTTTGTAGTCGGTGACGCTGATAGACCAGTTTGTTTTATTATCCTCACGGGTAAGAACCAATGCAGCAATGTCAGAGCCATTGTCACTATAGGTTGAGGTGATCTCTTCCATCACCATATTTGCAGCGTTATTGTTGTAGATGTGCATAACCAGCCAAATCACACCGAGCACCAACGCAATCGCCAGAATAACACAGATCACCGTGGCGACCTTCGGATCCATTGGCGCGGACGGGGCTTTATATCCGCTTGAATTTTTCTTTTTTTCTCTATCCTGTTCACTTCGCTTAGCAGCGTCACGTTGCTCTGCATCCCGCAAAAGCCGTTCTCTTGCATTACACATAGCACATAATCCACCCATAGGTCCTGTATCTGTGCCACATCTCGGACATCTTCCCATAATCTCTTCCTCCTTACAATCGATTAAACGATACTTGTTGCCTTTTCGTAAAATTCAATACATTCTTTTAACTTCTCGATCAATTCTTCCAAAGCATGGTCGTAATTGACCGTTCTGACCATACCCATTTCGATAGCGTAATTTTGCCATGCCGCCGCATCAAGCTGTCCGCCGCTCAGTCCGCCCAGATCGTAATTGGGGCTTGGAGGTGTTTGCGCACCAAGCGGGCCTTGCTCCTTCAGCTTCGTAGCCTTATCCAGCTTTTCCTGCAAGGTTCCGTCCTTTTTCAGCCATTCGTGCAGGTCATTTAACAAAGAGTCGATCGTATTCATTTTTCTGTCGATCATCCGGATTTGGCATCCATCCTCGAATACGGGTTTTCCGTCCACAACGTCAACCACACGCGTTCTTTTAGGGTTTCCATCCTTGTCAACCGTCATGACAAGATGACCAAAATCCTCGGGCTCTACTCCAGTCTCCTTGTACTGTCTCAGCATTTCGTAGTTTTTCTCAAGTCCGCTCTGATAACAGCCAACGGCACGAAGCTCGTGCTTTCTGATAAAAGCCTGCTCTTCCTCGGGTGTTACAACGAAATATCTTCCCAAAGACCGAAGATTGGGCGGGAGATTGGCAATAAGACTGAAGATAAGGGCGGGGTTCTGCTCCTGCTTGTCAAGGATCTTTAGTACACTCTCGTAGTCATATCTTTTATAGCAATCTTCATAAATTTTCTCTAATATTTTGCTTTCGGCGTCGCTCATTTTTCCGTCTCCTTTATCCTTGCCGAGTAGTTTTTACCGTAAAGAGCGTTTGCAAGGCGAATGACGGTGGGAAGGTTCCTGATGGAACGAACGTCCTCCTTGGAGAAATCCCGTCCTGTCATCTGCTCAAGCTCTTCGGTATACTGCGGATCGATTCTTGCGTGCTTCTTTTGAAGCTTGTTGCCCATTCTCGCGTTTTGAACCTCGCTCGGCATAAGCTGTGTCCAGCCCTTGCTGCGCATAAAGGCTTCGTAGCGTTTGTTTTCGTTCTTGTGAAGTCTGTCTATGTTGGCTTCGAGAATGTTTTCCAGATCCGAAACCTCTCCGGCTCCATCATCCACAAGCTCAAGGTCGAGAAGCCACAGCTTATAGGGGATGGATACTGCAAAGGCATCGGAATAGTCTTTGTAAAAGCCAACCTGATTATAAAGATCGGTGAGCCATTCGGCGTTATATTTGCTATCCACCGCAGTAATGCCACGGTTAGCGGCGTTCACCGCAACGGCGAGGCAGTCCCTATAGGATGCGCCGATACGCAGTCCCTTGTAGGTGTCTTCGTAGCTGCCGAAGGTCTTGATCTCAAAGGAACAGATCGGCGTACTTTCAAACTTGCGATGCTCGGTGTTGTATTTCCAATCCGAAACACAGAGATTCGGTGTGATCTGCTCTTCGATTCTCTTATAATCGATCAGCGAATGAATGTGGGGCAGACCGTCTGCAATGCCGTACTTGCGGCGAATGTAGATTGCCGTTTCCAGATTGAGCGTTTCGTTTCCGAGGCAAACCACAATATAGGTCGGATCTATGCCGTCAAGCACATTGGAAATCGCCACGGATTTCACGTCTGCGCTATGGAACTTGATGTCCCATTTCTCCGCAAGACCGGGAGAAGCTTTTTCAAATATAGCCCTTGATTTCTCTCCGTTCAGGTCGATCACGTTGATATCGGCCTTTACCTCGTCTCCAAGGCAGGTGCACATCGTCATCGTGCGAAGGATCTCAAGGCCGATATGACCGCCGCCAACGATCAATACAGAAAGTCTTCCGTCCTTCACCGCATCATAGACCGGATAATCGGTGACAAGCGCTCTTGCGATCAGCCCTTCCTCGTTGATAAGGCGCACGTTGAAGGTTTCATATAAATAGTCGAATATGACCTCCGATATCTCATTCTTGGTATAGAGCCACATATTGACCTTATCGGTTCGCTCTTTATTGTACCTTTGATAGATGCGAAGTCCCACTTCAAGGTTTTCACCATCGTTTGTATTGAGAAGATAATAATTGCGTGTGCGGCGCAGGCTGTGCCTGATCTGCACGATATCATCGTTGATCACGTATGCGTTGATCTCTTTGATACGAGCAAGTGCTTCCGCATCGATATCCTCCTCGGAAATACGCAGAGCAAAGACGATAAGCGCCTTTCTGTCGGTTGCGGCAACGTCCTCGGCGATGCACAGGGTGCGTTCATTGATTGCCGAGAACAGATATGTATCTCTGAACTGTGAACGAATGCGGTAAATGATCCGAGCGAATTTTTCCGAGAAGAAGGACAAAGTAATACCAACGGTGAAGAGAGGTGCGATGATTAGCAGAACAAGAAGCACCGTTTTATATACGCCGATATATGCCACGTCAAAGCCGTTAAAGCCCGCCAGGATCTCTCCCGGATTGGAGTTTAACAGCATCGCGCACATACTCTCAACGAGCGTAAGACCTATGGCATAGGTTTCCTCAGCGTAGTAGGGATAGATTCCCGACATCAGCATCAAAAAGACGCACACACCGAGCACACGTACTACGCGCTTGATATCCCTTCTGTTCAGTATGACGAGCGCAACGCCCACTGCAAAGATCAGCAGCGTCAGTATCGCGCATATTGTTAATAATACTTCACCGTTCATAGTTGCTCCTTCTGATGAATCAAAATCATTTCATCAAAGTCTTTAATGTAATCAAATCCTCTTCAATTTCAGTAAGTTGATATTGCCATTTCGACACTTTTGAAAATTTCACATATGCTTCAGCGAGCAAAACCTTTTCCTGCAAATTTTTATTACTACGCATAACACTTGCAGGATCATTACTGCGCAAGCTCATAGAATTCATGGTATCTTGCAGGCTGAATATGACTTTATCCAAATAACGCCTTGCCATGATCTCATCACCATACGGAGTGCTTATTAAAGTCGGTTCTCCGCCCATTACTTCCATTGCGTCCCGTATCCTGCCCTCATAAAACATCAGAGCTCTGTTCGGCACAAGACCAGCGGCTTTCTTAATGTTACCTAATCTATAATAACACAAACCGCGGTACACCCTGCTTGACTTTGTGCCTTTAGGAACGAATTTGTCAAGAACGAATGCGCAAATATTTATTTCGTCATCAGAAATATTCCCCAAGCTCTTTGCGGTCAAAATATTTTCCACGTACGCATACCCCGTAGCTCCCGTGGGATGATAACATTCGAGCAAGGTGTCACGGTAAAATTCGTCTCCGCACAAGCCGCCTCTATGTAAATAATACGCACAACGAAAATAATCTCTATTATTGCGCGCCTGCATTGCTTTATTGTAGTAATCCTGCGCTGCTTCTCGAGATTTCTTTTCGTCGTACTCGCGACGTTCCTTGGCTGATTCCTTTTCTTTAGCACGCCGAGCATCCTCTAAGGTCTTGATAGAGGGATCATAGGGAGCGCCCCAAACCTCGGCGTTGCCA
>JAZNUB010000039.1:0-42987 GCA_045592105.1 Eubacteriales bacterium | reverse complement strand
GCTGTCTCATAGCATTAACAAATTGTGAACGCTATGTGCAACCTTAACAAAAAAATCAAGGGCATTATTTGGCTGCCCTTGATTTTTTTGTTGCTTTTGTATATGGTTCCATCTCAAAATTTCAATTTGAGACAGCCCCTTGAAAATTAATATAAAATCTTAAAATAATCGAGGTATCTCTTGAATTTATCCTGCGCGGCAAGGCATGTGTCGGTAAGATATCCGCGCTCGCGCGACCACTCGGACAGACCTCGATAGTAGAACATCTTGAGTTCTTCATCAATAATAAACGGAACGATATTGTTACGCAGGCATTCCTTAAATAGAATCAATCTGCCAACACGACCGTTTCCATCTTGGAAAGGGTGGATGCGTTCAAAGTGATAGTGAAAATCAAGAATATCCTCAAACGTTCTTTTCTTTTCCGCGTTGTAGCTTGCTAACAGAGATTTCATTTCAGAAGGTACGTTCTCAGGGGGCGTGGTATCTCTACCGCCTACCTCATTAGGAAGCTTTTTATAATCCCCAACAACAAACCAAGACCTACGGCTATCGGAAGTGCCATTCTTGAGTGCACGGTGCAATTCCTTGATAAATCCCTCGGTCAGAATACTTGTGGCATTTTCAATAACCAGATCAATGCAACGGAAATGGTTTGAGGTTTCTACGATATCATCCACATTCACGTTATCGTTTGTAACGCCAATAGTGTTGGTTTCAAAAATGTATCTTGTCTGGTCGTGGGTTAAACGGCTACCTTCAATGTGGTTTGAATTATAGGTCAACTCAATTTGAACTTTATGATATATACCGCCTGGCATGGATGTATTCTTTTCTCTACGCAATATATCAAGCAAGGTTTCGGGTACGGCATCGCTGCGGGTTTTACGAATTGGCTTTTCAGCATCCTCCGGAATCATCCAAATCTTGCCCACAAGAACCGCACCGGGCACACGTCCTTCGGCACAGTAGTTACGGACGCTGCGCTCAGAGATATACCATTTTTTTGCCGCTTCGCTTACGGATATATAATTCATAGGATTTCCTCCATTTGATTTTCACAACACTATTATACCACATCATCGGCAAAATATCAAGGCGAAACTCAAATATAAATCGGGGATATTTTGCCGAAGTAGGCAATTTATTTTAAAATCGTTCGAGCTGTAAAAACTGATATGCAGGAAACAGAAAACGGTTTTACATACCCATTCAGGTGTTATTCAAAGTATTTTTTCAAAGGCAAGCCATCCTTAAACGCAAAGAATTTATCCAAAAGCTTGCTTGCCGCACCGATAAGCAAGCCGTTTACCAACGCACAAAGCACCGTGCCCCAGCCGATACCCTCGAATTGCCAAAGCCCAAAGAAGGCGAAGGACATAATAACTGATAGCAAACAGCTAACGCAATCGTAGCAGGTTTTAAAAACGGAAAGCTTAAGCTTGAATTTTTGCGTAACCTCTTTAACAAGCAGCTCGTAAACCTCGGGTGATATGTAGGTGCGAAGTATAATTGCAACCGCTAAGGAGGTTATAAAAAGCCCTGCAAAATAAAGCGTTAGCCGCAAAGCGTAATTCTCTGCCGAAACCGCAGGCACCAAAAGCAGGAACCCGTCAAGCAAAAAGCCGTAAAGCACGGCGGTAACAAACGAAAACAGATAGGAAAGCCTAAAGCGGCGTATAACGCAGATCATAATAATAAGCAAAACCGCTTGCAGGGTGTATTCCGCCATACCGAAAGAGAAAAACGGCAGATACTGAACAAGCTTAAGGTGCAGAAGATACGCGGGCGATACAACCATGGAAAGCCCAAAATCCGCCCTTGTCATAAGCGAACAGCCAAACGATAAAAGCGCAAGCCCTATTATATACGCCGCCTCGGTATAAAAAGTGAGTTTTTTTGTTTTCATATATATAGCTCCAAGAAAGATGTTCAATGCATATAATAGCCGTTAGTTTGCGCTTTGTCAACACAAAAAACAGCGGCTTTTGCGGAACGGCAAAAAGAAAACCGGCAGGGCTATTGCCCCACCGGTTATGGCGGAAAGACAGGGATTCGAACCCTGGAGGCGCTATTAACGCCTACACGATTTCCAGTCGTGCGCCTTAGACCAACTCAGCCATCTTTCCAAAAAGCGCAAACGGCTTCGTTCGCAAGGCGTATTATAACACAGATTTTTCTGCGTGTCAAGTGCTTTTTTGCTTCTTTTTGTTCTTTTTTTGCTTTGCGCAAAAACGCGTGCAAAACGCACTTTATTGCTCGTTTTTAAGCTCCTCAAAGCGTTTGATCTTCGCCGTTGTGGTTTTTGTCATCGGAGTGCTTTGCAAGGAGATGTGCTTTATATGCTTGTATTGCGGCAAGGTTTCGTTTATTTTTACAATGTCTTGCTTAAGAAGTGCGGCAATATCAGCCTCATCCGTGCTCATATTTTTGCTTTCAAAGTATTCCTTGCTGTAAACCACCTTTACGGCTATAAGATAGTTGTCCTCCTTGCTCTTGCCATATACCAGCACCTCGTTCACATAAGGCAAGCGAGAGCAAAGCTCCTCAAGCTCTTCGGGGTATACGTTTTTGCCGCTTTTTAGAACTATAACGTTTTTCTTTCTGCCCGTTATATAAAGGAAGCCATCCTTGTCAAACCTACCAAGGTCCCCCGTGTAGAACTTTCCGTTCTTTAAAACAGCGGCGGTTTCCTCAGGCATCTCGTAGTAACCAAGCATAACGTTTGGCCCTTTTGCCACTATCTCGCCTATGCCTTCCTCGTTCGGGTTTTCGATGGATATTTCAACGGAGGGGAAGGGCTTGCCAACAGAGCCTGTGCGCATATTGTATTCGTTTTCAGCCGCTAAAACGGGCGAAGTTTCCGTAAGCCCGTAGCCCTGTATCGTTAGTATGCCCAAATCGTTAAAGCCCTTGGAAACGGCGGGCTTTAAGGCAGAAGCGCCGCTTATTATAAGGCGAAGCTCGCCCCCAAGCTCATCCAAAACGGATTTAAACAGCTTGCGGCGTGCATCTATGTGCAGCTTCTGTAAGCCGCCGCTAAGCTTTTTAGCCATATTAAACGTGCGCGTTAAGCCCTTTTTTTCAACGCCTGCCATTATGTTTTTATACATCGCTTCCAAAAGCAACGGCACGGCAACAAAGGTTGTAACCTTGTATTCCTTAAGGTTCTTTTGTATATGCCTTAAACCATCGCAAAACATATTGCAAGCACCCGCGCAAAGGAAAAACAAAACACCGGTAGAGCCAAAGGTGTGGTGCAGGGGAAGAAACAGCAAATTACGGTCGTTTTCCGTAACCTTTTCCGTACAAAGCAGGTCGTAAAGGTTGGAGGCTATGTTCCTGTGAGAAAGCATAACAGCCTTGCTGGAGGAGGTTGTGCCCGACGTAAAGATGATGCTTGCAACCTCATCGGGGTCAGGCGTGTAGCTGTCAAAGGATTTGTTCGTTTTTAAAAACAAGCTGCCTGCTTCCGCTATTTCGTTTACGCTGGGGATATGCTCCCACAGCTTTTCGGTAGAGATAAAGTGCTTAATCCCAAGCCCGTGCTCCTTTTCAAGCGAAAGCACCATGTCTGCGTGCTTCGTGTCAAATACCACAGCCTCTGCCTTACTGCGCTCAAGCGAGGTTAAAAGCTCTGTTTCCGTAAGCTCCTTATCAAGCGGAACTATAACGCCAACGCCGCTTACAACCGCAATATAGGTAAGTATCCACTCATAGCAGTTTGCCGCTATTATAGCAACGCGCTTGCCCCTTAAGCCTAAACGCAAAAGCCCGCTACCAAACTCACGTATTTTCTTGCCAAACTCATAGTAGCTTACGTTCTTATAGTAGGTTTCGCCGTTTTCCATCTCTTTTATGGTGAAAGCGTTTTTAGCGGAATACTGCTTTACGGAGTTGTTTATATAGTCTTTAACAAGGTCAAAGCAGGGAACCTTGTATACGATATCTAAATTCCTCATAAAAAGCTCCTATCTAATTTTTAAAACTATGATATCACATATTCAAAACTTTGTCAACTAATATTTTATATCTTTTGCTTGATTGATTTTTGCTATTGTGATTTTAATTAAAGCGTGGTATAATAAAAGATAATGGAAAACTATGGAGGAATATATATTATGAAGAAATTATTATGCTTTATATTGCTTGGCTTGTTGCTTGCCGCGCAGGGCTGTCAGGCAGTTGTTAATACAGAGGATAGCCTTGATACAAGCAAAACGGAAAGCAATACTATAAGTTCGGATAACGAAGAAAGTAAGGACTTTTCCGAGGAAACGTCGATTGTTGATGCTTCTGCCGATGACAACAGCGCGGAGCAGACGGTGGATACAAACAGCAGCGAGGACAATATTTACGTTAAGTATACAAGCACGGATGATTTCACCTATACCGTTGCCTTGAGCGAAGAGGAGATCAGCGCAATAAATGCGGGGGCGGACGGAAAGTATTTGATACTAATAAACAAGACCAACAAGCTTCCCGATGACTATGTTTTGGATGATCTTGTAGATATAAGGGATACAAGAAAAGATCGTGCGCCCGAAAAGATGCTTAAAATTGCCGAAACAGCACTTCACGCTATGCTTGAGGAAGCTGGGGCAAACGGATATAGCGATGTAACCATAACCAGCGGTTACCGCACCTATGCAAAACAGCAATCGCTTTTTAACAATTACGTTAATAACGAGATAGCTAAGGGGAATGACAGAGACAGCGCCATAGCGGCTGCTGCCAAATATTCTGCCTACCCAGGCTACAGCGAGCATCAAACGGGGCTTTGCGCTGATATGCATAACCTTTCAGGCGCAAATCAGAAATTCGGCTATACGGAAGCAGGCAAATGGCTTGCGGCAAACGCGCACAGGTTTGGCTTTATACTTCGCTACCCGCAAGGGAAGGAAGAAATTACTACCTATATGTGGGAGCCTTGGCATTTCCGTTTCGTAGGTATACATCACGCTACCGAAATATATGAAAGTGGGCTTTGCCTTGAGGAATACCTTGCCGAGGCAGAGGTGGAATAAGTGGGAATACTTAAATATTTCACTCCCGATAGGATGGAGAAGGATATATTTTGCTATCCGCCTTCGTTTTTCCAGGAGCGCGGTATAGACCGCGTGGTGTTTGATATAGACAACACCGTTGCCGCTTATGACCGTCCTTTGCCAACGGAAAAGGCTAAGGAATATCTGTTTAGCTTAAAGGCGGCGGGGATAGACGTAATGCTTGTATCCAACAATCAAGCGGAGCGTGTAAACACCTTTAATGCCGATATGGGCTTTTTTGCCGTGGCGGATGCCCATAAGCCAAGCGCAAGGGGGATACTTGAATGCCTTAGTAAAAGCGAAAAACGCGGCGGCTGTGCTTTTGTGGGGGACCAAATCTTTACGGATTGCCTTGCCGCGCGGAGAGCAGGGATAAGCTGTTTTTTGGTACAGCCCATCCAGCCTGTGGAAAGCTTATTTTTTAAATTTAAGCGGTTTTTGGAGAAGCCGTTTGTAAAACGATATAAAAGACTTGTAAGGAAGGGAAAGCTATGAAATTTACGGAGCTAACTGTATACACAAATACGTTTGGAGCGGAGATAGTTGGGGGTATAATAACCTCAACGGGGATAAGCTGTTATTCGGTTGAGGACCCGAATGATTTGCAGGAGCTGTTGGATAACAGCACCGTGCCTTACGATTATATAGAGGAAGGCTTGCTTACCAAAACCGATGGTGAAACGCTTGTTAAGGTATATATATCGCAGGACGAGCAGGGCTTCAGCCAGCTTGAGCGTATAAAGCAGGGCATATCCGAGATAGAAGGGGATTGCTTTGGCAGGCTGCATATAGAAGAAGCTACCGTGGACGATGCCGATTGGGCTGATAATTGGCGCCAATATTTCCATCCGCTGGAGATAGGTGAAAGGTTTATAGTTAAGCCCACCTGGGAGGAATGTACCCCCAACGGGCGCATAGTGCTGGAGATAGACCCTGCATCCTCCTTCGGTACGGGCAGGCACGAAACAACGTCGCTTTGTCTTCGCGCGCTGGAAAAGCTTAAGGTGGAGAACACGGCTGTTTTGGATATGGGCTGTGGCAGCGGCATACTTGCGATAGGGGCTTTAAAGCTTGGCGCAAGCAACGCCACGCTTGTGGATATAGACAGCGTTGCGGCATCTATTGCCGAGGATAATCTTGCGCTTAACGGCGTTAATCAAAACGCGGCTGTGCTTTGCGGCAACGTTTTGGATAACGAAGCTTTGGCAAGCCGCGTTTTCGGCACGGAATACGATATAATTTTGGCAAACATAGTGGCAGATATTATAAAGGGGATGGCACCTATGTTCTACTCATCTCTAAAGCTTGGCGGCACGCTTGTATGCAGCGGCGTTATAGGCGGCAGAAGGGAAGAGGTTGAGAAGGCGCTTGAAGAAGCGGGCTTTACACATCTTTACACCGATGAGGATAACGATTGGGTGGCGATAGTATGCACGAAGAAATAATTAAGGAAATGCGCCTTTTGGAAAGCAGTATAGAGTATCATTCCAAAAGGTATTACGAGGAGGACGCGCCTGAGATAACCGATAGGGAATACGATATGATGTTTGCGCGTCTTAAAGAGCTTGAAGCGCAGTATCCGCAGTATGCGTCGCCCACGTCGCCAACGCAAAGGGTTGGCGGTGCTGTGGCAGAGCGTTTTGAAAAGGTTAAGCACGAGGTTAATATGGGCAGCCTTTCAGACGTTTTTTCTATGGAGGAGCTGGATGCCTTTATCGGCAAAACGGGCAAGGAGCTACAGTACACCGTAGAATGTAAGATAGACGGCTTGAGCGTTCTGCTTACCTATGAGGACGGCGTTTTTGTAAAGGGTGCAACCCGTGGTGACGGTGCTTACGGCGAGGACGTAACCGCAAACCTTAAAACGATAAAAAGCATCCCGCTAAAGCTTAATACGCCTGTAAAACGCTTGCTTGTAAGGGGCGAGGTGTATATGCCCAAGGCGGTATTTGCCGAGCTTAATAGGGAGAGGGAGGAAAACGGGCAATCCCCGTTTGCCAACCCACGCAACGCCGCGGCAGGCTCGCTTCGCCAGCTTGACAGCGCGCTTTGCGCCCGCAGGCGGCTTGAGATAATTGTTTTTAGCTTGGAGATATGCTCCGAGCCGTTGTCAAGCGGCCACAAGGCAAGGCTTGATTATCTTGAGGCTTTGGGCTTCACGGTTAGCCCATACCGCAAGCTGTGCCACGGCACTGCCGTTGCAGAGGCGGTGGAGGAGATATCAGCCCTTCGCCCTAACTTGGCGTTTGATATAGACGGCGCGGTTATAAAGGTGGACGATATAGCCCAAAGGCTGGAGATAGGCGAGCTTGCTAATCTTCCCAAATGGGCGGCGGCGTACAAATACCCGCCCGAGGTAAAGGAAAGCACGGTGCTTGATATAGTAATCCAGGTAGGGCGCACAGGCGTGCTAACGCCCAACGCCGTGCTTGAAAGCGTGCGTATAGCAGGCTCCACGGTATCGCGCGCAACGCTTCACAACATAGATTATATCCACGCAAAGGACATCCGTATAGGTGACAGAGTGCTTGTTCACAAGGCGGGCGATATAATACCGGAGGTAGTGCGCTCCCTGCCCGAAAAGCGCGGAGATAACAGCGTTCCGTATGAAATGCCTGCGCTTTGCCCCTCCTGCGGCGGTGCTGTAACGAGGGACGAGGGCGAGGCGGCGGTGCGTTGTACCAACAGCTCCTGCCCTGCACAGTTACACCGTACTCTGCTTCATTTTGCGCGCGCTATGGGGATAGATAACCTTGGCGAGAGCGTTTTGCAAGCGCTTATAGATAACGGCTTTGTTAAAAGCGCGGCGGATTTGTATACGCTTGATGCGGAGAAGCTTTCTGCAATGGAGCGTTTTGGAGAAAAAAGCGCAAAGCGCCTTATTGAATCGGCGGAAAAATCCAAAAGCGCATCGTTGGCACAGCTTATATACGGGCTTGGCATAAGGCAGGTGGGCGAAAAGGCGGCAATAACGCTTGCGGAGCGGTTCGGCAGTATAGATGCGCTTTCTCAAGCAAGTGCGGAAGTGCTAACGGGGATAAACGATATAGGCGATATAACCGCGCACCTTATAAGGGAGTATTTTGCCGTTGAGCAAAATATAGCGCTTATCGAGCGTTTAAAGGCACTTGGGCTTAATACGGAGCAGGCGGAAGAAGAAAAGGGCACTGCACTTGAAGGGCTTACCGTTGTTGTAACGGGCACGCTTCCAAGCCTTAAGCGTAACGAGGCGGAGGCACTTATAAGAAAGCACGGCGGCACGGCGGCATCCTCCGTATCAAAAAAGACAAGCCTTCTGCTTTGCGGCAGTGATGCGGGAAGTAAGCTTGCGAAAGCGCAAGCTCTTGGCGTTAAGATAATAGACGAGGCGGAGTTTTTGCGTATAATAGGGCAGGCGTGAGGGCTTATGTCAAAATACACATAAGTTTTGCTTAAAATGATGTAAAATATTTTAAAATAGCATATAGACAAAATGCTGTTTATTTGGTAGAATTAGTTTCAGTATAATATTATGGGGATTAGGGCGTTTTTTTAACGCTTTTCCCTGCATATCTATAATGAGGAGGAATTGATTTATGCCCCTTATGAGTTTTGCGGCAGCCGTTGTTGGCGATGTTAAGGAAGTTAGCATTACTGATGCTCTTGTTTATTCCGCACTCGGCTTTGCTATCGTTTTTGCAGTTCTTTTGGTGCTTATGGCGTTTATCGGCATAATGTCCAAGGCGCTTAACCTTGGCAGTAAAGAGCCTAAGGCAGCCCCCGCACCCGTTAGTGCGCCTGCTCCCAAGGCTGCACCTGTTGGTGTTAGCGCACCTGTAGCTTCCACCGTTCCCGAAGGCGCAATGTTCGTTACGCTGGACGGTAAAAAGCACACCGTTTCCGTTACGGAAAAGCTTCCGCGCTTTAGCGTAACACTTAACGGTAAGACCCACGCGGTTGACGTGGAGGAAAGTGTAGAGGAGGCGGCTGAATAATGAACGTATTAGAGGTTTTGAAAAATCTATGGTCCAGCTCCGGCTTTGCAGGGCTTGAGTGGCAGTCCTACGTGATGATAGCTATAGCTTGCGTTCTGCTTTATCTTGGTATTGTTAAAAAGTTTGAGCCGCTTTTGCTTATAGGGATAGCTTTCGGTATGCTTGTTTCCAACCTTTCTCTTGTAGAGGGTAACTTCCTTTACCACGCTGATTGGTGGGTTGGCGAAGAAGCTGCCCAAAACGGTGTAAACTACGGCCGTGTTTTAAGAGAAGGCGGCTTTGTTGATATTCTTTACATAGGCGTTAAAACCGGTATTTACCCCTCCCTTATCTTTATGGGCGTTGGCGCGATGACGGATTTTGGCCCCATGATAGCAAACGCAAAGAGTATGCTTCTCGGCGCGGCTGCACAGGTTGGTGTTTACGTTGCGTTCTTCCTTGCAATACTTCTTGGCTTTAACGGCAACGAGGCGGCTTCCATCGGTATAATCGGTGGTGCAGACGGTCCTACGGCTATTTGGCTTACCAAGAGCTTAGCACCCCACCTTCTTGCTCCTATCGCTGTTGCGGCTTACTCCTATATGGCGCTTATCCCTATGATACAGCCCCCCATTATGCGCCTTCTTACCACTAAGAAGGAACGCTCTGTTAAGATGGAGCAGCTTCGCAACGTTTCTAAGGCAGAAAAGATAGTGTTCCCCATAGCCGTTACTATTATAACCGTTCTTTTCCTTCCCTCCGTTTCCTCACTTCTCGGTTGCTTAATGTTTGGTAACCTCCTTCGTGAGTGCGGCGTTACGGATAGGCTTTCCGATACGGTTCAGAACGCGCTTATGAACATCGTTACTATATTCTTAAGCATCTCCGTTGGTGCTACCGCAGTTGGTAGTAGCTTCCTTGCTTTGGATACCCTTAAGATAATAGGCCTTGGCCTTATGGCGTTTGCATTTGCTACCGCAGGCGGTATACTGTTTGGTAAGGTTATGTATATTATATCACGCGGCAAGATAAACCCGCTTATCGGTTCTGCAGGCGTTTCTGCTGTTCCTATGGCGGCACGCGTTGCACAGGTTGAGGGCGCAAAGGCTAACCCCTCCAACTTCCTGCTTATGCACGCAATGGGCCCCAACGTATCAGGCGTTATAGGCTCTGCAGTTGCGGCAGGCTTCCTTATGGCGGTATTTGGATAGTTTTAAAAACTATATATAGAAGAATAACCCCCTATGCTTTTGGAAATAATACCAATGCATAGGGGGTGCTTTTGTTTGAAGGCGTATATAAAAAAGCTTTTTATTTGCTTGTTTCCAAGCCTTTGCGTATGTGCCGTGCTTTTGGCGTATACCTTTATATACAAGGCATTAGTTTAAATATCTTTCGTTGTAGAACAGGTATTGCTGTGCAAGCCCCGCAAAGCTGCCAAAGCTTTGTGGGTTAAAATCCTCGGCGTAGTATTTGTCCAGCACGCGCTTTATCCAAACGTCCACGGGGAACGAGCTCATATACCCAAGCGAAAACAGCGCAACACAGCCTGCCACCTTTCGTCCTACGCCTTTAACGGTACATAAAGCCTCTATCGCCTTATCAAGCCCTATATTACACAGCGTTTCATAGCATAGCGCGCCGCTTGCCACCTTCTCAGCCGCATCCACCATATATTTTGCACGGAAGCCCGCTTTAATAGGTGCCAAGCCCTCCACTCCTGCCTGTGCCACCTTTTCCGCTGTGGGGAAGGTATAAACGCCCTCCGCTATCTCGTCCCCCAAAAGGCGGCAAAGCGAGGCGATTATTTTTTTTATACGCGGTATATTGTTGTTCTGCGATATAATAAAGGAGCAAAGCGTTTCCCAAAACTCCTGCCTAAGTATATGTATACCGCCGCCGTTTTCAATAGCCTTGGGGATAACCCCTAACGATAGCAGGTCCTTGCGTATACCCTCGTAGTCACGCTCAAGGTCAAAAAACAAAGCAAAGCGGCTTTCAAACTCCGCTATGGACATATCGGCTATAAAAAAGCTTCCCGCTTCCGTTGCCTTTATATCCAGCACCCGCCCGAAGGCAACGCCTTTAAACACGCCATCGCCCAAGGCTTCAAACCTAAAGCATTGGCCGCAATCGAAGGTCTTGTATAAATCTATGTCGCTGTTTGATATCAGCACGCCGCCGTTTAATTCTTTTACGTTCATATAGTTCTCCTAAAATGGGGCTTGAAAAAATATGGTGTTTACTGTATAATAACCGCAAAGGACGGTGAAATAATGAAGGAACACATATATACTATCCCCGTAAACGAGGCGTTTGAGGACGAAAGCGATAAATGCCCCTTCTGTTTGCTGCACGAAAAGCTGCAAGAGGATGAACTTACCTTGATTTTGGGCGCTTCTATGATGGAGCCGGACGTTAGAATACAAACCAACGAAAAAGGC
Source organism: Eubacteriales bacterium (assembly GCA_045592105.1). GTDB lineage: Bacteria > Bacillota > Clostridia > Oscillospirales > CAG-382 > SIG636. The sequence goes on along the minus strand of JAZNUB010000039.1, from coordinate 31,542 downwards.
TTTTGCAAGGAGCATTTCGGTATGCTTGTAACGCGCAAAAACCGCCTTGGGCTTGCGCTTATCTTGGAAAGCCACTTGGATGAGCTGAAAAAAGACGTTAAGCTTGGCGGCGTTTTATCGCGCGATAAGACTGCCGCGCCCAAGAAGAAGATACTATCACTTGAGGAAAGCTGTTATATTTGTGATAGGATAGAGGGCAACTTTGAGGCAATGCTTGCCACAGCGGCTTATTTGTATTCCAACGAAAGCGATTTCCGCAAAAAGTTTGCCGCAAAAAAGTGCCTGTGCCTGCCGCATTATCGCCGCTTGCTTGAGGAAACGGCTCACATGAAAAAGCCCTATTCCCAAGAGATGGCGGCTGATGCCGAACGGATAGTTACGGCGTATCTCGATAAGCTTAAAAACGATGTTTCGTGGTTTTGCAAGAAGTTTGACTATCGCTATGATGACGAGCCGTGGTATGACAGCAAGGATGCCATAGAGCGCGCCATAGCGTTTTTAACCGCAAAATGAAAGCACGCACTTTAAAACAAAAGCGTATTATAGCGATAGCTTCGCTTGTTACAGCGATAACAGTGTTTGCCTTGCTGGGGGCTTTTATTTGGAACGCCTTGATGAACAACGTTAAAACGCCCGAAGCGTTTAAGCTGTATATAGATAGCTTTGGTTGGAAGGGCTATATCGTTGCGTTTGGTATACAGATGCTTCAGGTATTCGTTGCGTTTATTCCGGGCGAGGTTGTGGAGATAGGTGCAGGCCTTTCGTTTGGGTGGATAGGCGGCTTGCTTGTGTGCCTTGCGGGGATAGCCGCCGCTACTACGGTGGTATTTCTGCTTACAAAGCGCTTTGGTATACGGCTGGTGGAGCTTTTTATCGACCGCGAAAGGATAGATAACCTTAAATTTCTTAACAGCGAAAAGAAGCTTAAACGCACCGTGTTTTTGCTTTTCTTTATACCCGGTACACCTAAGGACCTTATAACCTATTTCGTTGGTCTAATGCGCATAACGCTTTCAGAGTTTCTCACCATATCGCTGATAGCGCGCATCCCCTCCGTTGTGTCCTCCACCTTGGCAGGGCATTACATTATAGAAGGGGATTATATCAAGGGCGGTATAGTTTTTGCAATAACCGCCGCCGTAAGCCTTGTTGGTATGCTTATTTATAACAAAATAGTTAAGCGAAGGCAAGAGAAAAGGAATAAATAATTCATAAAAAGGGCTGTAAAAAAACTAAGTTTTTTTACAGCGCCTTATTGTCGGGGTCCCCAAGAAGCCGAACGGCTTCTTGGGGTGATTTTTTTATTAAAGCTTGGATTTAAGGTATTCGGCAAACTCTGCGTTTGTGGCACCGTCTGCTCTGCCCGTTATCTTAACAGCCGCTTCCTCAAACATACATATATCCAATGCCTTCTCAAGCTTTTCGGCCTTTTCTATCCTGCCGATATGGCGAAGAAGCATTACAACGGCGCGTAGCATAGAGCAAGGGTCTGCATACTGCGCTCTACCCTCGTTTACCATACGGGGCGCACTGCCGTGTATAGCCTCAAACATAGCGTAGCGCTTGCCTATGTTTGCACTGCCTGCCGTGCCAACGCCGCCCTGTATCTCCGCCGCCTCGTCCGTAAGTATATCACCGTAAAGGTTGGGAAGTATCATAACGCGGAAATCACGTCTGCGCTTTTCGTCTATAAGCTTTGCGGTCATTATATCAATGTACCAGTCTTCAACGGCTATCTCAGGATAGTCCTTGCCTATTTCCTTGCAGAGGTTTAAAAACTTGCCGTCTGTTGTTTTAATAACGTTTGCCTTAGTAACGATGTCAACACGGTTAATGCCGTTCTTGCGGGCATAATCAAAGGCAAGGCGTGCGATACGCTCCGTACCCTCCGTGGTGGTAACAACAAAGTCCATCGCAAGCTCATCGTTTACCTTTATGCCCTTACTGCCAACCGCATAGCCGCCCTCGGTATTCTCACGGAAGAAGGTCCAATCTATGCCAAGCGCGGGCACCTTAACGGGGCGCATATTGGCAAACAGATCCAGCTCCTTACGCATTGCAACGTTTGCGCTTTCTATGTTAGGCCACGGGTCACCCGCACGCGGGGTAGTGGTAGGCCCCTTGAGGATAACGTGGCAAGCCTTAAGCTCTGCCATAACGTCGTCCGGTATAGCCTTGCCCACAGCGGCACGGTTTTCTATGGTAAGCCCCTCTATGTTTCTTATCTCAACCTTGCCTGCTTCTATCTCGTCCTTAAGCATATATTCCAAAACGTCTGCGCTAACCTTGCAGATATACGGGCCGATACCGTCCCCACCGCAAACGCCGATAATAAGCTTTTCAAGCTTTTCGTAATCCGTAAACTCCTTAACCGCTTTTATGCGTTCAGCCCTTTCAAGCTGTTCGTCAAGCAGCTTTTCAAAATGTAAAAGAGCCGCCTTTTTTTCTGCCGAATATTTTTCGCTCATTTTAAATATTCCCTCCACTTTTTGCATAGTGATGATTTACATAATGTAGTATCAAAAAGTTATTATTTTAGGAAAAACCCTCGTTTTCCACATAGTTTCCCACATTTTAAGGCTCGAAAAATGGCTAAAATGCTTGTTTTGCAAAAAGAAACACTTGTTTCTCTATCAGTTTCCCACATTTTCCCGCCGCATTATGTATTATACATTATTGTATAATTTATGCGTTTACGCCTCCATACAAGCAAAGGCGTTTTGCGAAAGCGGCGCGTTTGCACCCGCCAAAAACTCGTAATACCCTTGGGATGCTATCATCTGCGCGTTGTCCCCGCAAAGGGAAAGCGGCGGCACGTAAAAGCCAACGCCGTACTTCTCGGTAAGCTCCGTAAGCGCCTTGCGCAGATGGCTGTTTGCGGCAACACCGCCCGATAAAACAAGCGGCAAACGCTCCCCATCCGTATACAGCTTTTCAACCCCACGGCACACGGTAGTAACTGCGGCGGCGGTAAATGATGCGGCTATATCCGCTTTAAGCTGCCCCTCTATCTCCTCGCCGCGCACCTTCATATTGTGCACAAGGTTGATAACAGCCGTTTTAAGCCCCGAAAAGCTAAAATCGTATTCCGCATCGTGAACCTTGCTTATCGTAAAGGGGAAACGCTTTTTATTACCGATAGCGGCAAGCTTATCCATAGCGGCACCGCCGGGGTAGGGAAGCCCTAAAACGCGCGCCGCCTTATCAAAGGCTTCACCCGCCGCGTCATCCCTTGTAACGCCTATCGTGATAAGCTTTGTATAATCCTCCACCTTAATAAGCGAGGTATGCCCACCGCTAACCACCAAGGCTATAAACGGCGGTTTAAGCAACGGGCTGGCAATATAATTTGCGGCTATATGCCCGCGTATATGGTGTACGGGTATAAGCGGCTTGCCCGTGCTGTATGAAAGCCCTTTGGCAAAGCTAAGCCCCGTAAGCAACGCACCTATAAGACCGGGCGCGTAGGTTGCGGCGATAGCATCTATATCCGCCATAGTAAGACCTGCGTTGGAAAGTGCGCTTTTTACAACGCCGCAAAGCGCTTCTGTGTGCGCTCTGGAAGCTATTTCGGGCACAACGCCGCCGTAAAGCGCGTGTACCTCCACCTGTGATGCAACCACGCCTGAGAGAACGTTCCTACCGTCCTCCACTATAGCCGCCGCCGTTTCATCACAAGAGCTTTCTATACCTAAAATCCTCATTAACAAATCTCCTTAACCATAACCAGCGCATCGTCGTTTTGCTTGCGGTAAAAGCCTTTTCTAATGCCCGCCTTGGCAAACCCTGCCTTTTCATAAAGCAAAACCGCACCGCTGTTTTTGCTTGCAACCTCTAAAGATATGCACTCCAGCCGCCTTTTTATCGCTTCCTCCTCGATAACGGCAAGCAACGCGCTTGCCGCACCGCGCCTTCTGTATTCGGGCGCAACGGCAACGTTTTCTATCATCGCCTCGTACGCGGAAAAAACACAGCTTGCGATAGCACAAAGCGTGCCGCCGTCCACAGCGATTAGATACAAGGTGTCCTCCATATCCATCGCTTCGCGTATCTGTGCGGCAGACCACGCTGTATCAAGAGTTGCCGCCTCCGTCAACGCGGCGGCGGCAACATATTCCTCAGTAATTCTAAAAATATCCATAGCTAACCGTTTATTCTTACGGTAAGCTCATCAGGTGAAACAACAAGCTTTTCCGTAACCATATCGCGCAGATAAGCCACGCCGTTTACGTCGGTACAAAACAAAACCTCGTAATAAAGCCCCGGATACGCCTTGGAATAAAGCCTTATATAATACTCGGTATCCGTAAACTCACCCGTGGGTGTTGCTTGCTTACCGTTTAAAAGCGCGTTCTTTATGTATTCAACGTATTTGGTTCCGTCCTCAAGCTTTAAGCCCGTGGCGTTATCAACGGCATCCTTCCCGTAAAAATTGTCTATCGGTGCGTTGATGCCGTCCATAAATATACCTGCGGCAATCGGTGCAAAGCCCTCAAGCGTTATTTCCTTCTCGCCCTTTGCGCGGTATACGTAAGAACCGCCCAGCGCGTCCTTAGCCTCGGAAATAAACCTTGCACTGTCCTCAAACATTATGGTGTAAAGAACAATGCCGCTGTCCTCATCGCCTATTGCCAAAAACTTGTCCTTAAGTGTGTTTGCACCTATCCCTATGGGACAGCGTGTATAGCTTATCCCCGTTTCCGTATCGGTAACGGCAACGTCGCTTACCGTGGCGGAATGCACGGGCGGCGCATCGTTACTCCTACCGTCGCATCGGGAAATAAGGAATATCGAAACCAATACAAGCCCCGTTCCCAAAAGCACGGCCAATATCGTTAAAGCCTCTTTTAAAAGCGCCTTGCCTTGCTGTTTGCCGTTTGCCATAATATCAGTATCCTATCTGCCCCAAAGAGTCATCATTTTCTATCCAATCGCTAACCTGATAAACGGTGTAGCCGTCCCCCTCCTCGTGAACAACAACCTGCTCTATACCGGCGTTAATAACCAAACGCTTGCACATCTGGCAGCAGCAGGTACCCGGCACGGTATCGCCGGTTTTAGGGTCCACACAGGCGAGATAAAGTGTTGCGCCAAGCATACGGTCACGCGGGGCGGCGATAATAGCGTTTGCCTCCGCATGCACGGAACGGCAAAGCTCGTACCTTTCGCCGCGCGGAATGTTCATCTTGTCGCGCAGGCAGAAATTAAGGTCACAGCAGTTTTGCCTGCCGCGCGGTGCGCCCGCATAGCCTGTGGAAACAATAACGTCGTCCTTAACTATGATGGCACCAAACTTCCTGCGTAGGCAGGTGCCGCGCATTGCAACTGTTCTTGCTATTTCCAAATAGTAATTAACCTTGCTTATTCTGCCCATAACATCCTCCGTTAGTCAAGCTTAAGCGCTTTGAGGTACTGCTTCAACGCCTCCCCGGTTTCGGGATGAACAAGACCCTGCTCTATATTAGCTATAAGCATACCAAGCTTGGAGCCTATATCGTATCTCGTGCCCTCAAATTCGCACGCGGTCATACCCTTTTCGCGCGCAAGCACACGCATAGCGTCGGTAAGCTGTATTTCGTTACCTGCGCCGCGAGGAGTGTTTTCAAGTATGCTGAATATCTCAGCAGGCAATACAACGCGCCCAAGGATGGAAAGCAAAGAAAAGATCTTATCGGGCGAGGGCTTCTCTATCATATCGCTAACCTTGTAAACGTTATCGTGCAGGTTTTCAACCTTAAGAGAGCAGTATTTAACTATCTGCTCGGGGGTAACGCTTTTAACGCCTGCAACACCAAGACCGTATTCGTTATAAACGTCGATAAGCTGCTTGGTAACGGGAGTTTTGGATACTATAACGTCATCACCGTACAAAACTGCAAACGGCTCGTCCCCAATAAAGCTTTTAGCGCAGTAAACCGCGTGGCCAAGCCCCTTTGCTTCCTTTTGACGGATAAAGCTTATGTTTGCAAGGTTAGCAATGGAGTTAAGCTGCTCTGCAATGGCTAACTTGCCGGATGCCTGAAGCCTTTCGTTATATTCTAAGTTGTGGTCAAAATGGTCTTCGATAGCGCCCTTACCGCGACCTGTTATAACAAGTATATCGGTTATTCCTGCTGCTACAGCTTCCTCCACCAAGTATTGGATACAAGGCTTGTCCACTATCGGAAGCATCTCCTTAGGTACGCTTTTGGAAATGGGAAGCATACGTGTGCCAAGACCTGCTGCAGGGATTATTGCCTTTGTTATTTTTTTCATGTTAGTGTCTCCTGTTTGTTTTTTATTTTATTTTTTATTTTTTGTTTTTGTGTGCGCGGTTACGCTATTTCTTCTTTTTGCCTGTTATAACAAGCACAGCTATCATAGCAACGGCGATAATCGCAAGGATTAAATATATCCACCAATCGTTATCCCCCGCTAAAGGAGTTGCACCAACGGCAGAAGCCTGTAAAGCACCTGTAAGAAAGGCGGAAACAAAAGCAAAAACAGCCGCAAAAATCTTTTTCATAAGCAATTCTATCTCCTTTATTAAAAATGCAATAACACATTTTTAATTATATACTTCCGTATCCTATTTGTCAAGTATGTGTTGACGGCAGAGAGATACCCGCATCCGAAAAAACAAACTCGTTTTTGCATATAGCGGCAGGCATTATAGCTCCTTTTCCGTAGCGTTTGCGTATGGCATCCACGGTTTTGTCAAGCGCGGCTTGCTTTTCCAGCCGCGCGGGGCTTGTAAACATATCCGTTTGTATAGGCTTGGTACTGCATTCCAAGCGTATTGCCGTTACCGTAAGCGAACGAAGCGGCTCCTTAATACCGCCCTGCGCTTGAAACACGCCGTATGCGGCGCGCGCTATCTCGCCAGAATTATCCGTTGCGCGCTCCATTATCGTTTGCGCGCTGTGGACGTTGAGCTTTGTATCGCGCATAGTGATGCAAACCCCGTTACAGCGCATACGGTATTGCCTTAGCCTTGTGCCTATGTCCTGACACAGCGCAAGCATTAAACGGTATACCTCCTCGTTGCTTTTAAGGTCACGCGCGGGGGTTGTGCCGTGCCCCACGCTTTTAACGGGCGGAGCTTCTTCTATCGGTACAACCTCCGCGCTGTCAAGCCCGTTGGCGTACGCCCAAAGCGTTTCGCCGCCTTTTCCAAGTATGCCTTTCAGAAAGCTTCTGTCACAGCAGGCAAGCTGTCCCAAGGTGAAGATGCCGTATTTGTTAAGCGTGCGCTTTGTGGAACGCCCAACCCCAAGAAGGCTTTCCGCAGGCAAATTTTCAAAGCGTGCGCGGAAGTTTTGCGGCGTTATTACGGTTGTGCCGTTGGGCTTTTTAAGGTCAGAGCCAAGCTTTGCAAACACCTTGTTAAACGATACCCCAACGCTTACTGTAATGCCAAGCTCTGTATAAACCTGCTCACGAAGCATATCTGCCGCCAGCTCCCCATCGCCAAAGTGCTTGATGGCGGGGCTTACGTCCAGCCAGCATTCGTCCATCCCAAACGGCTCAACACGGTCGGAAAAACGCGCGTATATCCTGCGAAGCTGCTCCGAATACTGCGCGTACAAGCCGTAATGCGGCGCTACAACGCATAGCTCAGGGCATAAACGAAGCGCTTCCCCGACGGTTTGCCCCGTGTATATCCCAGCCTTTTTCGCCTTCTCACTTTTAGCAAGCACTATCCCGTGCCGTTCCTCTACCGCTCCGCAAACTGCCACCGCCTTGCCTTTAAGCGATGGGTCCTCAGCCGCCTCAACAGAGGCAAAAAAGCTGTTTGCATCAGAATGCAGTATAATACGCGGCTCCATACGCAACCCCTCCAAACAAACAGATGTTCTAACGCTTCGGTATTGTAGCACATCGAACATTTGTTTGTCAAGCCCCTGCGCTTAGGTTTAGACAAAACGGCACGCATTTTTTGTTTTAACACAAATCCGCGCTTCAACATAATATGTAGCAAGAGGGGAGGGTTGACAATGGGATGCTTTGATTCTTTCTTCGGCAACCAAAGCTGTTGGATCATTATATTGATTGCAATAGTTATCGTTTGCTGCTGCTGCTAAACCGACATAAAGCAAAGCCGCAGGGGGTATTTTCCCTTGCGGCTTTTGCCTTTGTATTTCTGTGTTAAAATTCCGTGAGAACGCCAAGAGAGGATTTTGCTAAATCTACTAAGTAAATCTCAGCCCTGCTGTAATAATTGTGAGCATACGCTTTGGTATCCTCAACAATGTATGCACTTTTACCTGTGTCGTAACCACAACCCGATGCTGCCATAGCGCGAACCTTTAACAGTTTGTTCTCCTCGCTGTTTATTGCCGTTTCCAATGCTTCTATATCAGCGCATTTACCGTATGCAGCAAAGAACAGATGCGTGCAGGTGGTATAAACGCTGTCCTCGTGTTTAAAATCTTCTAAATTGAATTTCACATCTCTGTCGGTTGAAGCTATAAAGCACGCCCTTAGTGTATCGTAAGAATAAATATCGGCAAAGCCTTCAACGTATAATCCGCACTCCCTAAGCTTGTCTATAACCATTTGGCGATATATGGAAACCGCTTTTTCTTCGTTCACTCCATATTGCGTTTGTATATCTTTCACCGTGCTTTCGGTAAGCGGTGCGGTTTCTAAAAACATAAATATTGGTGCATCTTTTTCGCGCACTTCCTCGTAGGTAAATGTTTGCGGCTTAATGGGTGAATCTTGTTTTAGGTCAAATTGGTATTTTGCGGAATAAACGTTTTCGAAATCAGCAAGGGGAATATCCTTTTTTCCTTTTGCTTTATCCTCTAAAAACGCTACTTTTTCACCTAACCATGTGTACGCTTTATAGATAGAGCTGTTTGTATCAAAATATTCCAATATCAGGCCTGTTTTTTTAGTAATGCCGCAAAGCTTGTGTTCACCCTCGTACTCGAACATAACATCTCCGTACATAGAATTGCCCAGCGTGTGATAGCCGTATGCAATCTCATCGTTAAAGCCTTTGGGTGTTTTTTCTTCGCTAATCTCGGTGCTTATATCTTTGGAAGTGCTCTGCTCTACACTTTCAGGCGCATCACTGCTTGTTACTACATTATTATCCGTGCATGCGCTCGTAAAGAGCAAAACAATAACTAAAAGCAAGCAAAGAATGCATTTAATCTTTTTCATAATAACACCATCCCTTTTTATTGTTTTATCAATACCAAGCAATTGAAACGTATTGATTACCGTAGTCTATATCATATATCTCATAACTTCTGTTAAATATTTTAACGGTATAAATTCCTCCCTGAGTCACATCAAATTGCAGCACCTCTAAATTTGTGCCGAAATTTTCAGACAGAGCCACCAGTTGATTATTATAATAAACATGAACATCTAAATTTGCAAGACCGAGATCAATGGGAATGTTGTTCGAGTGGTCATCGTTTTGATAATTGGATAAGTTTGCTTTGCGTATCCAAGACATTGCTAATCTCAAATATGTATAACTAGAAGGAATGTTTATGTTGAAGGAATATATAGCGGTTTGTCCAGAGAGGGTTAAGTCTAAAGTTTTAGCATTTGAATAGCATGCGTATGCACAATGTGCGTTTGCTATGCCCGCTCCTTGACGATCCAAAAGTTCAGAAGAAACATCTTTTGTGTCGTTAGTAAGTGTATCGTTAGCGCGATATACAGCCGTAGCTGCAAGCAAGGCTTTTATTCCGGAATTGTTTGTTAATAATTGAGGATACAAACTGCATAGTTGTGCTATAATACCGGCTACTTGTGGAGAAGAAAAACTTGTTCCGTTATCTTCCATGTCTGCATATCGTATGTTTCCAAAACATGAAATATCCGGTTTACAAAAAGTGCTATTCCATGTCTTGTAAGCAGATCTGGGAGCAATTGTATATGGTGTGGAGGTTTGCAAAGATAAATTTGTGGGTGCGATACTATTCACTACCTCGTTGTTGTGCCATACATTTCCAACCGCTATTGCGTTGTAACTCATTCCGAGTATATTCACATATTCTGTGCTGTCTTCGTATCCATTGGCGTTTTCGTCATTTGCAGAAAATGAAAGGACCTCTTCCATAGTTTTCATATTACCCGCTGCAGCAACAAAATGGACATCGTGATTAAACGCGATGTGATCCATCCATCTTATCATTTCATAATATGGCTGATTATCTTCTGAATTATAGCTTAATCGATATTGATCCCCTATACTTGCATTGATAATATTAACATTCGCTGACAATAAGGCTTCAATAGCGATTCTTATATCTACGTCTCTCACTATTGATGTGTTTATATTGCTTGTGTTTACCGGATACGCACATACTAAGTTTGCTTTTGGTGCTACACCGCGATAGGTTACACCGTTATACACTACAGTTTGTCCTACCATTAATGCAGCAACGAGCGTTGCGTGTTCATCAATTTTTGTGCCGGTATTGGCATACGATATTTTAGAACTATCAAAAAGATTATATGATCCATACAATTTATTTATATCAGGGAAACCTGCATCTAAAATACCTATGATAACATTTTCTCCATCCCCGCTAATACTTGTAGTATCTCGTAAATGCTGAACTCCGGTATTGATATTAGAGATGTTAGAAAAGTGTTTCATCTCGAAATTATTGTGCTTTTGAGCTGTTTTTACCTTATCACTTGATAATACTGCTGATAATTGTTGTTTAGATCCTTTTAATATAAAAACGGGCGAATAACGACTTTGAAATAAAACTGTACTTTTTGTTTTTTCTATAACGGAAGTATAGAAAGAATTGTTAGCAGTTTCATATACTTTTCTAGAGATGTCACGTTTTGTTCTAATATAGTTTTGTATTTCTTCGATATCAGAATTGTTTGTGATTTTGTCTTTAGTAAGACCGGTTTTCATAAATGTAACTTATTCAATGATGTCGTGACTAACATCCTATGTCCATATAATTATTTCGTTTTCGTTTCCGTTGTCCAAAGTTTCTAATAAATTTTGGAAATCGGTTTCGAATGCACTTGTAACAGTTTGTGGCGTGATGATAACTAATGAGTTGATTAACAAAACCAAGCAAGTGATTAAACAAAATGTTCTTTTCATGAATAACTCCTTTCCAAATTAAACCTTAGTAAATTTAACTTTCTATTATTTGTATAGCTTAGCTTGCTTTTATATTATATCACATTTTTTTGCTTGAAATCAATATAAAAATGCGCAAAAACACAAATTGGATTGCGAAAAAATGTTAAAAATAAACTGCGGCAAATACCGCAGTTTGTGTTGTTACTTTTTTGTCCAAGTGGAGGGGCTGAACGCTATCATAAGCGGGTAAAGCTCCAGCCTGCCAAGCAGCATAGCTAATGACAGTAACAGCTTTGAAAAGGCGGAAAAGCCCGAAAAGCTGCCCATTGGGCCAACCTTACCAAAGCCGGGGCCGACGTTGTTTATGCACGCGGCAACGGCAGAGATGCTGCTTTCAAAATCAAAATTATCAATTGAAACAAGCAGGAAAATTATAATAAACAAGCCGATATAAAGCGAGAAATAAGAACTAACGCTGTTAAGCGTAACGTCATCAACCTGCTTGCCCTCAAACTTTACAACGGAAACAGAGCGCGGATGCAGCATACGAGAGAACTCGCGCCTGATGGTTTTGAAAAGCAAAACAATGCGCGAGGTTTTAAGACCGCCCGCAGTAGAGCCTGCCATACCGCCCGTGAACATAAGTAAAAACAGTATCGCCTTTGAAAGCACCGGCCAATTATTAAAATCTGCTGTGGCAAAGCCGGTTGTTGTTGAAACGGAGGATACCTGAAACGCGGATAGTCTTATACATTCCTCAACGCTTCCGTAAATGCTGTATATGTTGATTGCTATTATCGCAACGGAGGCAAGGTATATGCCAAGATACGTCCACAGCTCGCCGCTTTTGAAAACGTTGCTGAAGCGGCGAAGCAGTAAAAAGTAATACAAATTAAAGTTTGTGCCAAAAAGGAGCATAAATATCGTTATTACCCATTGGATATAAGGGCTGTAGCTTGCGATACTGTCCATATTCGTGCCAAAGCCGCCCGTGCCTGCCGTGCCGAATGTGTGCAGTAAGCTTTCAAATACCGACATACCGCCGCAAAGCAAAAATATAACCATTATAAACGTCATCACAACGTAGATAAGGTACAGTATCCTTGCCGTTTGGCGAACGCGCGGAACAAGCTTACCCACGATAGGGCCCGGTACCTCTGCTTTCATAATGTGTATAGAACGGTCGGTAGAGGAGGGAACAACTGCCATAATGAACACAAGCACGCCCATACCGCCAATCCAATGCGTAAAGCTGCGCCAAAACAGCGAGCCGTGGCTTAACGCCTCCACGTTGGGAACTATAGATGCACCCGTTGTTGTAAAGCCGCTTACTATTTCGAAAAACGCATCAAAAAATTTGGGTATTTCTCCGCTTATAACGAAGGGCAGTGCGCCTATAACAGACATAAGTATCCACGATAAGGCAACGATAACAAAGCCCTCTTTTGCGAAAATAACCTTGCTGTCGGGGCGGCTTATAAGCGTTAGCCCGAAGCCAACGGCAAGCGCTATGCCAACCGTTGCGGAGAAAGCGATAACAACGCTTGTTTCGCGGTATATTGCCGATACGATAAGCGGAAGCAAAAGCAAAGCGGCTTCTACCGTGATAAGACGGCCTATCATATAAAAAACCATTCTGCGATTCATAAAGCCGTTACCTCTCCAATATATCCGAAAGGTCATTAAACCGCTGCTGTGCAGTAACTATAATAACCCTATCGTTTACCATTATTGCATCGTCACCCGAAGGGATAATGGTTTTCCTATCGCGCAAAATGCCTGCAACAAGCACGTTCTTTTTGAATTTAATGTTCTTAAGCGGAACGCCAAGCGCGGGGAAATCCTGCCCAACCTTAAACTCCAGCGCCTCTGCCAAACCGTCCATCATCTTATAAAGCGTTTCAACGTTACTGCCCTTGGAGTTTTCAAGCGCTCTTGCGTAACGAACAAGCACGCCTGTGGTGAGTGCCTTGGGTGAAACTATACAGTCCAAACCTATTTTTGATGCAAGCGATGCCATTTCATCACGGTTTACCTTGGTTATTACCGTAGGAACGTTGTGCGTTTTTGCAAACAGCGAAACAAGTATATTCTCCTCGTCCTGCCCTGTAAGCGCAACGAACGCATCGGTATCGCGAAGCCCTTCCTCAAGCAATACCTCCTGCTCCGTACCGTCACCGTTTATGATAACGGATTTTGGCAAAAGATTGCTAAGCTCCACGCAACGTTCGGGCTTCTTTTCTATTATCGTAACCGCCATACCTATATCCTCGCTCATCTTAGCAAGGTAGTAGGCGGTACGGCTTCCGCCCAAAATGGTAACGCTTTTTGCTTGCTTTTTCAAAGCACCAAGCATTTTAAGCAGCTTTAGTATCTCAGAGGGTGCGGCTATAAGCCCTATTTTGTCCCCGCTTCTAAGCTCAAACCCGCCAAAGGGGATGAAAAGCTCGTCCCCACGTCTTACGGTGCATACAAGGTAGTTTGCCTTAAACTTGTCACGCATTTTCATAAGCTTCATCCCGTTAAGCTCGCTGTCAGCACCGATGATAAGCTCAACAACCTCAAACCTCCTGCGGGAGAAGCTTTCACGCCTTACCGCAGAGGGAAGCTTTAATATATTAAACAGCTCAAGCGCCGTAAGCAAATCGGGGTTTATAGGCATGGAAAGCTCTAACTGCTGGCGCATAAAATTAAGGCTTTTATCGTTATACTCGGGGTTGCGTATACGCGCTATCGTGTGAGATGCGCCCATACGCCTTGCCAAAAAACAGCTAAGCATATTAAGCTCGTCCGTACCCGTGGCGGCAATAAAAATATCCGCCTCGTTCACATTTGCCTCCTCAAGCGTTTCGCAGTCCACCGCGTTACCGCAGATAGCCATAACGTCGTGCACGTTGGTCACCTGCGTTATGATTTCCGCGCTTGCATCCAGCACGGTAACATCGTGCCCTTCGGAAACCAGATCTGCAACGATAGAAACGCCTATTTTGCCGCAACCGGCAATAATAATTTTCATAACAATACTCCATTTTAAAAACTTAAAAGAATTGTACTATCTTTTGCCAAATATTGCAATAGCTTTTATACACATTACTGCATTTATTGTTTTGTGTATTTTGCTTAAAAAAGCTTTGCGTTTTACGGTGCGGCAATAGCTTTAGCCGAAAATGGAAAAACAGCTTTTGCCGCTGTTGACAAGCGGGTTAAAAAACTGTATACTATAATTTAGTATAATATGTTTAATAGGTAGGCTGTTAATAAATGGCTAAGGATAGAATTAAGCTTTCAGAGCATTTTACATATACAAAGCTGATAAAATTTGTGTTCCCCTCCGTTATGATGATGGTTTTTACCTCTGTTTACGGTATGGTGGATGGGCTTTTCGTTTCTAATTTCGCCGGCAAAACGCCGTTTGCCGCAATCAATTTGATATGGCCGCTTATAATGCTGCTTGGCGCGCTTGGGTTTATGATAGGCACGGGCGGCACAGCCATAGTTGCAAAAACTATGGGCGAGGGTGAGAAGGAAAAGGCAAACCGCTATTTTTCCATGCTGGTATACGCTACTGTTATCGGCGGCACGGTAATAGCCGCTATCGGCTGGTTTTTGCTTCGCCCCGTTTCGATGCTGCTTGGTGCGGAAGGCGCAATGGTTGAAGATTGCGTGCTTTACGGGCGCATTATTTGCGCGGCACTTCCGTTTTTTATGCTGCAAAACGTGTTCCAAAGCTTTTTCGTTACGGCAGAAAAGCCAAAGCTTGGGCTTTTTGTAACGATAGGCGCGGGCGTTGCCAATATGGTGCTGGATGCGCTTTTTATAGCGGTTTTCGGCTGGGGGCTTGCAGGCGCGGCGGCGGCAACGGGTATAAGCCAGCTTGTAGGCGGTGTAGTTCCGCTGTTGTATTTCACACGCAAGAACGATAGCCTGCTAAGGCTTGGCAAAACAAGCTTTTACGGCAAGGTGCTTTGGAAAACTGCAACAAACGGCTCGTCCGAGCTGATGAGCAGTGCATCTGCTTCGATTGTAACAACCTTGTTTAATTTTCAGGTTTTAAAGTTTGCAGGGGAAGACGGGATTGCGGCATACGGCGTTCTTATGTACGTTTCGTTCGTATTTGCCGCCATATCGATCGGCTATGCGGTAGGCGCAAGCCCCGTTGTAAGCTACCATTTCGGTGCGGGCAATAAGGCGGAGCTTAAAAATCTTTTCAAGAAAAGCCTTTTGCTTGTAGGCGCGGCAGGCGTGCTGATGTTTTTGCTGGGGCAGCTTTTGGCTGTGCCGCTGTCCGCGCTTTTTGCAGGCTACGATAAGGGGCTGTACGATTTAACCGTGCGCGCTTTTCGTTTGTTTGCCTTTAGCTTTTTGTTCAGCGGGCTTAACATTTTCGGCTCTGCGTTCTTTACGGCACTTAATAACGGCTGGATATCCGCACTGCTTTCGTTCTCAAGAACCTTGGTGTTCCAGCTTGCGGGCGTGCTTTTACTGCCGCTTGTTTTGCAGATAGACGGTGTGTGGCTTTCTATGGTGGTGGCGGAGCTTATGTCCTTTGCATTAACCGCCTTGTTTATATTCTTAAAACGCAAAAAATATCAATACATATAACGGAGGGCTTTAATATGGGAAGAATTATTACCGTTGGCCGCCAGTTTGGTAGCGGTGGGCGTGAGCTTGGCAGGCGCTTGGCAGAGCTTTTGGGTATCCAATACTACGATAAAGAGATAATAACCGAAATAGCAAACCACACATCTTTGTCAGAGGAGTATGTTCGCGGGGTTGTGGAGCGTAAGCCTAACGGCTTGTACCCCATAACGATAGGCAAAAGCTTTGCTTACGTAGGCGAGTATTCGGTTATACAACAGCAATCCGTATACAAAGCGCAGGACAGGATAATAAAAGAGCTTGCTGATAAGGCGGATTGCGTTATCGTTGGCAGATGTGCGGACTATATTTTGAGGGATAAGGACCCCTTCCGCATCTTCGTATATGCAAGTATGGAAAGCCGTATACAGCGTTGTATAAGCCGCGCGGAAAGAACCGAGGGCTTGAGCGAAAAAGAGATAAAGAAGCAGATAAAGGAAATAGATAAAAACCGCGCCAAGTATTACGAGTTCTACACGGGTAACGAATGGGGCGATAAGGAAAACTATGACCTTTGCATTAACACCACCAACGCAAACATAAAAGAGGTGGTTGCAGGTATAGCACGAATGTTTTAAATGCATAAATATTTGTATATATACAGAAAATATACACAAATACAGCGTTTGATACAAAAATATATGTAAAAATATGCAAAAATAGACGAAATAGCTATTGACAATGCATAAACACAGGCGTATAATGGGCAAGTAATTAAAAATTTAAAGTTTAAATATGGAGGATAAAGTTATGAACAAAGAAAACATTAAGAAGGTTGTATTAGCGTATTCCGGCGGCTTGGATACATCTATAATTATTCCGTGGCTTAAGGAAAACTATAATAATTGTGAGGTAGTGGCTGTTTCGGGTAACGTTGGCCAGAATGACGAGCTTGAGGGTTTGGAGGAAAAGGCGCTTAAAACCGGTGCTTCCAAGCTTTACGTGCTTGACCTTACCGATGAGTATGTTGATGATTATATAATCCCCACCATGAAGGCAGGCGCTATATACGAGGATTATCTGCTTGGCACAAGCCACGCACGCCCCTGTATAGCAAAGGGCTTGGTAGAGATAGCGCTTAAAGAGGGCGCAGATGCAATAGTACACGGTTGCACGGGTAAGGGTAACGATCAGGTTAGGTTTGAGCTTGCTATAAAGCATTTCGCTCCCAATATGCCCATAATCGCTCCTTGGAGAGAGTGGGATATCAAATCCCGCGAAGAGGAAATAGACTATGCAGAGGCGCACAATATTCCTCTTAAGATCAACCGTGAAACCAACTATTCTAAGGACAAGAATCTTTGGCACCTTTCTCACGAGGGTATGGACCTTGAGGATACCGGCAACGAGCCTATGTATGAAAAAGAGGGCTTCCTTGAAATGGGCGTTTCTCCGCTTCAAGCACCGGACAAGCCTACCTACGTAACTCTTGACTTTGAAAAGGGCGTTCCCGTTGCGCTTGACGGTGAGAAGATGAGCGCAAAGAACATTATCCTTAAGCTTAACGAGATAGGCGGCGCAAACGGTATAGGTATAATTGATATCGTAGAAAACCGTCTTGTTGGTATGAAATGCCGCGGCGTTTATGAAACTCCCGGCGGTACTATCCTTTATAAGGCGCATAGAGTGCTTGAAAGCATCTGCCTTGATAAGATGACCATGCACGAGAAGGAAAGGCTATCCGTTACCTTTGCAGAGCTTGTATATAACGGCCAGTGGTTCACTCCTTTGAGAGAGGCTCTCAGCGCGTTTGTGGACAAAACGCAGGAAACCGTTACTGGTAAGGTTAGACTAAAGCTTTACAAGGGCAATATGATAAACGCAGGCGTCTGGAGCGATTATTCACTTTACAGCGAGGAGATCGCAACCTTTGGCGAAAGCGATTACGACCAGAAGGATTCCGCAGGCTTTATCAACCTTTACGGCTTGCCCATAAAGGTTAAGGCTATGGTGGACGCTAAGAACAAGAAATAATACGGGAGATATAGTATGGCAAAGCTGTGGGCAGGTTTAACCTCAGGTAATACCGACGGGATAGCGGACGATTTTAATTCTTCTATCCGTTTTGACTGTAAGATGTATAAGCAGGATATAAAGGGCAGTATGGCGCACGCCGCCATGCTTGCCGCCAAGGGCATCATAGCCGAGGCGGAGGCAGAAGCGCTTATATCGGGGCTTGAGGGGATACTTACAGACCTTGAAAGCGGTGAATTGCAGTTTGATATGAGCTGTGAGGATATACATATGTTTGTGGAGCAGGTGCTTACTGCCCGCATTGGAGACGTTGGCAAAAAGCTTCACACCGCAAGAAGCCGTAACGACCAGGTTGCGCTTGATTTGCGCATGTACCTGCGTGACGAGGCGGCTGATATTAAGGAACTGCTTAAAAAGCTTATCGGTGCGATAGTTGGCGTTGCCGAGGAAAACAAGGGCGCGATAATGCCCGGATATACCCATTTGCAAAGAGCACAGCCTATAACCTTCGGGCATCATCTTATGGCGTACGCTATGATGCTTCTGCGTGATATAGGGCGTATAGACGATGCGGTTAAGCGTATGAACCTGTCGCCCATAGGCTGCTGTGCGCTTGCGGGCACCACCTATGATACCGACCGCGGTATGGAAGCAAAGCAGCTTGGCTTTGACGGTGTTGTTAAAAACAGCATAGACGGTGTTTCGGATAGGGATTTCTGCTTAGAGCTTATGAGCGCGCTTTCCGTGCTTATGATGCACCTTTCCCGTTTTTCCGAGGAGATAATTCTTTGGTCAAGCTGGGAGTTTGGGTTTGTAAGGCTTTCGGATGCGTACACCACGGGCTCCTCAATAATGCCGCAGAAGAAAAACCCCGATATGGCAGAGCTTGTGCGCGGTAAAACGGGCAGGGTGTACGGCGATTTGTTCTCCCTGCTTACGGCGCTAAAGGGCTTGCCGCTTGCATACAACAAGGATATGCAGGAGGATAAAGAGGCTGTGTTTGATGCGGTTGAAACCGTTCAGATGTGCTTAAAGGTGTTTATACCGATGATAAGCACTATGCAGGTGCGTAAGGATAATATGCTGCGTGCCGCACAAACGGGCTTTATCAACGCAACCGACCTTGCGGATTACCTTGTTGTAAAGGGCTTGCCGTTCCGTAGCGCGTATAAGATATCGGGCAGTATAGTTGCAAGGTGTATGCAGGAGGGTAAGGTGCTTGAAACCTTGCCTATGGAAATATACAAGGAATACAGCGATTTGTTTGATAACGATTTGTGGGCGGCTATCGACCTTGCCGCTTGCGTTGAAAGGCGCATATCCGAGGGCGGTACCTCCGTTTCCTCGGTAGAAGCGCAGATAAAATATGTGAAAGAGATGCTTGGATAATGACAAAGGTTTTTATAGACGGTAGCGCAGGCACAACAGGCTTGCGTATAGCAGATAGGCTTGCGGGTAGGGACGATATATGTCTTATGCGTCTGCCCGAAGAGCTGCGTAAGGATACAGGCGCAAGGAAGGATGCTATCAACAGCGCGGATATAGTTTTTTTGTGCTTGCCCGATGCGGCGGCTATTGAGGCTGCCTCGCTTGCCGAAAGCGAAAACGTTAAGATAATAGATACTTCAACGGCACACCGTACCGCAAACGGTTGGGTGTACGGCTTTGCGGAGCTGAACGGGCAAAGGGAGCGTATAGCCGCTTCCAAGCGTATTGCAAACCCCGGTTGCCATGCAAGCGGCTTTGTTGCGCTTGTTGCACCGCTTGTTGAAAACGGCATTATATCCAAGGACGCAAAGCTTACAAGCTTTTCGCTAACGGGCTATTCCGGCGGTGGCAAAAAGATGATAGCGGAGTATGAGGCGGACGAAAAGGCGGTGCTTCTCACCGCGCCCAGACAGTACGCTTTAACACAACAGCACAAGCATCTTAAAGAGATGGTATATCTGTGTGGACTTGAAAATGCACCCGTGTTTTGCCCCATCGTGGCTGATTACTACAGCGGTATGGAGGTAACCGTTCCGTTGTTTGCAGGCGATATAAAGGGTACGGCAGAGGATATAAAGGCTTTGTATAAGCAGTATTATACAAACGGGCTCGTTAAGTATTGTGATGCCGACGATGCCGACGGTATGCTTTCCGCCGCCGCTTTTGCGGATAGGGACGATATGCAGATAGGCGTTTACGGAAATAGCGAGCGTATCTTGCTTACGGCACGTTTTGATAATTTGGGTAAGGGCGCATCCGGCGCGGCTATCCAAAATATGAACATTTTGCTTGGCACGGACGAGGCTAAGGGACTAATAATATAGTTTAGAGGTATTAACTGTTATGGAATTAATAAAAGGCGGCGTTTGTGCCGCAAAGGGCTTTAGGGCAAACGGCATACATTGCGGCATCCGCAAAAACCGCACCAAAAGGGATTTGGCACTAATTGTAAGTGACGTGCCTGCTTCTGCGGCGGCTGTGTATACAACCAACCTTGTAAAGGGCGCGCCGCTAACCGTAACCAAAAGCAATATTGCAAACGGCGTGGCACAGGCAGTAATATGCAACAGCGGCAACGCTAACACCTGCAACGCAAACGGCTTGGAGATAGCGGAGCAGATGTGTGCGCTTGTTGCAGAGAAAACGGGCGTTAGCGCAAAGGACGTTGTGGTTGCCTCCACGGGTGTTATAGGTCAAACGCTTGATATAAGCCCCATAGCAGGCGGGATGGATAGCTTAACCGCAGGGCTTTCCTACGAGGGAAGCGTGAACGCGGCAGAAGCTATAATGACAACGGATACCGTGCTTAAAGAGGTTGCGGTGGAGTTTACCGTTGGCGGTAAAGCTTGCCGTATGGGCGGCATAGCAAAGGGCAGCGGGATGATACACCCCAATATGGCTACTATGCTTGTGTTTATTACCACCGATGCGGCAATAAGCCCTGCTATGCTTCAAAAGGCACTGTCGGGCGATATAGCCAACACCTTTAATATGTTAAGCATAGACGGTGATACCTCCACCAACGATATGGTAAGCGTGCTTGCAAACGGATTGGCTGGCAACGCGGTAATAGAAACCGAAAACGAGGATTTTTGCACCTTTATGAAAGCGCTTAACACCGTAACCGTAACGCTTTGCCGTATGATAGCGGGCGACGGAGAGGGTGCAACCAAGCTGCTTGAATGTACCGTAACAGGGGCTGACACGTTGGATGTTGCAAAGAAGTGTGCAAAAAGCGTAATCTGCTCCAGCCTTCTCAAGGCGGCAATGTTCGGTGCGGACGCTAACTGGGGCAGGGTGCTTTGCGCTATCGGCTACAGCGGTGCGGATGTTGACGTTAGCAAAATAGACGTGGCGTTCCGTTCAAAAGCAGGCACTATAGAGGTTTGCAAAAACGGCTTTGGCATCCCCTTTTCCGAGGAGATAGCTAAGGAGATACTGCTTGAAAAAGAGATAGAGATACTTATATCCGTTGGTAGCGGAGAGTACAGCGCTTCCGCGTGGGGCTGTGACCTTACCTACGATTATGTAAAGATAAACGGTGACTACCGTACATAACACACAGAAAGAGAGCTTTGTAAACATTATGGATGGATGCTTTTCCAACGCCGAAAGGGCGCAGGTGCTAACGCAGGCATTGCCTTACATACAGCGTTATAACGGCAAAATAGTGGTTGTAAAATACGGCGGCAACGCTATGATAAACGAACAGCTTAAGGAACAGGTTATGGAGGACATTGTGCTTCTACAGCTTGTTGGCGTTAAGGTTGTTTTGGTACACGGCGGTGGCCCCGAGATTAGTGAAACTATGCAAAAGCTTGGCAAGCAGGCGCAGTTTGTGGATGGGCTTCGCGTTACGGATAAGGAAACCGTTGATATAGTGCAAATGGTGCTTGCGGGCAAGATAAACAAATCGCTTGTTAATCTGTTGCAAATGAACGGCGGCAAGGCGATGGGCGTTTCGGGTATTGACGGCAGGCTTATAGAAGCAAGCATCAAGGACGAAAGGCTGGGCTTTGTAGGCAATATTACGAACGTAAACATAGCCCCCGTAACCGACCTTTTGGAGAAGGGATATATCCCCGTAGTGTCCACGGTAGCGTGCGATAGGGATGGCAACGTTTACAATATAAACGGTGATACCGCCGCGGCATATATAGCAGGCGCGCTTCAGGCTGAAAGGCTTATAATGATGACGGATATATCGGGTATCCTTCTTGATAAGGACGACCCTAAGACCTTGATTCCGAAGATAACCGTGTCTGAAGCTAAAGGGCTTTTTGAAAGCGGCGTTATATCCGGCGGTATGATACCCAAGGTGGATTGCTGTATAGAAGCGCTTGAAAAGGGCGTAAACAACGTAATCGTAATGGACGGCAGAATACCGCACAGCATACTTATGGAGCTGCTCACCGACGAGGGTGCGGGCACCATGGTAACGAAAGGCTAAAAAATGGAAAACATTATTAACTTAGATAAACAGTACGTTGCAAACACCTATGCGCGTTTTCCCTTGGCGTTTGTTTCGGGCAAGGGTAGCGTGCTTATAGGTGAGGACGGAAAGCAATACATAGATATGGGCAGCGGCATAGGCGTTAGCTGCTTTGGTTTTGGGGACGAGGCTTGGGTTAAGGCTGTAACGGAGCAGGCTTGTACCCTTCAGCACACCTCTAATTTATACTACACAAGCCCCTGCGCATTGCTTGCAAAAGTGCTTTGCGAAAAAACGGGGATGAAAAAGGTGTTTTTTGGCAACTCAGGCGCGGAAGCTAACGAGTGTGCCATTAAGGTTGCGCGCAAATACTCTGCCGAAAAGAAGGGCGAGGATTGCTATACCGTTGTAACGCTTACAAACAGCTTCCACGGCAGAACGCTTACAACGCTTGCCGCAACGGGGCAGGAGGTTTTCCATAAGCTGTTCCGCCCATTAACGCCGGGCTTCGTTCACGTTGACAGCGGGGACGAGGAAGGGCTTTGCCGCTTGGTGAAGGAGCAAAAGATAGCCGCTATAATGATAGAATGCGTTCAGGGCGAGGGCGGCGTTTTGCCTATAAGCCAAAGCTTTGCCAACACGGTTGCACGCTTAACGGCAGAAAACGATATACCTCTTATTGTGGACGAGGTGCAAACGGGCAACGGCAGAACGGGCAGTATGTACGCGTATATGCAGTACGGCTTAAAGCCCGATATAGTTTCCACGGCAAAGGGGCTTGGCGGCGGCTTGCCGATAGGCGCAACGCTTATGGGCGAGAAGGTTGAAAACGTGCTTGGTGCGGGTGACCATGGCTCTACCTACGGTGGCAACCCCGTATGCAGCGCGGGTGCGTTAAGTGTGGTAAACAGGCTTAACGATAAGCTTTTTGCCGAGGTTAAGGAGAAAAGCGATTATATATTTAATGCTTTAAACGGCGCAAAGGGTATACAGTCTGTAAGCGGTATGGGGCTTATGATAGGTATAAAAACCGAAAAGGCGGCAAAAGAGGTTGTTTTGGCGTGTATAGAAAAGGGCGTGCTTTGCCTTACCGCTAAGGACAAGGTTAGGCTTTTGCCTGCGTTAAATATCCCTATGGACGTGTTGAAGCAAGCTATTGAAACGATAAAGGCTGTATGTGCGGAGGACTGATTTTATGATAAACACATTAAAAGGCAAAAGCTTTCTAAAGCTTTTGGATTTTACTGCTGATGAGATAAACGCGCTTATAGAATTTGCCGCTAAGCTTAAAGCGGAAAAGAAAGCGGGCGTTAAGCACCGCCTTTGCGAGGGCAAGAACATTGCGCTTGTGTTTGAAAAAACAAGCACGCGCACACGTTGCTCCTTTGAGGTTGCGGCGGCAGACCTTGGTATGCACCCCGTTTATCTTGACCCTAAGAGCTCTCAAATGGGCAAAAAGGAAAGCATTGCGGATACCGCGCGCGTGCTTGGCAGGATATTTGACGGTATAGAGTATCGCGGGTATGGGCAGGAGATAGTGGAGGAGCTTGCGGAATATGCGGGCGTGCCTGTTTGGAACGGCTTAACTAATGAGTATCACCCCACCCAGATACTTGCGGATTTCCTTACAATTAAAGAGCATTTCGGCGCCCTTAAGGGCATAAAGCTTGTTTATATGGGCGATGCGCGCTACAATATGGGGAACTCCCTTATGGTTGGCTGTGCAAAGATGGGTATGCATTTCGTTGCCTGTGCGCCTTTGGAGTATTTCCCCAACCAAGAGCTTGTTGCTAAATGCCAAGAGATTGCGGCTGAAAGCGGCGCGGTGTTAGAGTTTATAGAAAACCCGATGGAAGCAACCAAGGATGCCCACGTTATATATACCGACGTTTGGGTGTCTATGGGTGAGCCGGAGGAGGTTTGGCAAAAGCGTATAGAGGATTTAAGCCCCTACCGCGTAACAAGCGCGATAATGCAAAACGCAGGTGATAAGTGTCGCTTTATGCATTGCTTGCCCGCTTTTCACGATCTTAAAACCCAAACGGGTAAAGAGGTGTGGGAGAAGTTTGGCATAGACTGTATGGAGGTTACGGACGAGGTGTTTGAAAGCGAGGCTTCCATAGTTTTTGACGAGGCTGAAAACCGCATGCATACCATAAAGGCGGTAATGGCGGCAACGCTTTAGGACTTAATATTATATAAAAAAGGTGCTTTGTATGGAAAAGGCATATTTAATATTGGATAACGGTACAGTTTTTGAGGGCGAGCGTATAGGCGCGCCCTTTGCCGCTTATGGGGAAATAACGTATAGCACCGCTTGCGTTGGCTATACGCAGGCTATAACCGATAAGGCAAACGCGGGGAAGCTGTTGCTTTGGACGTTCCCTATGGCGGGCAACTACGGTGTTTCTGAGGACGAGGCGGAGCAGGACACGGTGGTGTTTGGCTTCATCGCGCGGGAGTGCTGTGATACGCCTTCTAATTTCCGCTGTAAGTACACGCTTAACGAGTATTTGCTTGAAAAGGGGATACCCGGCATAGTGGGGATTGATACGCGCACTTTAATGGCTATCCTGCGGGAGCAGGGCAGTATGCGCGCGGCTATAGCAAGCAGTGCGGATGTAAAGCTTGTTTCGGAGGGGATACATAAGCCCAAGGAGAAGGATAACGGCGGTTTAACAGAAAGCTGGTGGATTAATGCCTAAGGATAAAAGCATAAAAAAGGTGTTGGTAATAGGTTCAGGCCCTATAGTTATAGGGCAAGCGGCAGAGTTTGACTACGCGGGCGCACAGGCGTGCCGCGTGCTTCGTGATGAAGGCATAAACACCGTGCTTGTAAACTCCAACCCCGCAACTATAATGACGGATAAAAACCTTGCGGACGAAATATATTTAGAGCCGCTAAACGCCGCAACCGTGCGTAGGATAATAAAAAAGGAAAGGCCTGATGCGCTTCTTGCAGGGCTTGGCGGGCAAACAGGGCTTACCATAGCTATGCAGTTAAGCCACGACGGCACTTTGCAGAAATACGGCGTTAGGCTTTTAGGCTCGGACGTTGAAGCTATTGATAAGGCGGAGGATAGGCAGCTTTTCCGTGACACGATGCAGGAGATAGGTCAGCCTTGCGTGCCTTCCGATATAGCAACCACCGTTGATGCCGCGCTTGAAATAGCCCAAAGCATAGGCTATCCCGTAATAGTGCGCCCCGCCTTTACCTTAGGCGGCAGTGGCGGCGGTATAGCCAACACAAAGGCAGAGCTTGCAGAGATTGCGGCTGTGGGCTTGGATTTATCGCCCATAACGCAGGTGCTTATTGAAAAGTGCATATCGGGCTGGAAGGAAATAGAGTTTGAAACCATGCGTGACGGTGCAGGTAACGCTATAACCGTGTGCTCTATGGAAAACGTGGACCCTGTTGGTGTGCATACGGGGGATTCTATCGTAACCGCGCCCGCGCTAACGCTTTCCCCTGTGGAATACGGTATGCTAAGGCAGGCATCGCTTGATATAATAAAGGCTATCGGTATAAAGGGCGGCTGTAACTGCCAGTTTGCGCTTAACCCCAACAGCTTGGAGTACGCTGTTATAGAGGTAAACCCGCGTGTTTCGCGCTCCTCTGCGCTGGCATCCAAGGCAACGGGATACCCCATAGCGAAGGTAACAACCAAGGTTGCGCTTGGCTATAATTTAGACGAGATAAAAAGCGAAATAACTAACAAAACCTATGCAATAGACGAGCCAACGGTGGACTATGTTGTTGTAAAGTTCCCCAAGTGGCCGTTTGATAAATTCTCCACCGCAAGCCGCAAGCTTGGCACGCAAATGAAGGCAACGGGCGAGGTTATGTCCATAGCTCCCTGCTTTGAGGCGGCTATTATGAAGGCTGTGCGCGGCGCGGAGATATCGCTTGATACCTTAAACGCCCCTGCAATAGACGGCAGAAGCGTGAAGGACCGCCTTGCCGATTGTGACGATAGGCGCATATTTACCGTGTTTGAGGCTATCAAAACGGGTGTTTCCATTGACGAGATATATAGTATAACGAAGATAGACCGCTTCTTCCTTTACAAGCTGCAAAACCTTGCGCTTTATGAAAGCGCGCTCGCAAAAAAGGGCTTGGATAAGGAAAGCTATATGAAGGGCAAGCGCTACGGGTATACAGACGCGGCTATAAAAAGGCTATCGGGCGCAGATATAACACCAAGCTTTAGGCTAAGCTACAAAATGGTTGATACCTGCGCGGCAAGATACGCCGCTACCGCACCTTACTTTTATTCCACGGCGGATGCGGTTTGTGAAGCCGCAAGCTTTAAGCGCAGCGGCAGGCCCGTTGTTATGGTGCTTGGCTCAGGCCCTATCCGTATAGGGCAGGGTATAGAGTTTGATTACAGCTCTGTGCATTGCGTTTGGACCTTGCGTAAGCTTGGTTACGACGTTGTTATCGTAAACAACAACCCCGAAACTGTTTCTACTGACTATGACACGGCTGATAGGCTGTATTTTGAGCCGCTAACGCCTGAGGACGTTATGGGCATCATAGAGGTGGAAAAGCCTATTGGCGTTGTTGTTGCGTTTGGCGGGCAAACCGCGATAAAGCTAACGGGCTTTTTGGATAAGCAGGGCATTCCCATACTTGGCACCTCTGCCGAGGGGATAGACATAGCAGAGGACAGAAGCCGTTTTGATGCGCTTCTTGAAAGCTTTGGCATAAGCCGCCCCATGGGGCAAAGCGTAACCGATACCGAGGGCGCGGTAAAAGCCGCAAACGCGCTTGGCTATCCTGTGTTGCTTCGTCCGTCCTACGTTATAGGTGGGCAGAATATGACCATCTCCAGAAGTGATGAGCAAACGCGTGCGTATATGGAGGCGATACTTGCAGGCGGTATAGAAAACCCCGTGCTTGTTGACAAGTATATGTGCGGTACGGAGCTTGAGGTGGACGTTATCTCCGACGGTGAGGACGTGCTTATCCCCGGTATAATGGAGCATATAGAGCGTGCAGGCGTTCATAGTGGGGACTCTATTGCGGTATATCCGCCGTACAATTTAAGCGATAAGATGCTTAATAAGGTGTGCGAAAGCTCTGAAAAGCTGTCCTTGGCGCTTGGCACTAAAGGGCTTGTTAATATACAGTATCTTATATATGAGGACGAGCTGTACGTTATAGAGGTTAATCCTCGCGCATCGCGCACGGTGCCATATATAAGCAAGGTAACAAACGTTCCGATGGTTGATCTGGCTACCTCCGTAATGCTTGGCGCAAAGCTTAAGGGCTTGGGCTACGGCACGGGCTTGTATCGTACACCGCCTTATTGCGCTGTTAAGGTGCCTGTTTTCTCCTTTGAAAAGCTTAGCGATGCCAACTCCTTGTTGGGGCCGGAGATGAAATCCACGGGTGAGGTTTTGGGTATCGGCAAAACTATGGCGGAGGCTATGTTCAAGGGCTTAACCGCCGCGGCGTTTACCGTGCCGTCCGTTGGGGACAGAGCCAATACAGGCGTGCTTATAAGCGTTGAGGAAAACGATTATCAGGAGATACTGTCGCTTGCTAAGCGTTTTTACGATTTAGGGCTTAAGCTATACGCAACGGAGGGTACTGCCGTTGCAATATCCAGCTTGGGTATAGAGGTGCAAACCGCTTTCGTTGCGGATATCCCTGCACTTATGGAAAAGGGCGCGTTAAGCTATATCGTATACACGGGTGCAGTAAAGGACGGTACCGTGGGTGACTATATAGCTTTGCACCGCAAGGCAATGCAGCACGGCGTTCCGTGCCTTACCTCGCTTGATACGGCGGGCGCACTTGCCGATATGATAGAAAGCTGTTATACCGTGGAAAACACGGAGCTTGTTGATATCAACTCTATGCGCCATCGCAGAGAGAAGATAAGGTTTTCCAAAATGCAGTCCTGCGGGAACGACTATATATTTATAGAAAACTTTGATGGCAGGATAAGCTGTCCTGAATCGCTTTGTGTAACGCTTTGCGCGCCGCATTACGGCATCGGGGCGGACGGTATCGTGCTTATAGAAGGCTCTGAAACCGCAAACGCCAAAATGCGTAGCTTCAACCGTGACGGCAGCGAAGGCAAAATGGCGGGCAATAACATCCGCTGTGTTGCTAAGTATCTGTACGATAACAGCTTGGTAAAAAGCGAAAGCATGGCTATCGAAGCCGCCGATGGGGTACACAGCCTAAAGCTTTCCGTGCGTGACGGGAAGGTTAGCACCGTTACGGTGGATATGGGCGCGCCCACTATGCAGGCGGAAAGCTTGCCTATGCTTGGCGTGAACGGCGAAGCGAGAAACATATCGCTAACGGTTGGCGGTACCGATTACAGCGTAAGCTGTGTTTCTGTAGGCAATCCGCATTGCGTTGTTTTTTGTGACAGTATTGAGGATATCCCACTTGAGGAAATAGGCCCGCTGTTTGAGCATCACAAGGCGTTTCCAAAGCGTGTTAATACGGAGTTTGTTCGTGTGGTAAACCGCAAAACCATAAGGGCGCGTATATGGGAGCGCGGCAACGGTGCAACGCTTGCTTGCGGCACGGGTGCCTGTGCGGCGGTTGTTGCGGCGGTGCATAACGGCTATTGCGATATGGATAGGGATATAACGGTTAAGCTGCCCGGTGGCGACCTTACTGTTTGCTACACCAACGGCAGGGTGTACCTTACGGGTAACGCGATGCTTGTGTTTAACGGCGAGATAGAGTTTTAAGACGCGAAGGGGCTGTAAAAAGAGGCCGGACCGCAAGAAAATCGCTAAAAACTAATTTTGTTGTTAATTGTGGCTTTAGCCACAATTAACTGTTTATACAGTATATTTTTCTTGCTATGAACGAACTTCGCCTTGCAGTACAACGGTACAGCTTCGGTGAAGTTCGTCCATTCCAACCGCTTTTTCCTATCCCCCTACGAAGGAGAACTTGAAAATGATTGAAGCAATAAAGGCAAGGCTTTTTGCAATGCAGGACAAGGCTTATGCCGATTTCCAAGGCGCGCTTATACCAACCGTTGATAATGAACGCATAATAGGCGTTAGAACGCCCGCTTTGCGCGCGTATGCTAAGGAGCTTAAAGGCACTACGGCTGAAAAAGCTTTTTTAAAGGCATTGCCACATAGGTATTACGATGAGGATAATCTGCACGCGTTTTTAATAAACGGCGAAAAGGATTACAAAAAATGTATAGAGCTGATAAATGTCTTTTTGCCGTATATTGATAATTGGGCAACCTGTGATTCATTGCGCCCCAAATGCTTTGTTAACAACAGAAAAGAGCTTATAAACGAGATAAGGTGCTGGCTTGGCTCCGACAAGCCGTACACGGTGCGCTTCGGCTTGGAAATGCTTATGCTGCATTATTTGGACGAATGCTTTGATACGCAGTATTTAGAGCTTGCCGCAAGCATACAAAGCGAGGAATACTACGTTAAAATGATGCTTGCGTGGTTTTTTGCCACCGCGCTTGCAAAGCAATATGAACACGCTCTTCCGTATTTGCAAAAGCATTTGCTTTCAACTTGGGTGCATAATAAAACCATCCAAAAGGCTGTGGAAAGCTACCGTATAGGAAACAAGCAGAAAACGCAGCTTAAAACGCTGCGCCGTAAAACAGGGATAGTGGAGGTTGTAGCCGCGCTGATATGGGAGGGCAACAGCTTTATGATATGCCAACGCCCGCCGCACAAGGCGCGCGGTTTGTTATGGGAGTTTCCTGGCGGCAAGGTAGAGAAAGGCGAAACGCAAAAGCAAGCGCTTGAGCGTGAGTGTATGGAGGAGCTTGGTGTAACGCTTTCGGTAAACGACGTGTTTATGCGGCTTGTTCACAAATACCCCGATATAACGGTGCGGTTAACGCTGTATAACTGCCATATCAAATGCGGCACGGTTCAAATGCTTGAGCATAACGATATCAGATACATCAAGCCGCAGGAGATAGATTGCTACGAGTTTTGCCCCGCCGATAAGGAGATACTTAAAAAGCTTAAGGAGAACGGAAAATGAAAAAGATAATGTTTGTATGCCACGGGAATATATGCCGCAGCCCGATGGCGGAGTTTGTTTTTAAAAATATGCTAAAGGAAAAAGGGCTTGCAGAACGCTTTTGCGTAAGCTCGTCCGCCACCAGCACGGACGAGATTTGGAACGGCGTTGGTAACCCCGTGTATCCACTTGCAAAAGAGGAGCTTGCAAAGCATGGGATAAGCTGTGGCGATAAGCGTGCGGTACAGCTTAAGAAAAGCTATTATAACGAGTACGACCTTTTTGTGTGTATGGATGATATGAACTTACGTAACATCTTGCACATTTTCGGAAGCGACCCCGAAGGCAAGGTGCATAAGCTTATGGATTACACCGTGCGCGGTGGTAATGTGGCAGACCCGTGGTATACCCGCCGCTTCGATATAGCGTATAAGGATATATACGAGGGTTGCACCGCGCTTTTAAATATAATTATAAAAAAATAGGCTAATAGCACAAAAAAGTATTGAAAAAAGCTTTTGGGTATGGTAGAATTTACTATACCCAATTTTTTATGAAAGGGCGTTGTATTATGAAATTTAGCAGTAGGCGTGTTATGACGTTAGCCTTGGCACTTGTGTTCGTTTTGGGGCTAATGCCCGCAAAAGCGGCACAAACGGTTTCAGCCGCAAGCGGATTGGCTGACGGCACGGTTGTTTATTACGAGGATTTTAATTATCCCGATAACTCCACTAAAAAAACCGTTTTGTCAACCTTGGGGTGGCAAACCTCAACCGAGCTTAATGCAAATGAAACGAATTATTCAATAGTTGGCGGCAGGCTGTATTGTGATAGCTTATCTACTTCCGCAACGGGTGACTCTTACGTTACAATACTTGACGATGCGGCAATGAGCGAGGTTGCAAAGGATGACTATACTATAACGTATAAGATGACCTATGCCGCGGCAGCACATTATGGTCGTTACGGTTGTATAGTACATAATTACAATGGTTACAAAAGCTATAATGCTGCATATGTTCGAATAGGTGGTTATGGTGGCAACCAAGTAAGAAGCGGTACAAAATGGTATAGCTATGACGGTGGCACTATGGAGGGAAAGGGCACATCTTCTATTTCGTATAAGCTTTTCGGTATTAAAAGCGTTTCGGCTATCGCATCAAGCAACACAAATTATCCGTTTGTGAAAAAAGAGCTTACTGTTAGAATAGCTGTAGATAAAGAAGAAGGGCCTACTGTTTATGTAAACGGCATACAGATTTCTTCCCCGGATACTAAATATAAAACATTGTTTGGCTCTACGAGAGAATACGCAAAGGCTATAGGCTTTAAAACATCAAAAGCGGTACAGCTTTATGTAGACGATATAATGGTATATACAGGTCTTGGCGCAATACCAACGGGTGTTACCAAGGAAAGCGTAACGTATGAACGCCCTGTTTCCACAGCAGATAAAAACGC
>JAZNUB010000038.1:0-7634 GCA_045592105.1 Eubacteriales bacterium | reverse complement strand
TTCGTGCCAGTGGTTGGTATCGTCTGTTTTCCAATCCTCGGAGTAATCGTGGGTTTTTACATCAGCCTTTTTGCCGCACTCGCACTCTAACCAATGGTTTGCGCCATCGCTGCATTCTATATTGAAGTTATGGGGTGCTTCGTCTGCCTTCGCGCCACACTCACACTCGTGCCAGTGGTTGGCATCGTCTGTTTTCCAATCGTTGGAAAAGTCACAGCTATGCTGAGTTTTTTTGCTAACCGTTATCCTATACGCAAAGAAATCCTGAACATCAGAATCATTAGGAATCAAACGCATAAAATAAAAGGTTATAGTTTCTTCACCGCGATTTATAGAATAACCTTCATCCGGAACAACAAAATTAGGGTTTTCTGCTACAAATTTGTCTACCGCATCCCTAAGGATTTTTCTATCACCGTACATGTAGGAATACGCCTGCGGGTCGGAATAACTGTAAATAACAGCCTGAAGCACGGTATCTGCATTCTTAATCTTGTATGACCCGTTATTGTCAGACTCAAACACCAAATCAAAGCATTGGGTAAACATTATCTTCAAAGTGTTTGCTATCGGGCTGTTGTTTTGGTTATCGGTTATACCTGAAGTGTCTCCTGCGGCAGAGAATCCACCACCTGTTTTTGCGCCGTTTTTGTCATTATCGACACAAAAACCATGGTATCCGTTAGTAAATCCAATATCTGTAAAGCCGTTTTTTAGTGCTGTTACAGCTTCGTTTTCATTGCTTGCGAACGAAGCTACCGCAAGCTGAGACAAAACGAGAGCGAAAACGAGAAACAATGCTAATTTTTTCATGCCTTTTCCCTCCTTGCATAAACATACAAATATTTGCAAAAAACGAATACGCCAACGCTTGTATGATACGCCTTTTCCAAGGAAAAAGCAAGTCTTTTTATAAAAAACTCAAAAAAATGTAAATAGTTACAAAAAGCATATAGCCTTTTTATGCATATTTATACAAAAAGCACACAAATTTTATCTCCGTCGCCTAATATGCACGACGGGCATCTCCAAATTCCGATCATCGTGGGGCATTAGCACGAAAAACCACTCTGTTTTTCTTCCATTTTATCTATTTATCTTCCGTTTAATACGAAGCTTCATACCTTTCTTCATGCACCTCGCCGCCGCTATATTTAACCTCGCCAATATTTTTAGCGTTGTCCGTAAGCTTTATGGAGAAGCCGCAGTCCACAAAAACGCAAAGGTTCTCTAAAAAATTTACCATACCGCTAAAAAGGATGCCGCCACCAAGGGCGTGCAAAATTAGCGGAGAAACTATACAAATAGTAAACCCCTACAGATCTTTAAAAATCTGTCAGGGGTTTAATGATATAAAAAATATGGAATTAGCTTGCGGTACGAATTTTAAGATTTCTGAAAACTTTAAGCGAAGCAACAAAAGCTATTATTGTCATAGCAACATACAAAAACAAGGCAATAGGCTGAAAGGATGTGTCTACAGCTTTATATAGATAGAATCGAGTTCCCAAATCATCTGTGCTTAAAAACCCAACCACAAACATAAAGCAAAATAGGGAGAGCGGCATAACTATGGCTATCACATAATCAACGCTTCTATCAGAAGGCGAAAGAAATCCGAAGAGGGCAGAAAAAAGCAGCAAAAACGCTCCCATTATATAAGGGTTCATTTTTAGCAGTTCTGTGTTATCAAGCAGCTCACAAAACAGCATAAGTGCAGGTACCACTATAAAAGGCAGTATGTAGTATAATTTCTTTTTCATCTGTTTTCTCCTCCGTAAATTTGTTTTTTGTTTTATCGCCAGTTTCGCCTTTGTATTACAAAGGCACAGGGCAAAGCCCATACCCCTTACTTTTGTAGAGCGGGGGGCTTGTGTCCCGCCGCGTTATTAGCATAAACCCTTTGTTACGGCGGGAGCAAACAGGCACCCTACGATGTAACCACATTATACCATAAATCGGCAGAGAAAACAAGTTATCTGCCGAAATTTTGTGCCTGCTAATTCTCCGCTAAGAATGCAGAAAGAAGGCGACATCCTTTTTGCTATACTCAATTAAATAACCACTGCATAGACTTTTCTTTTGTAACAAATAGCAAAAATTCAATATACCACTTCATAAACATCTTAATCATCGTTTTTTAGCGTTTTTGATTTATAGAGAGTTGCCTTGCTAACGTCTTTGTAGTCTTCAGTTCGTCCGTTTGTGCTATTTTCCCATTTCTAAAAGACGATTAAAACGTAAACTTAAAGGTGTTCTTATACGCTTTCGGTATCTCGTATTTAGCGGGCAGATCGGGTCCGCAGGAATGAGAGCCAACACCGCGCATAGCAAGGTCGATACACACGTTTACAAATCCGTTTTCTTTAAGCTCGAAGGCGTGCTGTGTTTCGCGAAGCTGTGCCGTTGTAAAAGGATTAACCGAGAAAGAAAACGGTTGCTCTGCCGTAAGCTCAAACAAATCCTTCAAAGCAAGATACTTGCAGGCATAGTGGCTTCCCGATTCCTGAGGGCGGATATACTTATAATCATAGTTATCCTCCGCAGTGCTTTCGTAGTAACCGTAGTCACAAGCGATGTGTTTATCCACATAGCTTTCGGTAGGCCCAAAACCAACGTAGGAAAAGCCGCTATAAGCCTTGTCCACGCCAAACTCAATACCAAAGCGCGGAAATCTATCCGCATAATCTGCCAGCTTATATTCAATAGTAGCGGCAAGAGTATTGCCCAAAACCTCATAAACAAGCGTAAATTCCACAGCAGGCATCATACAATTAGCCGCCAAACAGCCATTTAGCTTATAGCCGTTATCCGTTTTCTCGCAAGAGAAGATATGGGGCTTCAACGCATCAAGGCGGCATCTTCCCAGCCAATGCGGAACAAGATCCCTATCGTTATCGGTATAACGCGTAACGTTAAAACGTATAGGCGTGCGAAGCACCTCGTTACCGTCCGCCTTAATAGAAGTAATCTCGCCCGTATGCTCGTTCACCTCAATAGCGATAGCGGTGGAGGGCTTAATTGCGCTTGCAGGTACGTCAACAGCGCAAGGCTCTGATTTGATTTTGCCGCCGTAAACAGCCTTCATCTCAAGCGCGTTGGATTTTAGCTTTCTATCGGGCGTTAAAAGCCCATCGGCACAGAAGTTACCGTCGTGCTCCGCCTCGTTAAAATCGCCGCCGTACAAAAAGCCCTTATCGGTCTTTATCCCGTGGTCCGCCCACTCCCAAACGAAAGCACCCATCAATTGGTCGTTGTTGTAAATCATCTCCCAATACTCTGCAATATCGCCACAGCTATTCCCCATAGCGTGGGTATACTCACAAAGCACAAAGGGGCGCGTTTCTTCGGGGTTATCCAACACCCTCTCGCGGATGGTTTCGTAAGAAGGATACATCATACTAACCATATCCACCATATCGGTATAGTAATACTTGGGGTCGGCATTTTGCAAGCCCTCGTAATGAACGGGTCTGGTATTATCTCTATCCTTTATATACTTTGCGCCCTCAAAGAACGCCTTGCCGTAAGAGCTTTCGTTCCCCAGCGACCAAATAATAACGCAGGTGCGGTTTTTATCACGCTCCACAAGCGCTATGTGCCTATCGGTGATGCCGGGGGCGAAAAACTCGTTCTCCGCATATTCGCACCAGAGGCTAACGTCGAAACAGCCTTCACGGATTACTGCACCGTGCATTTCAAGATCCGCCTCGTCCATAACGTAAAGCCCGAACACATCGCAAAGCATATAAAACTCCGGGCTGTTGGGATAATGCGAGGTGCGAACGGCGTTAACGTTCAGCTCCTTCATCAGGTGAACGTCCTTTGCCAAATCCTCAAGGCTAACGGTTGCTGCCGTTTCGCAGTTGAAATCGTGGCGGTTTACGCCCTTAAGCTTAACGGGCTTGCCGTTGATTTTAAACACCTTGCCATCAATAGTTACCTCGCGGAAGCCAACGCTTTCTATAATCTTTTCGCCGTTTGCGCGGATGGTTAGGGTGTAAAGGTTAGGCTCCTGTGCCGTCCATAGCTTTGCGCCGCAAACGGTTATATCGCCAACGCCTTTGGCGGGAACGGTAAGCTCCTGCCCGTTAAGCGTTAGGCTTACGGCTATTTCGCTTTCGTTAATAAAGCTTAGCACACCGTTGCCATCCTTGATTTTTGTTTCTATTTTATAATCGGTTATATGCTTCTCTGGGCGGTTTAGCATATAAACGTTGCGGAAAATCCCTGAAAACCTAAACTTGTCCTGACATTCAAGATAGGTGGAGATACACCATTTAAGCACAAGCACGTCTATTACGTTTTCGCCGTTTACGGCAAGGCTTGTAATATCAAATTCGCTTGTGGCGTGAGATATTTGGGAGTAGCCCTTAAATTTGCCGTTTATATAAAGGTAAAACGCGCTGTCAACACCCTCAAAATTGATATAGTATCTTTCGCCCTCCTGCTTGTTCAAGTTAAAGGTGCGGCGATAATGCCAGCAGGGGTTCTCATAAGGCAGGTGCGGCAGCATAACGGGGAACGGATACCTAAGATTAAGGTACTGGATGTGGTCATACCCATGCATCTGCACACAGGACGGCACGGGGATAGAAGCCTCCAGCTTCTCGTCAAGCTTAAAATCCTCAACGTGCTCAAGCTGCTTTATCTGCCAAACGCCATCCAAGGAGGTGAATTTAGAGCTTGAGCTGCGATCCAAAATACCGTGCTTGGTGCGAACAACGTCGTTTTCTGCAAAAGGGATATAATAGCTTCTATGCGGGGTTGTGCCTATACGGTCAAACCTTTGATATTCTTTCATAGGGGTTTCTCCTTAAACGTTTTATCCTTTTTATTGTAACACGGAATTGCCTTTTGTGCAACCAACATTATTATAAAATGTAATTAACTATTGAAAACCCTTTAGTTTTATGTATAATAATAGTAGATACTTCAACAAAATAAGTAAAAGGATTGATAATATGAGCAAAAAATTATTTGGAAAGCTTCCCGGTGGCGAGGAGGTTTACGTTTATCAAATTTCAAATGGCTCTTTCACCGCAGAGATTATGGAATACGGTGCTACTATCATTTCCCTGCGCCCGTTCGGAAACGTGGACGTTTTGGGCGGGTTTGATACGCTTGAGCAATACATAGTTGACTCTTCCAACCAAGGCACGGTAATTGGCAGAGTTGCCAACCGCGTTAAAAACGCACAGTTTGAGATGGACGGTAAGGTGTATCAGCTTATCGCCAACGACAACGGCAACTGCTTGCACAGCGGTATCGGCTTCCGCCACAAGCTATGGAAGGTTACGGCACTTTCCGATAATAGCATCACCTTCTCCTATCGCTCTCCCGATGGGGAGGATGGCTTCCCCGCAAGCCTTGCAGTTGAGGTAGCTTATACTGTTAAGGACGGCGCACTTCTCATTTCATATAACGCCGTTCCCGACGGTGCAACGCCTATTGCGCTTACCAACCACGCATATTTTAATTTGGATGGGTTTGGCGGCACGATTAAGGACCACACCATTCAAATATGGGCAGACAGGTATACCGAGGTGGACGATAAGCTTATCCCCACGGGTAACCGTCCTTCTGTTAGCGGAACTCCCTTTGAACTGCGTACACCTAAAAAAATCGGCACGGATTTCTCCGCCGAATTTGTTGGCTACGACCACAATATGGTGCTTGCTCCCGATACGTACAAAGAGTTTAACGGGCAAAAGCTTGGCTTAGCGGTTAGATTGGAAAACGCCGCTATGGCTATGCAGATGTATACCGACCAGCCGGGCGTTCAGTTTTACACGGGCAACTTCCTTGGCGATGGCCCTGATTTTAAAAACGGAACAGCGCAAATCCGTCATGGCGGCCTTTGCTTAGAAGCACAAACAGAGCCCGATTGCATTAACCACGGCGAAGCAATCTATAAGGCAGGAGAGGTTTATAAGCAGCTTACCGTGTACGAATTTACAGCAAAATAAATTGCCACAAAAAATTTAAGCCTTTAATAAGAAGCGGCATAACATTTGGTGTTATGCCGTTTTTTCATACTAAACCAATTCTTTTGTCAAATTCTCAATGGCATAAAGCGGGAGATTGACAAGCCACGATTCCTTTTTAAAGTCTTGCATAGACGTTCTGACAGCAACGTCGGGGGAGAATTTCTCAACGTATGTTTTAAGACTCTTAGCGCGAAGATTAACCTCTGCTTTTACTTCAACAGGGACAACAGTATCACCTGTATCTACAAGGAAATCAACCTCGCAACTGCCATTGTCGTTGGTATAATAATAAATGTTCAAATCGGGATTAATAATCAATTGCTGAAGCACGTATTGCTCGGTAAGAGCACCTTTGAATTCCACGAAAAGGTCGTTTCCGTCAAGCAATATCTTCTTGTTCAGACCAACCATACAGCCAAGCAAGCCAACATCCACTACGAACATCTTGAATGCTTTCATATCCTCATACGCCTTTAGCGGCAAATGGCCGACCGTTACACGGCTTACCTTGTGAACGAGCCCACAATCGGTTAGCCACATAATAGCGCTCTCATAGTCCTTCGCTCTTCCGCCCTCGCGCACCAAGCCGTAAAGGAACTTTTTGTTTTCCTTTGCAAGCTGCGATGGAATACTGTTCCAAAGCATACGGAGCTTAGGAACGGATTCACCCGGAGCGTGCTTGGAGAAATCGTGCTCGTAGGCTTCAAGGATTCTTTTCTGTATTCTGCGAACCTTGTTAAAGTCTTTTTCTGTGGCAAAAGACGTTACCGCTTCGGGCATTCCGCCAACGAAATAATAATGCTTTAAGGAATCGATCAAATCCTGTTTAAAGGCAGTTATCATTTCGTAATCGCCTGCATTCATCAAATCAACGTACTTTTCTTTCCCCATCGCCATAAGAAATTCCTTAAAGGAAAGCGGATATAAATTAAGAAAGTCCACCTTGCCTACGGGGAATGAGGTGCCCCCGTGCAAAGCAATACCAAGCAATGAGCCTGCACAAATAATATTATACTCCGGAGCGTTTTCATAAAAATATTTCAAGCTTGCCAAGGCGCGCGGAACCTCTTGCACCTCGTCAAAGATAATGAGGGTGTTTTCGGGGGTTATCTTTATATCGGAATAAAGCTCCAAGCCCATAATAATTCTACCTATTTCAAGGTCGGAAGAAAACAACTCAGCCATTCTTGAATTGGAATCAAAATTGATATACACAGTTTTCTCGTAAGCTTGCTTGCCAAACTCTTTCATAAGCCAAGTCTTACCAACCTGTCTTGCTCCTTCAATAATTAAAGGCTTGCGATTGGCGCTATTTTTCCATTCATATAATTCTTCAATTGCTAATCTATACAAGGCAATACACCTCCGGATAATAATACATTATCATTATACGCCAAAAGCTCAAAAAAGTCAACGTATTTTCGAACAATGTATTGCATTTTACCAACGAAGTTTTGTAATATCGATACATTTTTCTTGACGAACTTTGGGCTAAAAAAAGGGGGGGCTGTCTCAAATTGAAATTTTGAGATAAAACCATATACAAAAGTAACAAAAAAATCAAGGGCAGTCAAATAACGCCCTTGATTTTTTGTTAAGGTTGCACATAGCGTTCACAATTTGTTAATGCTATGAGACAGCCCC
>JAZNUB010000037.1:0-13855 GCA_045592105.1 Eubacteriales bacterium | reverse complement strand
GAAGAAACAGAAAATAATATTACTGTTTTCGGTGAAATGGAACGTAAAACGCACCACTGCATCTGTTGCGGCGCCGCAACAGATGCAGTGCATGACTACCGATCCCAAAAAATCAAAGATGTTTCTGCCTTTGGCAAAAGCGTTGTCATAGTTTTAAGGAAGCGTCGGTACAAATGCCCCAACTGTGGCAAACGCTTCTTTGAAAATACACCGTTCCTTCCTCGGTACCACCGCATGACCAACCGTGTACCCGCCTATGTCATTAACAAGCTAACCGACGAACGCTCCTTCTCCAGTATTGCCAGAGAGATGAACCTTTCCGTTTCAACTGTCATACGCATTTTCGACCTGGTTTCTTACCCAAAGCCTGCGTTGCCGCAAACGCTTTCTATTGATGAATTCAAAGGCAACACAGGAGGTCAAAAGTATAATTGCATTATCACAGATCCTATGAACAAAGTTGTCCTTGATATCCTCCCCGAACGCTACGATTCCTATCTGACCAAGTACTTTTCTGCTTATTCGCGCGAGGAACGATGCAAGGTTGAATATTTTGTCAGTGATATGTGGAAGTCTTACTCCAATGCTGCTTCCGTTTGGTTTAAGAACGCAACGCAAATTGTTGATAAATACCATTGGATAAGGCAAGCTATGTGGGCTTTTGAAAACGTTAGAAAAGAGGAGCAAAAGAAACTTGGACCGCAGCTGCGTAAGTATTTTAAACGCTCCAAATCCCTGTTAAATAAGCGTTTTGATACGTTAAACGATGAACAAAAACAACAAGTTAACGTTATGCTTTACTATTCTGCAAATATCAGCAGAGCCCATTTCTACAAAGAATATTTCTTGAACATTATTGATGGTAAATCCCCTGAAGATGCAAAGTCAGCTCTGCTTGAATGGATAGAGTGCGCTGAGCAATCTGAGCTTCCTCAATTTGAAAAATGCGCCAAAACACTTCGCAATTGGTATACCGGCATTATTAATTCTTTTTCTTCCCCTTTAACTAACGGATTCACAGAGGGATGCAATAACAAAATCAAGGTTCTTAAGCGTAACGCTTATGGTTATTCTAACTTTAAACGCTTTAGAAATCGTATTTTACATATGTTTTCTCACCAAAAAATTCAAGCAGTCGTCTCTTAACAACTGCTTGCTTATTTCTTCTCCGTTTTTTCTTCTACCCCAACTATTGACAATGAGCCGAAAAACGAAGTTGGTATGTCGCTTAATATTTAATATTTACCATAGGCATTCTTTTTGTGCTGTCAATACAAATTGGGCACAACAAACCCCACGGTGTTGCTAAATCTCATGTCGCAAAAAAACTTATTCGTTTGATCTACACTTTTGAAACGTCTTGTTTGGTTTTTAATCCAAGCAAGCTTCGCTAACTTATATCCTCTTGTTTCCCTCGCCCTCGATTTTTTTGTAACTTTGAGGGCTTTTTTCTATGCGCCTTTTTACCTATACTTCATTCCCTAAAGTTTTTCCTATACTCTCTTGACTTTTAATAGTTAGTCACCTCAGTTGTATATTTGCCAAGTATAATAACAATTCTGAAAGCAAGCTTTATTCATAATTTGTAAAGGGAAATATACTCTTCAAGTCTTTCGTTTTGATCGAAGGTCTTTGCGCGTCTTACGCAGGATTCAACAGAATATGGCTTGGTTTCACAAACGCGAATAATTTCTTTTTCAAGCGCATCAATGTTTTCGCAATCCACCACTACCCCACATGTATCGTCAAGCATTTCCGAACTTCCTCCTGCGCGAAATGTTATTACTGGAGTTCCGCAAGCGATTGCCTCCATATTTACAGTCGGATAATTATCTTCACGTGTGGGATTCACAAAAACATCCGCAACCGTATATAGTTCCGCGAGTTCACGTTGATTGTTTGTCTTATGTATAGAGTGGATATTCGAGGGAAGAATTCTGTCATTTTCAGCAGTAGTCCCTACTAATATGATTTTATAATCATCTGGCAAACGATTGGATAACTTAACAAAAACATCTAAACCTTTCCGAGTCTCCCATTCGTGAGCAACGCCAAGAACGATGTATTTCCCCAAATTGTTTTTTTGTCTATAATCGTTTTCACGAGGTTTAAATATATTCAGATCGATACCATTACGTATAACCCTTACAGGAAAATCTTTTAAAAAAGATTGCTTTACCAAATCGGATAACCACTGTGACGGTGTGATAATAGTCATATCAAGTCCCTCTACTGCCTTTTTCTTTTTTTGATGCAAAGAAGAACTTTTATCAAATAACCAACTATACCTTTTTTTTAATCCGCAATTGCCGCATTCCGTCTTCCATTTATCACATTTCTCCATCGTGAAATAGGTACAGTAACCAGTGAAATTCCAGCAATCGTGGAATGTCCAATACACCTTGATTTTTTTCTTTTTTAAGTAATCAAGCAACATTTCCAAATTACAATCGTGTCCATGAATATTATGTATATGAACAATATTCGGCTGAATTTTCTCAAGCACTGATATCATCTTTTTTGTCGCAAACTTGGAATTGAATCCATAATTCCCCATTAATCTCGATTTAAACGCCTGCATTTTCATATAATTCTTATTTGAACACGAAATTCCCTGTGAATATCCATTTGTTTGAGTTGAAAACAAAATATAATTTTCTATTCCTTTTTGAGTCAACAATTCACTGATGGATACGCAAATTTTTCCAGTACTGCCGATTCCGCAAGAAGTATTAATCTGAACAATTTTCAAAACTTACCCCTTTCTCCAAACCATTTTATCCACCACGCCTGTGAAAGATTGAACAATCTTAACAACCTTGGTGGAAACGGTTTCTTCGATATAATCGGGCACGGGCGTACCGTTATCACCCTCCGCCGCCATTAATGCCGCGGTTTCTACCGCCTGCAACAAGGAAGCCTTATCTATCCCCGCAAGGAAAAAGCACGCCTTATCAAGCGCCTCCGGCCTTTCGGTAGAGGTTCTGATACACACGGCGCAAATCGGCTTGCCGATGGATGCAAAATAGCTTGCCTCCTCAGGAAGCGTACCGCTATCGGAAACAACGGCAAAAGCGTTTAGCTGCAAATTGTTGTAATCGTGAAATCCCAAAGGCTCGTGGCATATAACGCGTTTATCCAAAGCAAAGCCGCTATCCTCTAAACGCTTTTTGCTTCTTGGGTGGCAGGAATACAGGATGGGCATATCGTATTTTTCAGCCAACGCGTTTATCGCGCTGAAAAGGCTTATAAAGTTTGCCTCGGTATCAACGTTTTCCTCTCTATGCGCGGAAAGCAAAATGTACTTTTTGCTTTCAAGCCCCAGCCTATTAATTATATCGCTTTTCTCTATTTCCTCAAGGTTGGCGCTAAGCACCTCCGCCATGGGCGAGCCGGTTACAAACGTGCGCTCCTTGGGCAAGCCACATTCGTGCAGATATCTTCTTGCGTGCTCTGAATACGCAAGGTTTACGTCCGATATTATGTCAACTATCCTGCGGTTCGTTTCTTCAGGTAAGCATTCGTCCTTACAACGGTTTCCCGCCTCCATATGAAAGATGGGGATATGCAAGCGCTTTGCGGATATTGCGGAAAGGCAGGAGTTAGTGTCCCCAAGCACCAAAAGCGCATCGGGCTGAATCTGCTTCATCAGCTTGTACGAATAGGCTATGATGTTGCCCACGGTTTCGCCAAGGTCGGCACCAACGGCATCCATATACACCTCAGGATCTTCAAGCTTTAAATCCTTAAAAAACACACCGTTTAAGTTGTAATCGTAGTTCTGCCCCGTGTGTGCCAATATACAGTCAAAATACTTGCGGCATTTGGTTATTACCGCAGAAAGGCGTATTATCTCGGGCCTTGTGCCAACTATTATAAGCAGCTTAAGCTTACCGTTGTTTTTAAAAGACGTGTTAAATTCCATTATTCTACCACCTCAAAGAACGTATCGGGATGACCGGGGTCAAACTGCTCGTTTGCCCACATAACCGTAACAAGGTTTTCCG
The DNA here is from genome assembly GCA_045592105.1 of Eubacteriales bacterium. Lineage (GTDB taxonomy): Bacteria > Bacillota > Clostridia > Oscillospirales > CAG-382 > SIG636. The sequence continues at coordinate 9,848 of JAZNUB010000037.1, read as the reverse complement.
TTTCGCTGAGATTTATTATATTGTGAGTATACCCCGGAAGCATATACACAGCCTCTATCTTATCGCCCGAAACCTCAAAATTAAGCACCTCGTCCGTTCCTATTTTGCGTTGCTGGATAAGCCCCTTACCGCTAACAACAATAAAAAACTCCCACTTGGTGTTGTGCCAATGCTGTCCCTTAGTAATGCTAGGCTTTGAAATGTTCACGCTGAACTGACCGCACCTCTCGGTTTTAAGAAGCTCGGTAAAGCTTCCACGGGCATCTTCATTCATCTTTAGGGGGAACGATACTTTCTCTTTAGGCAGATAGGAAAGATAAGTGCTATAAAGCTTCTTTGCGAAGCTGTTATACGGAATCTCCGGCATAACCAGCGTTTTTGACTGTGCCTTGAATTTATCAAGCAAATCCACAATCTCGCCAAGCGTTACCTTATGAGTGATCGGTGCAGCACAGTACTTACCGTTGTCGCACAAAACGGTTTCTATCCCGTTGAACTCACAGCGGTGCTCTTTCCCCTCCAGCGCATCAAGCATTTCCGTTACAAGATCGTCAATGTACAGTAGCTCTAACTGCACGCTTCTATCGCTTACGGTGATCGGCAAATCGTTGGCGGTGTTGTTGCAGAAGGTTGCAACCGCGCTGTTATAGTTAGGCTTGCACCACTTACCGAAAAGGTTGGGAAAGCGATACACAAGAACCTTCGCGCCCGTTTCTTCACCGTAGGCAAAAACAAGCTCCTCGCCCGCTTTTTTGCTTCTGCCGTAATCGCTGTCATAGCGGCCGATACAGGTGGCTTGAATAGAGGACGAAAGCATCACGGGGCATTTGTTGCCGTGTTTTTTTAGCGTATCAAGCAAAGTGCTTGCAAACCCGAAATTCCCCTGCATAAACTCTTCGGGGCTTTGCGGGCGGTTTACACCTGCAAGATTAAAAACAAAATCTGCCTTCGCACAGTACTCGTCAAGCAGCTCCGGTGCTGTGTCGATATCGTACTCAAATATATCGTCAACCGTGATATTCGGACGAGTTCTGTCTTTTCCGTTACGGATATTTTCTAAGTTCACGCAAAGATTTTTACCTACAAAGCCCTTTGCACCCGTTACAAGTATTTTCATCACTTCGCACCCTTAGCAAGCTCGTCCTGAATGTATTTAAGGCTTGCAATCTTCGCTTTCGTTTCCTCAACATCCAGAAGCTTTGTATTGCCGGAGTTGAACTCTGTTAGTGTGTTGCGCTCTGTATCGCCCTTATTGAAATATTTATCGTAATTAAGCCCACGCTTATCGCAAGGCACACGGTAAAAGTCCCCCATATCAATAGCGTTAGCACATTCCTCGTTGGTGAGAAGGGTTTCATACATCTTTTCACCGTGGCGAATACCTATAACCTTGATATTGTTCTTATCGCCGCCAAAAAGCTCACAAACAGCTTCCGCCTGAGTTTGAATAGTACATGCAGGAGCTTTTTGCACAAGTATATCTCCGCTTTCCCCGTGTTCAAAGGCGAACAGCACAAGGTCAACAGCTTCGTCAAGCGACATAATAAACCTAGTCATATTCCCATCGGTAATCGTAATTGGGTTGCCGCTTCGAATCTGGTCTATCCAAAGCGGAATAACGGACCCGCGTGAGCACATTACGTTCCCGTAACGGGTGCAGCAAATCTTTGTTTTTGAAGGGTCTACCGTTCTTGATTTTGCAACGATAACCTTTTCCATCATCGCCTTGGATGTGCCCATAGCGTTTACGGGATAAGCCGCCTTGTCCGTAGATAGGCACACAACATTTTTAACCCCCGCCTCGATAGCGGCAGTTAGTACGTTCTCTGTACCCAGCACGTTGGTTTTAACGGCTTCTATCGGAAAAAACTCGCAAGACGGCACCTGTTTTAATGCCGCGGCGTGGAATATATAATCAACACCGTGCATAGCGTTGCGTACCGACTGAATATCGCGCACATCGCCAATGTAAAACTTAATTTTCTCCGCCACGCCCGGCATCTTTGCCTGAAATTCGTGGCGCATATCGTCCTGCTTTTTCTCATCGCGGGAGAAGATGCGTATTTCGCCTATATCCGTGGCAAGAAAACGGTTCAGCACGGCATTGCCAAAAGAGCCCGTTCCGCCTGTGATAAGGAGAGTTTTGTTTTTAAAAAGTGACATAACTGTATTCCTTTCGTGATTTTAGGGCTAACTACAATTAGTACTTAACAGTCCTGTCTTCGCCCCAGCCTACTCGCGTACAATATATTGTTCTGGTTTTTCTGTTGATGGTTACAACGTCGAAAGAGGTTTCGGAATCTGTGCCAAAAGTTCGCTCCGGTATTTCACCGTCGTTTACCTGCGCTCCCGCCGATATTATCGTTATAAGGGGGCAAGCTAACGTTTTGGTGTCGATAGTATCTTGATGCACGTGCCCCGTAAACATTGCAATAATCTCGCCCTTTGCATCGCTGAAATCCACGTTTACGGAGTTATTTGTCCAACCGTCAACGCCTGCGGTATAGCTTCCGCTATACGTTGTTTTCTTGCAATACGCGTTAATAATGCCGATAAGCTGAACCTTGTCCACCGTATAGGTAACGTTGGGCGGAACATGCGACGCAATAATCGCTCCGTAGCCTGCGGGCATATCCAAAGCAACGTTCGCCAACCAATCAAGCTGTTCTTGACCGTAGCAAGAGGTAGAAAATCTATTGTTCACGGCAATGGAATTATCATCAACCGAATACTCGCCTGCAAACTGCGAATTTAAAACGATAAACCTTGTTTTCTGTGCAACGTTATCTATGTAAAAATACGTTCCGTCTTCAGAAAACACCCTGCGTTCATCAAACGCTTGCTTTCTAAAATATAAATCCCACATTTTCTCAGGCGAAAACTGCTTTGCATAATAGCAGGATGAATCGCCGTAGCAACCGTCGTGGTTACCCAAAGAAAGCAAAAGTCTGTCCGTTCCCCAAAGTGGTGCAAGATGCTTAGGAATCTTTGCCTGAGATTTTTCCAATTCAACCTCGGTATCAAATGAGGTTCTCGTCCCTATATCCCCTGTAAGCACGGCAAACGGTATATCACAGTTATCCATCATCTTTGCCATCAATTTTCCAATATCGTCAGTTTTTGCAGTGCTGTTATCGGGAATATGCGTATCGCTTGCCCAAACAAACGAAACGCAGTTTTTTCCGCCGTCCGCTTGCAACGCCTTTACCGCATTGGTTTTGTCTTCTATCATATTTTTCCAATACGATGGAATGCTTAAGGACGCCGAAGGCGTGGAGTTAGAGCCATCATCCTGCTCTTTTTCATTTGACGGTAGACTGCTATGATAATCGTCCGGCAGGTCTTTATGCGTTGTTTCAACAACGTAAATAACGGTTATTAATACCGTTGTCGTTAAAAGCAACAGCAAGCAAAATAGTGCCATCGCTTTACGGCTAATCTTTTTATCGATCCATGCCTGTATTTTATCAATCACGGATTTTTTATTGTTATTACTGCTCTTTTTACTGCGAGAGGAGCGATGCTTTTTCCCGTGATGCGAACGATGGTGAGAATGAGAATGGTGATGCTCCGAATGATGGTGGTGCTGATTCTCTTGATTATCGTCTTTTATGGTTGCTTCGTTTTCCTCGTTATTAATCTCTGCGGGTTCAAATTTATTCTCTTGCGACATTTTTCCTCCGATTTTTTATCCTTTAGCAACGCTTAAAAATCGCCTGATAAGCGCTACAGATAAATCCTCAATTAATAAACTCTATCTATAATACCATAGTTTTTCTTTTTATTGGTATCGTCCCCTACGTGATACATCCCTTCAACGGTAAAATCGTCCCACGGATGCGCTCTCTTTCTAAGCAAAATCTGCATAGCGCGAAGTACGCTTCCCTGGCTAAGAAGAAGCACCTTTTTACCAACGCAATACTCGTTGATATAATCAATAACGTCAGAGCAATTGGCAATTACCGTACCCCAAGACGTACCCTCAGGAGTTCTTGCAAACATATTGTTTTCAAGCTCACGCGCGATAAATATATCGGTGTTTACAAGCTCTTCAAAGGACTTGTATTCCCAACCGGTGTTATCTATCCCATGAAGGTATTGAACACGAACCGCCTCAAACTTTTGCGGTCTTGACATAATTATCTTTTTGGTATTCACAACTCTTGCAATCGGACCGTATAGCGCAATATCAAAGTTGTATTGATCAAGCTCTTCCGCTTGCTTTTTCGTAATCTCAATGCCGTTCTCGGTAAAGCCACAGTTGTTGGAGGTATCGCTCATAAACTCATGCTTTGCAACCGCTTCGGTTTCGGCGTGTCTTATAAGATGGATGGACTCACACTTCACTTCGGGAATTGTTGTTCCCTCTATGTAATCAATCTTCCCTGTTTCTTGGTCTGTTGAAATGCCCCATTTAAGCAAAGTTTTGGTTATTCTTTCTCTTTCGGCAGCGGGGATGGTTTTTACATCAAACATATTTTGTTTCCTCTCTGTCTTTTGATATTTATTTCTGCAATAATTTAATTACTTTTTCGGTAAGACCGTTTTTAACGATATACTCATACACGGCGTTTGGAACCATATCCTTCCATTCGGTTCCCGCATAGATCTTCTCTCTGATCTCGGTACTGCACATTTTCTTTTCCCTGTCATCAAACAGCACGATAGTTCCGTAACCAAGGGTGCTAAGCCTTTCAAGCTTTTCATAGCCCCATTTATCGTAAATGGTGAAAAAGGACGTTGCAGAAAGCGGAACGTAGTTATAAAGAATCTCAGGACGTTCAATAGGGTAAGGAACTATCTCAAAATCCTCTCTCTTAACACCTGCCTCAAGCAAAGCGCACTTTACCATTTCATATCTTTCGTAATATGTAAACGGGTTAGAAGCTGCTTCGCTTCTATGAGGATCTACCTCTTCACGAATGAGAGTGGCGTTTTCAGGAGACGTAATGCCCACAATCAGCTTTTTACATTGCTCTTTTGCCAACAACGCATAGTTCAAGTGATCGTTGTGAAACAGCTGAAATCTGCCGTGAATAAATCCTAATTCTACCATTGTGTTACCTCCGTTAATTGGACAGTTTTAAGGACAATCTATCCTCAACCGTTAAATTGCATTTAAAGTTCTTTTGATAATTTGCTTTCGCAGATAGGGTGCTTGCGTTTTTGCAATTCCGTTTTCAAAACAGATGCCGAAAACGCCCCCAATTCTCATTTGATGCTCTTCGCTATCACATATAAAGTAGCTGCATTTTTGCTCAAGGCCGATAACGTTTATCATCCAAGCATCGTTTTCAGAAGCAAACCAGCCGCGTATTTCAGGAAGCTTAGCAAGTATACTTTCAGCGTTCCAAGCGCAAATTTGTGCCACCCTCGGCGGTAAAACCGCGTTGTTTCGAACGGTCTTAATATCTCCGAAAAGTGCGTTTTTCAGATCGGCTTCCACGCTTTTTTGAACCTCGGAGAAATACAAAGCGCGAAACTCCTCGCCCACTTTAGCATACGCGCACAACGCGCGAAAAACCTCCCTATCCTCCTCCGTAGTATTAGAGGAGGTCAAATCAAGCGTGTTGTCGAGGATTGCCGCAATAAGAAGCAAAGCCGTAGAACGAGACATTTGTTCTTCCAATCCCGCCTTTTGCCATTCTCGGTAAATAAGCGTAGCCGCCGCGCCAATAAATTCGATATGTGCACCTTCACCTATACGGCTTGTCCAATATGCTTCAAAGCCCACATGGTGGTCGTATATCGCATCAATCTTATCTAACGGCACGCAGTCCTTTAAAAAGTCCGGATCTGAAACATCTACGATAATATACCGAGCATCCTCTTCCGTTGCACCTTCAGGTAATTCCCGCGCTACTTGCCCTTCCTTAATAAGAAAGTCGCAAACGCTGTAATTGCATGGTGCCTTCGAATACGCAACAGCCCTCTCCCCTTTTAAGTTCAAAAGCTCCGCCATCGCAACCATACACCCGTATGCATCAATGTCCAAATAGGTTGAACCTGCGGTGATAATAGCTAAATGTTTATTTGATAATAGAATAGTGTTTTTATCCATATAAATTAAAATATTTCTGCAATCAATGCTTTTGAGCGCACAATAATTTAATATACTTTATATAAACATATTGACAAGTTTTTTTATAATCGGGATATGTTTAAGCGGAATTACTATTAAAAACGAAAGGCAGAAAGCTGTTAAGCGCCATATCAAGCTCGCTATAAACGAGCCAATAGTTGGAGCTAATAAAGTATATACAGAACTTGTAAGCGCGCGCAGAATTTTTTCAATCAAGTACACACCAAAAACTGATGCTCCAAAAATAGATACCGCTTTTTGAATTTTTTCTCCCTTTATCTTAATGCTTGAAAATTTTATCAAAAGATAAACGGTTATCGCAGGAATACATATAAAGCAATTAAAAAACGACTCTAATTGCTCCACACTGCACTCAGTTTCCACTATCATTTGATAATATGTAATAAGACACGTAACAACGATGGAAAAAGCACTTAATATTACGCTAATTAAAGCTTTTTTCTTGGTGTAATCCTTTTTATTGAAAATATGTTCAAGGTAATACCCAACAAGTGCAAAAAATATATTTTGAGTTACAAACACAGCAGAAGAAAAAGACGGATTAATTGTTACACTTCTGCCCCAAAGGCAATATTGCAAGCAAGGTAAAACTCCAACTAATACAATATGGCCTATAATAAGATAAATAAAATCCTTTTCCTGCATATTTTTGACCATACTTCTCAAAAACGGCAGTAATAATAAAAGCCCGATATGGCTATATAAATACCACAATGAAGTGGAGGCGCTATTCCCATAAATATAAGTTAAAAAGCTTGAAATCCCAATTCCTTCTTCTATGTGCAACCAATAATAGTACGGAACAGAAATCAAAACCAAAACAACTAACATGCGTAGAATTCTTTTGCAGAAAAGTTGCTTAAAGGATTCCTGTCTCGGTAGTAACAACGCACCCGAAATCATAAAGAATATCGGAACAGCTATCTTGCTAAAAACCGAAAATGCCATATAGGGAAAACACATAAACGAATCCAGCTTTTTGGCAAACAGCGTATATCCATATCCACCCGTGTGGTTGAAAATAACAAGAAAAATTGCAAGCACTCGCAATATGTCTAAGTGCAACAGCCTTTTTGTTTTTCCTTTATTTATCATATCAGACATATCTGTGCCACCGTTTCTCCCTTATGATTTAATATACTGCCGCTTTCTAATTCTCGGAAACTTATACCACACCTTGTTAATACCATTTGCAATTGCACCTATGCTGAGTATAGGCTTTAAAATTGATTGCTCTTTAACCTTTTTCAAAAATCAACGACGTTTTATCACAGTGTTTACAAGCTCAAACAAAACACGCGGATTTAAGCCTTTTATCATTAAGTAATTATTCCTTCGTATCGGCTTAAAGATAAATCCAATAATAACATTCGTAAAGAATTGAGTGATCACAGAAGCGATTGCTGCCCCAATAGCACCACATATTGGAATCAAAACAAAATTCAGTGCAACATTAGCCAACGCGCCTGCCACATTAATACCGGTAAGATATTTTTGCTTGCCCTCTGCGAGAATCCATATATTGCGCACAGACCCGTAATGACCAAAGGTATTGTACCAGACAGCTACCGCAAGAATACTGGCGGTCTTGGAATATTCTGCTCCGTACAGCAAAAATACAAGCGGCTTGGCAAGCACCGTCATCCCCACGCTTTGTGCAAGGGATACGCAGGTGATTATGCTGTATAGTTGTACAACTCTTTTTTCATACAACACCGGATCGCGTTCTTTTTCCTCTAAAATGACGGGACGAGCGGAATCTATAATCGCTGAAAAGACGAATGCACTAATCCCAATGCAGGTGATTGCCGCCGAGTAAAAACCGGTTTCAGCCTCTCCGATCATTAGCTTGATCATAATACGGTCTGTATTCTGAAAAATAACGACCATCAGACTTGGAATAATATAGTATTTACTTGCTGAAAGCAAATCTTTTCCTACGTGCCAATCTACAAGCAAGCGCTGTCCGCCAACTTTTTTGTAAATAACAATCAGAATTACAGAAACCAGAAAATAGTCGATAACGTTAGAAAAAGCAAACCAAACAACGCTCTTTCCCGTAACAAGCAAATATATCTTGTATAGTGCTACAACAATATACGCAACGAGGGCGGCAATAGACGGATATTTGGAAAGCAACTTCGACTGAAACCAATATTGTGTCATTTCCGTTGCATTGAAGAGCAAGGTTAGACTATACAACGCACAAACAAGGATGGTTTCAGTTTCGCCCGCGTTTACAAACATAACGAAAGAAATGGAACCCGCCATGCAAAAAACAGCAGAAATGATATTAAGCATAAGAGATGTGCCCAACATCACACCTTCACGTTCCGGAGAACGGACAAATTCCTTGACTAAGGTTTGCCGAAGTCCAAGTTGCATAATCGGCATAGCAAATGCCACCACCGAAGCAACATAACTAATAACACCATAGTTGGAAGGCCCTAAATACCGCGCTGTGATTAATCCAATCACAAGATTGAGAAGGGATTGAATAATCTTGCAGCCTATAATCCAACTTGCGTTCTTAAAAACACTATTATTCAAATTATTTCTCTTTTCTATCTTACCTATAATATTTAAACCGAATTGCCTTTTTATAAAGTGGATACAATCCGTGAGCTACTATCCAAGCTAATTTTTTATGGTGACTGTTGATTGGTTTGTGATAAGAATACAATTTTCGTACTTTTTCAACGCTCGCCTTGTAGATATCTTTGTATTTTTTATCATCAGTGCGGCACAGTACGTCCAAGAATTGCAAATGCGTACGAACCTCCATATTATAAGCCAGTTCAATATATTGAGGATAGCATCTTTCAACCATTTCTTTCTTGCGATTGCAAAAATATAGCATTGAAAAATATTTTTCCGAAAAGTCCTGTCTGGAACAAGAATCCTGCCGAGTGTTATACTGATATACTGTAATATTATGACGGACTAACGCAGGCTTTTTCAAATAGCATTGAAACATGAAGAAACTGTCTTCGTTGATATTCTTTCCCTCTTCAAAAAAAATCCCCTCAATAAAGGCTCTTTTAAAAAGTTTGGACCATACCGCATTGGTATTTGGCTCTCCGTTTAAAGAGAGAAGCAACGGCTGATCCCCGCTATAGACTGTATATGCCCCTTCTGTGTAGCCGTTTGCAACATTACCGTTTTTATCAACAAAGTTTTTAAGTGCCCACACAATATCAGCATTGTATTCTTTTGCATCATACATTAAAATTTCTACTGCGTTTGGATTCAACTCGTCATCGCTATCAACAAACATAACGTAATCTCCATCCGCATGCGCAAGACCTGCATTTCTGGCACCTGAAACACCTGTGTTTTTCTGATGGATAACAGTAACGCGTGAATCTTTTTTAGCGTAACCATCGCATATCTGCGGACATTTATCTGGAGACTGATCATCAACAAGGATTATCTGAATATTTTTATATGTTTGTTTTAATATCGAATCTATACAAGCAGGAAGATATGCTTCTGTGCCATATACAGGTACAACAATACTTACTAAATTACACTTTGGTGTCACACACACACCTTCTTTAAACTGTCTTTAATCAATATTAGCCACATTCTATGTGTTGCCCAATGCGCGCCGCGTGGAGGCTTTGATTTTGCGCAGCAGTTATCTCCTCTGGAGAGGAGATAACTTAAAGAATCAATATACCAGCTTGCCTGTTTCATCAAAGTAGTGATATCCAACTTCAATCATTGAGCCATCGGGGAATGT
>JAZNUB010000036.1:0-60340 GCA_045592105.1 Eubacteriales bacterium | reverse complement strand
GGGCTGTCTCATAGCATTAACAAATTGTGAACGCTATGTGCAACCTTAACAAAAAAATCAAGGGCATTATTTGGCTGCCCTTGATTTTTTTGTTGCTTTTGTATATGGTTTTATCTCAAAATTTCAATTTGAGACAGCCCCGATTGAATTATTACTTTGCTTGGATATAGCCCTTTCTGTAAAGCATTTCTGCTATCAGAACGGCGCCGCCTGCCGCACCGCGAAGGGTGTTGTGAGAAAGGCAAACGAACTTATAATCAAATATATTGTCCTCACGCAATCTACCAACGGAGATGCCCATACCGTTTTCAATAGTACGGTCAACGCCTGTTTGCGGTCGATCAACGTCATCAAAATAGGTGATGAACTGCTTGGGCGCGTTGGGAAGCTGCAAAGCCTGCGGCTCGCCCTTGAAGTTACGCCATATATCAATTATCTCCTCCTTAGAGGGCTTGATGCGGTTGAAAGCGATGGAAACTGCGGCAAGGTGGCCATCGGAAACGGGAACGCGTATGCACTGTGCGGTGATAAGCGGATTTTCTGCGGTCTTTATGCCGTTATCGGTAAGGTCGCCCCAAATTTTAAGCGGCTCTCTTTCCGTTTTTTCCTCTTCCCCACCGATATAGGGGATAACGTTATCGTGGATACCGGGCCAATCAGCAAGCGTTTTGCCTGCGCCGGATACCGCCTGGAAGGTGGTTACAACAGCCTTGGTTACGCCGAAGTTCAAAAGAGGAGTAAGCGCGGGAACAAAGCTTTGGATAGAGCAGTTGGGCTTAACGGCTATAAAGCCACGCTTGGTACCTAAACGCTTCTTCTGCTGTTCGATAACGCCAAGATGCTCGGGGTTGATTTCAGGAATTACCATAGGCACGTCACTTGTCCAACGGTTAGCAGAGTTGTTGGAAACAACGGGAGTTTCTGCCTTAGCGTATGCATCCTCAAGCTTAAGTATCTCGTCCTTATCCATATTTACGGCGCAGAAAACGAAATCAACAAGCGCGCTAACCTTTTCTACCTCAGCCGCGTCCATAACAACCATTTTTTTAACACATTCGGGCATAGCTGCAGCAAGCTTCCAACGGCTGCCAACAGCCTCCTCGTAGGTTTTGCCTGCGCTGGATGCGCTTGCGGCAAGCACTGCTATCTCAAAATAAGGGTGGTTTGCCAACAGGGTTATAAATCTTTGGCCAACCATACCGGTTGCACCGATAATACCGCATTTAAGTTTTCTGTTTTCCATTTATAAATCTCCTAACTTAAAGAACTTGCCGGCGATTATGCGCCGGCAAGTTAGTTTATAAAATAATCTTACTCGGCAGATTCTGCACTTGCTTCAACAGAGGTGTCTGCAGAAGCATCCACGGAAGCGTCCACACTTGTGTCAGCAGAGCTGTCAGCCTTAGAGCTGCTGTCGCCCTTGGAGCTGCTATCAGCCTTAGAGGAGCTTTCTTCCTTCTTTATCTCATCAAATTCTTTCTTAACAGCCTCGGGCATACCGGAAACGGTTGCCTTTGTATAGATAAACACAGGCTCCCAATCCTTGATGTTCTTGTTCTCGGTTTCCTTATCGTCCTTATCAAAGAGGGAAAGATTGATGGAGGTAAGCTTTGCCTTATCAAACGCCTTGTCTATACCTGCAAGAAAGGTTAGCTTATCGTTACCGGAGAGGTTAAGACTGGTAACAGCCTTAAGCTCCTCACCAAGAGTGCTGATATCGCTGATTTCGTTCTTGGAAAGGTTGATGCTTGTAAGCTTTGTAAGGCTTGCTATCTGCTTAACGTCACTAATCTTGTTTTCGTTAAGAGTGAGGGTGGTAAGCGCGGTAGCACCGCCAAGGTCGCCAAGGTCTGCTATCTCGTTGCTGCTTGCGGAAAGAGAGGTAAGCTTGGTAAGCTTGCCAACACCGTCAAGAGAGGTAAGCTTGTTATCGTCAAGCGTTAAGGTGGTAAGCGCGGTAGCTTCCTTCAAGCCTGCTATTGCGGTTATCTTATTGTTTGCCGCAGAGAAGCTTGTAAGCTTGGTAAGCTTCTTGAGAGATGCAGGAACGGATGCTATCTCGTTACCCGTAAGAGTTACGCTCGTAAGGCTTTCAAGGCTTGCAAGGAAATCTATCCCCGTAAGCATATTAGAGGAAAGGTCCACAGTTTCAAGCTTGGTGAAGCCCTCAAGCGCGGAAGCATCAACAAGCGTTCTCTGCTTCTTATGCTCTGCTTCAGCAGCTTCTTCGTCCATAGACTCGTCTTCTGTTATCTCGATAGAGCTATCAACACAGTTGGTTGCATAAAGGTTCTTAAGCGTGTTCTTGCTATCCTCAATACCGTTAAGGTTCTTAAGCGGGTTGCCGCCAACGTCAATACCCTCAAGCTTGGAAAGCCCCTTAAGACCTTCAAGGCTGGTGAGGTTACAGCTGTTTACATACAAAAGCTCCATATCCTTGTTAGCGGAAATACCGTTAAGGCTTTCAAGCTTGTTGCCGGAAAGGTTAAGGCTTGTTATGCCGGAAAGGCTTTCAAGCTTGCTAACATCGGTAAGCTTACAGTTGGAAAGCTCTGCAAATTTAAGGTTGGTTGCCTTCTCTATACCGTCAAGATTGGAAAGGCCGGAATAACCAAGGCACAAATACTCAAGCTTGGAAAGGTCAGAGAAAACGGAAAGATCCGTAAGATCGTCTCTATCAGTAATGGTAGGATCAGTAAACGTTGCGGCTGCTGCCATATAGGGGTTGGAGCTTGCGGTGTTGCCGCCGTACATATAATAATAGTAATAATACTGCTGAATCTGTTGATAAAGGCTTCTTGTATTAAGGCCGCTTATATCAATAAGCTTAAGGTTACGGAAAAGCTTAAGGTCGGAAAGATCCTTCAAATCGTAGATTACATAGTAATAATCTGTGGGAGCTTCTTCCTCTTCCTCTTCCTCTTCCTCTTTGGATTCTTCCTTAGAGCTTTCCTTGCTTTCTTCCTTAGAAGCTTCCTTGGATTCTTCCTTGCTTTCCTCCTTGCTTTCTTCCTTGCTTGTGTCAGCAGAGGTATCAGCGGAGGTGTCAGCGGAGGTATCTACGGAAGCATTAGCATAGGTATCATCAGAGGTGTCTGCGGAAGCATCAGCAGAAGCATCAGCGGAAGTGTCTACGGAAGCATCAGCAGAGGCTTCTTTGGATTCTTCCTTAGATTCTTCCTTAGATTCTTCCTTGCTTTCTTCCTTAGATTCCTCTTTGGATTCCTCTTTGGACTCTTCCTCGTCATCAAGCTTATAGTTCTTGTTTATATAATATTCAGTATATTCAGCTTTTGCAAGGATGATAACGGGCGCATAGCTGCCTTGGGTATCAACAGCGTTAACGGTAACGATAAGGCCTGTTATCTCATCAAGCATCTCTTGGTCGATATCAATGGCGTTAATCGTTTTGTAGTTATCCGCGTTTTCGCCCTTGTTGCTGGCGGTGATAGCGCTTGCTATTGCCTGTGCCAGCTTAACGTCACTAAAAATCTTATTAGTGTCCTTATAATAGCCCCAGAACACCATTACTACGCCTGTAAGAACAAGAGCGCACACAAGCACCAGTGCAATAATCTTGTTCCTAATGGACTTCTTGTCATATACGGAACTCATAATTTCATAAACCTCCAAGTTTGGAATTATACATTTACATATCATAACACCAAACCTTAAAAAAAGCAATAGTTTTTGCAAATTTTTAGTTCAAATTGAAAACAAGCAAGTTTTTTTATATTTTCTCTTGAAAAATCAAGGGTTTTGTAGTACATTATAGTTGTGTTATTATGCGATATATGGAGGCTTTGAACTATGGAAAGGATAATAAACATAGCAATAGACGGGCCCTCCGGCTCCGGCAAAAGCACGCTGGCTTCTGCCTTATCCAAGCATTACGGGCTTATTTACATAGATACCGGCGCGCTTTATCGCACGGTTGGCTTGTATATACAAAGAAAAGGTCTTGCCTCTGATGACAGGGAGGGGATTATCGCTTCCCTGCCCGAAATAGATATAACCATGCGTTTAGTAGACGGGCGCGGGGTTGTGCTTCTTGACGGTGTGCCCGTTGGGGATGAGATTCGCACCCCAAAATCCTCTATGTACGCCTCCGACGTTTCGAAGATACCTGAGGTTAGGGCGTTTTTGTTAGAGCTGCAAAGGAGCATAGCAAGGCAAAACAGCACGGTTATGGACGGGCGCGATATCGGCACGGTTATATTGCCTAATGCCGACGTTAAGCTGTTTCTTACCGCAGGGATGGAAAATCGCGCATACCGCCGTTATCTTGAGCTTAAGGAGAAGCAGGAGATAAGCTACGAGGAAGTGCTTGCGGATATGCAAAGGCGCGATGATAACGACAGCAGCAGGAAAATAGCACCCGCCGTACCTGCAGAGGATGCAATTTTTCTTGACAACAGCGAGCTGGATGCTTTGGGTACCTTCAAAGCCGCCTGCGAGATTATAGACGGAGTATTGAATAAATGACGAGTTTTTTGATAGTTAGGGAAGTTTTACGACCGTTTTTAAAGCTTTTTTTCAGATATAAGGTAGAGAATAAAGAGAACATACCGAACACTGCGTATATTGTATGTGCAAACCACGTGGCGTTAAGGGATGCGTTTTGCGTTGCGTGCTGCTTGCCCGGTGCAATACGCTTTATGTGTAAAAGCGAGTTTAAGAAGAACCCCTTGCTGCGCGGCCTTTTGAATTTGGCAAAGGTTATATACGTAAACCGTTCCAAGGCGGACCTTGGCTCTATCCGCCAATGTGTTGACACGGTTAAGGCGGGTGTAAACGTTGCGATATTCCCGCAAGGCACAAGGGTAAGGGAACAGGCAAAGCCTGAGCAAACGCAGGATGGGATAGCGATGGTATGCGCGCTTACAAAGGCGCCCGTGCTGCCCGTTGCGCTTATCTACAACAGCTATAAGCCGCGTTTGTTTTCACGCTGTCGCGTGGTTATAGGCAAGCCCATATATCCGGAGGAGTACAAGGATATGGGTGACCGTGCGGAGCAATCGCGCTATATATTCGGCAAGGTGTGTGAGATAATAGATAATGACAAGCATTAAAGTTGCGGAGAGCGCGGGCTTTTGCTTTGGCGTTGCACGCGCGGCACAGCTTATCGAGGCGGAGGCGGAAAAGCAACGCCCCGTATACACGATAGGCGAGCTTATACACAACAAAAACTACATAAAGCATTTGGAAAGCAAGGGTGTTTACGCTACGGAGATGGAGGATGCGCTTAATATGCCGGAGGGAACGCGCGTTATAATCCGCACGCACGGCATCCCCAAGGAGGACGAGGCGGCGCTTATAAACGCAAAGCTTTCGGTGCTGGATGCAACCTGCCCCTTCGTTAAGAAGATACACGAAACTGCGCACAGGCACACCCAAAACGGTGAAGCGCTTTTTATAATGGGGGACGAAAAGCATCCCGAGGTGCTTGGGATACGCTCCTACGCGCATGGGGACACCTACGTTTTCCCTTCTGCGGCGGCTCTTGAGGCGTTTTTCGAAACGCTTGACGATGGCAAGAAAGCGTTTTTTGCCGAAAAAGCTCCTGTTTTGGTATCTCAAACAACTTTTTCCCTTGCGGAATGGAAAAATAGTCAATTTTTTTTAAAAAAACTATATACAAACGCAAAAATTTTTGATACAATATGTAGTGTTACTGAAAAACGGCAAAAAGAAGCCGCAAGGCTATCAATAGATTGTGACCTTGTGCTGGTTGTGGGCGGCAAAAACAGCTCTAACACCCGCAAGCTTGCACAAACAGCCGCTGTAAACAGCACGGCTGTGCATATAGAAACCGCCGCGGAGCTTGATGCGGCGTTAGCGGGCATAAACGTTCCCGCACTAAATAACATTGCAATAACTGCCGGGGCATCGACCCCGTCCAGTATAATTCAGGAGGTAATAGAACACATGGCAGACATCATTCAAAACAGCGCTGAAGAAATGAACGAGCTTTCTTTCCAGGAAATGCTTGATCAAAGCTTCAAAACTTTACATACAGGAGAAAGGGTATGCGGTGTTATTTCAGCCGTAACTCCCGCCGAAATTCACGTTGATCTCGGAACGAAGCATACCGGCATTCTTCCGTATGACGAAATTACCGACGAGGGCGGTTTGAACCTTAGCGATATGTTCAAGGTTGGCGACCAGATCGAAGTAGTTCCCATCAAGTTTAACGATGCAGAAGGCACCGTTATGCTTTCCAAGAAGCGCCTTGATTCTTCAAAGAATTGGAGCAGCATCGTTGAGGCTGAAAGCGAACACGCTATCCTTCAGGGCGTTGTTAAGGAAATCGTTAAGGGCGGCGTTGTAATCTCCAGCAACAACGTTAGAGTATTCGTTCCCGCTTCTCAAACCGGTATCCCCAAGGACGAGCCGCTTGATCCCCTCAAGGGCAAGAAGGTTTCCTTTAAGGTTATCGAGATTAATGACCAGCGTAAGCGTGCTGTTGGCTCTATCAAGCTTGCAGAAAGAAGCGAACGCAAGAAGGCAGTTGAAGATTTCTTCGCTACCGCAGAGGTTGGCCAGAAGTTTACGGGCACCGTTCGTTCCCTCACTTCCTACGGCGCATTTATCAACCTTGGCCCCGTTGACGGTATGGCTCACATAACCGAGCTTTCTTGGGGCAGGCTTAAGCCCCCCGCAGAGCTGCTTAAGGTTGGCGACAAGATCGACGTTTACATCAAGGCTATAAACCCCGAAAAGAAGCGCATCTCCCTTGGCTACAAGACCGAGGAGAACAATCCTTGGAACATCTTCGTTGCTAACTACAAGGAAGGCGACGATGTTAAGGTTAAGGTTGTTAGCCTTATGCCCTTCGGTGCGTTTGCTGAAATCATCCCCGGTGTTGACGGTCTTATCCACAACACCCAGCTTGCAGCTAAGCCCGTTTCTTCTCCCGCTTCCGTTGTTGCCGTTGGTGACGAGGTTGAGGTTAAGATCATCGCTATCGACGAAGAAAAGAGAAGAATAAGCCTTTCTAAGCGCGCACTTCTCCCCGCAGAAGAGCTTGGCGAAGGTTTTGAGATAGTTGAAGAAGCATCCATCGGTGCAGAAACAGCAGAAAGCGCTGAATAATTAAAGCAGTTAAACGGTGCTGTCCTTTAAGGCAGCACCGTTTTGTTGTCGGGGTCCCCAAGAAGCCAAACGGCTTCTTGGGGTGATTTTTGAGGTGTTTATATGCAACACATTAAAAGCTTTTTGGAAAGCGTAAACAGCTATCCGTTCCACATGCCGGGGCACAAGCGCAACAAATCGCTGTTCCCTACCCTTCCGCTGGAGCAGGATATTACGGAGATAGAAGGGGCGGACAATTTGCACAACCCCACCGGCGTTATAAAAAAAGCTATGGAAGAAGCGGCAAGGCTTTGGGGCGCAAAGCACTCGTACTTTTTGGTAAACGGCAGTACCTGCGGCATACTTGCAGGTATCACCACGCTTGCTAAACGTGGGGACAAGGTGCTTTGTGCGCGCAACTGCCACCGCAGCGTGTTTCACGCTTTGGAGGTAGGCGGCCTTAACCCCGTGTTTATCACGCCCAACTATATAGAAAGCGTTGGCGTTTACGGCTCGCTATCGCCCGACGCGGTTGAAGCGGCTTTGGATGCAGACAAAGGCATAAGGCTTGTTATCGCGGTAAGCCCCACCTTTGAGGGCGTTTTGTCCGATATAAATCAGATAGCCGATATTTGCCACGAACGCGGCGTTTCCCTTTTTGTGGACGAAGCGCACGGCGCGCATCTTGACCTATCGCCCCACTTTACAGGCGGCGCAGTTGCGGCAGGTGCGGACATAGCCGTGCAAAGCTTGCACAAAACCTTGCCTGCGCTTACCCAAACGGCAATACTGCACGTTGCAAGCGAAAGCGTGGATATCTCAAGGCTTGAGCATAAGCTACGAATTTTTGAAAGCAGCAGCCCCTCATACATACTTATGCGCTCGGCAGAGCACGCCGTGCAAGCCTCAAAGAACCCAGCTTTGTTTGAGTGTTGGGCAAAGCACCTTGACGCGTTTGAAAACGATATCAAAGGGCTAAAGAATATAAAGCTTGCCTTGCGCGATGAAAACGTGTTTGCTTACGAGCGTTCAAAGCTTGTATTCACAGGCGTAAACGGAACTGCTCTTTGCGCGTTTTTGCGTAGCCGCGGCATAGAGGTGGAGCTTGCAACGGATAGCCACCTTATAGCAATGACGGGCGCGGGGGACAGCGCAGAGGGTATGCAACTCCTTGCAAACGCTTTAAAGGAAGCGGATGCCCTGCTTCCACCCGTAGAAAGCGCGTTTGCGCCGCCGTTCAAGCTGCCCGAAACCGTTTGTGGGATAGAGCAGGCGTTAGATGCACCGTCGATGCTTATGCCCGTTGCGGAATGTGTTGGAAAAACCGCCGCGGAATACGTTTGGGCGTACCCGCCCGGTATACCCGTGCTTATCCCCGGCGAAATAATACCAAAAAGCTTTACGGAAATCACCGTTCCACTTGAAAGCGATAGCCGCCTTTTGCCCCAATACATAAAGGTTCTTTGCTAAAAAGTATTGACACGGCGCGGCGTTTGTTGTATACTTAAAAGGAAGATACAGATTAATAAAGGAGTAATTGTGCAATGAAAAAGATAGTTACTGTTGAAACTCGCGATCTTAACAAGTCCGTAAAGAACGGCGGCTGTGGTGAATGTCAGACCTCTTGCCAATCCGCTTGCAAAACCTCTTGCGGCGTTGCTAACCAGAATTGCGAAAAGCAGGGCAAATAATTATTAAACGATAAAAAGGGGGCTGTTAAGCACAGTCCCCTTTTTTACGGAGTGTTGGGTATGATACATTCTTTTAAACAAAACGGATATAACATAGTGCTGGACGTTTTCAGCGGCTCGGTGCATTTGGTGGACGAGGTCACGTTTGACGTAATCAATATGTATGAAACCGCAGACAAGGGCGAGATAACGGCAGCAATGCTTGAGAAATACAGCCAAGACCCCACCGTTACCGCAGAAGCTATTGAGGACTGCTTTAAGGACATAGAGGAGCTTAAGGCAAGGGGCAAGCTGTTTACAAACGATGCGTTTGCGGATATAGCAAAGAACTACCGCAGAAACAACTTTTTCATCAAGGCTTTGTGCTTACATGTTGCACACACTTGCAACCTTAACTGCTCGTATTGCTTTGCGGGGCAAGGCAAATACAAGGGCGAGCGCGCTATTATGAGCCTTGAAACAGGCAAGCGCGCTTTGGATTTTCTGATTGAAAACAGCGGCAGCCACGTTAATTTGGACGTGGATTTCTTCGGCGGCGAGCCGCTTATGAATTGGGACGTGGTTAAGGCGCTTGTTGCCTACGGGCGCGAGATAGAGAAGGCGCACGGAAAAAACATACGCTTTACGCTTACCACAAACGGCGTTTTGCTTGACGACGAGGTTACGGATTTCTGCAACAAGGAAATGCACAACGTTGTTTTAAGCCTTGACGGGCGCAAGGAAGTGCATGACCGTTTCCGTAAGGACTACGCAGGCAAAGGCAGCTATGACAATATCGTTCCGCGCTTTCAGCGGTTTGTAGAAAAGCGCGGCGATAAGGAATACTATGTGCGTGGCACGTACACGCACAACAACACCGATTTCTTAACAGATATCCTGCACATGGCGGACCTTGGCTTTACCAAGCTTAGTATGGAGCCTGTTGTTACCGCACCTGACGACCCGTTGGTGCTTACCGAGGAAGACAAGGCAACGCTTTTCCGCCAGTACGAGCTGTTGGCGGACGAGATGATAAAGCGCAACAAGCAAGGCAACGGCTTTACCTTCTATCACTATATGATAAACCTAACGGGTGGGCCGTGCATCTATAAGCGCGTTGCGGGCTGTGGCAGCGGTACGGAGTATCTTGCGGTTACCCCTTGGGGTGAGCTGTTCCCCTGTCATCAGTTTGTTGGTGACGAGGCTTACAGTATGGGCACTATTTGGGACGGTGTTACCAACACCGAGCTGCGCGATAAATTTGCTACCTGCAACGCATACACAAGGCCTGAGTGCGAAAACTGCTGGGCAAAGCTTTACTGCTCCGGCGGTTGCGCCGCCAACGCCTACCACGCAACGGGCGATATCAAGGGTACTTACGAATACGGATGCGAGCTTTTTAAAAAGCGCATAGAATGTGCTATGGCAGTTAAAGTGGCAGAGCTTTATCCCGAAGAAGCGGAATAAATTTAAAGAGTGGCTGTAAAAAAGCGTTTTTTACAGCCACCATTTTATTTTCTATACTTCCATTTGGGTGGAAAGGAACATAGCCCCCGTGGATATAAGCTTCTTCTCTGCATCGTCGGGGCTTACGCCCTTTTGCTTCTGCAAGGACATTACAGCACCGATAACGTTGCCCTCTGCCACGATAGGCGTCATATAAGACACAACACCAAGACCGTTTTCCGTTATCTCAAGCCCTGCGCCGTCTTCACCCGTCGCGCTGTAGCTTTGCCGCTTGCCCATAGCCTCGTAAAGCGGTTGGGATATAGGCTTTTCCAAAAGGTCCTTCTTCGGCACGCCCGCAACCGCCACTACCGTGTCGTTATCGCATATAGCAACGGGGATTCCGCTGCTTTTATTTATTGCTTCGGCAAATTGGTTAGTAAAGGTGCCAACCTCACCTATAGGGGAATACTTTTTAAATATCACTTCCCCGTCTTTGTCCGTAAATATCTCAAGCGGCTCGCCCTCGCGGATACGCATAGTTCTTCTGATTTCCTTCGGGATAACCACACGCCCAAGGTCGTCTATACGCCTAACTATTCCTGTTGCTTTCATTTATATTATTCTCCTTGTTTTTACAGTTTCGGTGTTATTATTTGTAAAAACGAAGGATTTATACAAGCGATTTACTTTTGAAATGAAATATGCTATAATAAACAAAAGGCGGTGATTCTTTTGGAAGGCGTATTTCTTCGCAAAAAATTCAATATTTGGTTATTCCTTATGCTCCTATCCGGTTTAACTCTTATAGGGATGTACATATTCTTAAACATCGTTGATTCGGAAGCAACTATCGAATCGCTTGCTTTGTTAATTTTAGGCATTATAGCATGCTTGGTTGCTATTCCATCGTGGTTATTGAATTATGGTGCTTACATACATATTAACGAAGATTCAATCAAAGCAAAATATCATTGGTTTGGTAAAATTGATTGCAAACTTTCGGATGTAACTTTTGCCGTAGCAGGAGTTAATACGTTAATTATTCAATTAAAAGGCGGCAAAACTCATACCATAATGGGAATTGCAAATTCTTGGTCGCTGGCTTCAATAATTCGTAAAAATATGTCTTTTGAAGCAACCGAACAAACCGAAGGTATGATAGAAAAATTGGAAGATTTAAAATCTGCCAAGAAAAAGGGGCTTATATATGTTTGCTACGGTTTGGCTATAATGTTCATCAATATCTTTATCACGGTATTTTTAACAGGAGAAAGAAGCTTGCACGAATTCAGTAAAATTGATTGGATAGTCTTAGCGATTATGGGTGTAATAGAAATTGCAACCGTTATTGCAATTTTCTATTTTAGCAAAAAAACAGGAAAGTATAATATTCCGATACAAAAGCAACGCTATGAAATCCAACGTAGCATTATTGAAACGCAGCCGCTGTTGTTAGGTTTTATTATAGCGGTCTATACCGATGATGATTACACCTGCCGTATTACCTTGTTTGGATATCCACACAATAATGCTGTTTACTACACAGTACAAGAATTAGATGCTAAATTCAACCTGATACAAACATACACATCAGAAATATTTAAGGATCAAGAAGGTTTGCCAGAAGAATTCCGTTCATGGATTGACATAACAAAAACAGTATTACATTAACCACAATATGAGCGCGCTTAGCCCAGCTTTTATTGCACAATCGCCACGACAAAAAATCGAGCTTCAAAGTGAAAATGAAGCTCGATTTTTGTTTTATTTGTTATTTAAAGTGCGTTTTTTGAGGGGGGGGACGTACAAATGCTATCTGCTTGATTTGCCCCTTTTGCGCCTTGTATTAAGCGTGATAACCGCTCCGCCGCTACTAAACAGCAAAGCCATCCACAGGAGCGTTTTACTGTTATCGCCCGTGTTTTCGGAAGCATTATCAATCACCTCAAGCGCGTTGTTGATACGCATAATATCGCTTTCGATGGTTGCCTTTTCTTCCGCGGTGTAATTGCCGCTAAAGGCATCAAGCGCGTTTTCAAGGTCTGCTTTTGCCTTTTCCAAGTCCGCCTTATGTTCGGATGCGGCGTTCTCGGCAGTTATACCCTTTACCTTTTCTATGCTTTCGGTTTGGATAGCCTCTGCCGCCTTGCGGATTGTGTTAAGCAAAGCTTCTGCCTTCACTTTTGCATCGTTAAGAAGCTGTTCTTCCTCCTCGGACAAATCGTTGGAGCTAAACAAAGCGTTGATGTCCTCAACAAGCTTTTCTATATCGGCTTTGTCGCCGGAGGTAACGGTTTCGTTATCGTATGCGTTTACAGCCTCCACTATATCGCTAACTTGGTCAGCGTTGGAGCTTATGCTGTTATTTACAAGTGCAGGCATAAACGATTGAACGCTTTGGTCATATTCTTCGCCCAAGGACACGGTTAAATACGCTGTTTTTTCTTCGTTCATCAAGGTGTTTTCCAAGAGATACATAACCGTGGTTTCGCCGCCGGGGATAACGCTTACATCAGAAGCAAAGGTATATTCCTTCCCTTCCGCATCTCTGCCGAAGATAGTGTTTAGGTAGGTAATTGTGGGCGTGCCGCAAGCGTTTCCTATATTTTTAACAGTTGTGTACGTTAAACAGTTGGTGCTGTTGAACTCTGCTGTCATCGCAGGAACGTCCACGGGAACAAAGTGAGCGCCGTATTTAACCTCAACGGAGGTTTGTTGGGGAGCGTTGCCGTTGCCGCAATCTGCCTCGATGCAAAGCTTTGTGGTTTTGTTGAAGCTTTCGGGTACTGCCACCGTTAGCGCAACGATTTCGGAGCAACCGGGAAGCAGCTTGTTCAAGGTAGCCACAGCGCCGTTCCCTATATTGGAGGCGTTTACAACCACATCAGTAGCGGTTTCTATACCGCTGTTGCTAACGGTTACGTAAACGGTCATATCGCTACCCGGCATAGGATAGGTGGGAGCGTTTACCTCTAATATCTCAAGCTTAGGCGTATCCTCGCTTTGAACTGCCATAACGTCTACGGCTGTTGCCGTTGAACGCATCTTGGTGTTCAGCTTAGTGAACGCCAGCAGGAACTTGCTGTTATCGCCGCTTTCCAAGCAAAGGCTATCCAAAGCACCGATAAGGCTGTTTTCATCAGTTAGGGCAACGGGGTTACCCTCAGCAATAAGCTGATAAATATGCTCGTTCTCCTCGCTTAGCTCATACCCTGCCATATCGCTTTGTCTAACGGCTTCGGCGTTGGTAACGGTGTTAAGGATAACGCCGTATATCTCGTCGGTAGAAAGCTGGTTTTGCGCGTTGAGCTCTTCTGCTATCCAGCACAAAAGCACGTTGCCGTCATCCGCCATAGAAGCAGTAAATTTAGTGCCTGCGTGCATCTTATCAGAAAACGCGATATCGTTGGCGTAGTAACCGTTAGCGGGGTTGTTTACGGTAACGGTGCCGTTGGCGTTGCGTACAAAGTATGCGTTTTCCTGAACGGCAGAACGGTCTGCAGCCGTGGCAACAAAGTCGGTAATATAAACCACTTCTCCGTTCTGGTTCCAAAACAGATGCAAATACTTATCGTTGCTTACAACCTGCGGGCTTTGCGCGCAAACGGAATGGTCTGTAATAGCCATCAAGGCGGTAGGGATAGGCTCGCCCGTTACGGCATCAAAATCATAGGTCCGCAAGTATAGCTGGCGGTCCTCTATGCTGGAGTTCCAGCTATTATCGTAGGCGTTATAGATTGCAAGCTTACCGTCACGGTCAAGAACAAGCACCTCGCCCATAACGCCATCGTGAACGAAAGGCTCTACTTCTGCAATACGATATTGCTGACCTTCCTCACCCATAGCGCGAACGGGGGTTGAAACACACTCTTCCGGTGAGTTTACGTTGATGCGCGCCATAGCAATGGTGCGATCCAAAGAAACAAGCTCCAGCAACGTCATATCGTTGTTTTCGGGAACGGCGTTGCGCTGATAGTAAAGGTAAACCATATCACCGTTTTGAACAGCATCCAAAGCGCCGCAAGCAACGGTGGAATTGCGTGCAATAAGGAACGGATCGCTGATTGCCTTGCCGTTTTCCTTGTTTAAGAACACGCCCTTTAGGTTCATAGCCGCCATCAGCTTGCCAACTTGAGAAGCTGTAAGGTTTTCAACGTCCAAGCCCATTTCCGCTATCATCTTATCCAAATCAGCCTCTGACCAGGTTACAAGCAAACGGTCATTAAGCTCAAATATATTAACGTCGTACTGAAGTGAAGACGTATCGTTATTAGTTTGGCTGTCTATATACTGAATATCGCCCCAGGTGTTTCCGCCATCGTTGCTGATAGCGTAAGCAACGCTAAGGTAGTTCAACGTGTTTTGCTTGCGTGTGTCCTGTAGGAAAAACGCCATAATATCGCCGTTTCCCAGCTTGAACAACTGAACTTGTGTGTTTTTAAACGCGTTGGAAACTACCGTTCCAGCTTCTGCCGACGTGCGAAGAAGGCTGCTGATGCGCTCGGAGGGGGAGAACGTGATGCTGTTGAACAGCTCGTTCATATCGGGTAGTTCTTCGCTTGCGGCAGAGGATTTAAGAGCTGAGCTTGCTACCGTGTTCGGGGTGATAGCCTTTAAGTCATCAATCAGCTCTTTTTTACCAAAATACGTACCCTCTTGAATCAAGGGTAGACTTCCTGAAAACACAAGAAGGTCTGCGCCTGCTTTAACTTCGAAGCCAAGCTTAACTGCGGCATCCCATTCCGGATGTGCCTGAATGATAAACGGTGCGGCAACCGTAAGCTCTACAAACAGACTTAAGAAGGCGTTGTAGCCTGCGCCGCCCCTAGCACCGAACTCAAACATGGGCGCTGCAAAAAACATTTGGTCCTCGGTTAGTGCCTCTGCGGCATCGTCGCTTGAAGCTAATTTGCCAAACAGCTCTACAAGCTCACCCATATTATTTACAGCACCGGGTTCTATGGAAAGTGCCCAGCCCATATACGCCTCTAAGGTGAACGAAAGTGCTATATACATAGGCACGCCTGATACGTTGAACGGTATATTGCGGAAATAGAAGGCATCAATGCCCAACGCCATTTCATACGCCGTGATGAATCCGGGGCCTCCGTTTGCATCGGGAGATACCACCATTTTCAGCATAAACACAGGTGAAAAGGTTAGCGGAGAAGGAGCATCCTTTGCTTTGTTTGCGGCTGTTACGTTAACGTCGGAAGAGCCTGCAGGCGCGGTGTTGGATGCGGTTTTCATAATAGTGTCATGCGTTTCCTTAGCAGCTTCGTACTTCGAGCCTATAGTGCCCGTGGCGTACAGGGTGGTGAAGCTGTGACCGCACACAAGAATAACGTCACCCGTGTTGGGGTCGGTACGCTGTACGAAAAAGCCACCGGTTAAGCTGGAAAGTCTGATATCCAAATTGCCCACCAAGGGGATTTGCAGGCTGCTTAAATCAATACTGCTTGCATCCTGTATGCTTGGCGTAGCAGGAACGTCGTAGTGAACGGGAATAGATGTATCTGCGATCGGAGAGATAAATACGTAGCCGCCGTTTACCTTACCGCTGTTTGCTTCAACAACGGTTGTTGTCATACCGTTTTCGCCTTCAACAAGAGTGGTTACGTCCGAAACAACGGATATATACAAATTGGTGTTGCCCGTTAAGGTAGCGGCGGGAACAGTTACCGTCCAATAGGTATAGTTTCCATCGGCTTTAGTGTAGTCCTCATAAGCCTCAAGAGATTGCTTTTCGATGCTGCCGTAGGTTCCATCGCTTTTAAGGATGGGGTTGGACATAAAGTGGAAGTAAACGTTCTTAACCTTTACGCTGTCTGTCGGCGCATAAACCCTTACGGAAGCGGTAACGTTGTACTGATCTCTAAGCTGAATCATATTGGAAGAGCCTGTGGTGCCATCCAACGTAACATATACGGAATCGGGGAACGCTACGCCGGTGGAAAACTGAGGCATAGTTATATTGCATATACCGCTTTCGTCAAATACGAAGTTGGCATAGCCTATGGCACCGTCATAAGAAACCATCATAGAATAGGTTTTACCCGGAACGCCCTTAAAGTTTTCAATGCAAAATTCGCCTTTTGCGTTTGTTGTAACGCTGTAATTAGCATCGCTTGTAATGTAAAACTTGGTAAATGCCATCCTAAGATAAGACGCATATTTTGTGCGCAGATCCACATCCGCAACAGAAAGCACGCCTGTTAGGTCTACTGTAACCAAATCATCGGCGCTTACAAATTCAAGCACTATCGTATTATGGGTGGCGTTACCGTCAAGCTTATAATAGAAGGTGTTTCCGTAAAATTCTCTCCCGGCGGACGTCCATTTTGCTATATATCCTTGCTTTGGTGTAGCCATCAACGGGTAATACTCGTCTTTAACGTAGTTATCGCCTTCAAGAACAACGCCTTCTGCAAAGTTTAAAGAGCCGTATTGGGATTGGTTTTCGCCCAGCTTTACCAGCAATTGATCAGCGCCACCGATATAAACACCCTCAAAGGTGTATTTGCTGAATTCGCCCTCCAGCTTAATGCGAACATTGCCGTCTGCATCGGCATCCACTGTACCGCTCTTTGTAACGCCGCTTAGCTCGCTTTGTGCCGTGTACCAAACGCCCGACAGCGTTGCCCCGCTTGTTCCGTCATCGCTGAATACAGCGATATCGCCGCGGTAAAGCGAGCCGTTTTCCAGCTTGATGTTGCCGCCTACCGACTTTTCAATAGCGTAATCAACGGGAAGCTTTTCGTAAACGGGGATAATGGTAAACATGTGGCGTTTAACACCGTCCACCGTGCCAAACCAACAGTAAGTGCTTTCGTACTTCTTGAGGAACTCCTTGTTAAAAAGGAAGCTGGAGGAGCTTTGTGTACCGCCCTTGTAGCTACCGGTATTACCCGTGCTTAGGCTTATTACCTCGGAGGTAGCGTGGGTTTCGGCGTTATACAGTTTAAAGCCCGTAAGCACGGCAGGATAGCTTTCATAGCTGTATACAAGGTTTACCCTGTTTTCATCGGCGTTGCCCATAGTTACGTTGATTAGGGAATCGTTGCCGTCGATAGTGGGAAGCACGCCGTTTACAGCGGTAGAGCCTGCATAAATCAACGGGCTTGCTGCGCTGTTATCCACCTGGAAGCAGTACGTGCGCTTGTTCAACTTAAAGCCGTTGGGCACGTAAGCGTGGCACCCTCTGGAAAGATTGGTGTAATCGTAGTTTTCAAAATGAATCGTATTTGTGTCTTGGTTCTTATCGTCCACGTTTACGGTAAGCGTATAATAAGAATCGTCCTTAACTCGCTCGGTTATATAATTGTTGCCCACAACAAATACCATATCCGCACCCAAAGCATTAACGCCTGAGGTTTTTATGTAAGTGGTAACAGATTCTATACCCGTTAAATCATAGCCCTTTTTGGTTCTTATCTTTATGCTGCCTATTTGAATACCGCTACCCGTACCGGAGGTGTTCAAATCGTGGTAGTTGGCTCCATCTGAAAAGAAGGTTGCCTTACCAAGCCTGATTCTGTATTCAAATCGATAAAGATTATCGCCTGTTGCAGAACCCATCACTACTATCTCGGACGCGTTCTCGTAGCTGCCGCCCTTTGCCCAATCGGGTAGCCAGCTTGAATCTGCCGCTTGGATTATAGCGGGCAGAGAGTTATAAGCATCGGGAACTGCATCAAGAACGGGGTCTGCTCCTTCAACGGGAACTTGCAGGGTTGCAGAGGTGTTATCCAAAACAACAACCGTGCCGTCAATAGGTGTGCCGTTGGCATCCGTCATAGTGTAAGCGCCCGCCTCTATTACCCAAGCCGTTTGCTTTTCCTGCCAAGGTGCAAAATCTACCCAGCCCATAGGCGCGCCGTTACGGTGCAAGGCAACCAATGTGGAGGTTGCAAGATTGCCCGTGCGCTTGAAAACAAGCTCCGCCTCGCCGCTTTCGTTGTTAAGCTCAAGCTCCTCAGCACAGTCAAAGCTTACTTCGGCTGTGGGTGTCGGCTCGTCATCCGTAATACCGCATACAAGCTGTGCGGATTTAATCACAAGCCCTTCTGCATCAAGCACGGCTATCATAAACTTTTCTTCGTACTCGCTTTCGCTGTCATCCAACAGCTCCAAGCTAAGCTCTGCCGTTTCTTGCCCTGCGGCAAAGCCTACGGAAAGCTTAGCCGCAAGCGCGCCGATAGCGTCAAGCTGTGCAAGCATATCTGCCGCGTTAACGGGCTTGCTTCCCTCTCCGTTCTCCTGCTCAAGCACGTTGGTTGCAGTCATCTGCAAGTCAAAGCCCAAGCCGCTTATTTCCTCACCGTTGTCACGGAAAGCATCGTAAATGCTCTTTGCGCCCTCGCGCTTTGCTACAACGGCGCCGTTATACCAAAGCTGATAGTCCGCACCGTAGTTTGCGTTGCTGTCATAAATCAGCACGGTGTAGGTCTTTTCCTTGCCTAACTCCTCTGTTCTGCGAAGAGTTATGGTTTTTCTTCCGTCCGTTTCCGCAAAAGTGCCGCCAATAGCGTCAACAGACAAAGTATCGGCAGAATACAACACCTCGCGCTGTGTATCCTTTGCCGCTTCCGCGCCTTCGGTGCCTGCCGAAAAAACAGTTAATGGCAGCATACCGAAAACCATGCTCATTATTATGAGCATACTAATCATTCGTGAAAAAGCTGATGTTCGTTTCATACCTTTTTTGTGTAATCGAACCGTTGCAAGCCGAAGGTTCAATTATAACGTCCTTTCTAAAAACTATACATAGCTCTTTGCTTTTGCTTTATATAAGCTCTAACACCTCTGCGGCGTTAGTATCCGGCTTAACCTTTGGCAACACGGCTTGTATATAGCCCGTTTCGTCTATTATATATGTGGTGCGTACCGTGCCCATGCTAACCTTGCCGTACAGCTTTTTCTCCTGCCAAACGCCATACGCCTTTATTACCTCTAACTCTGTATCCGCAAGCAGCACAAAAGGCAGGCTGTGCTTTGCTGCAAATTTGGCGTGTGATGCCGCGCTGTCCTTGCTTATGCCTATAACCTCTGCGCCCTTTTGGCGGAAAGCGTTGTAAGCACCTGCAAAGGCGCAAGCCTGACGGGTACAGCCCGAGGTGTTATCCTTTGAATAGAAATACAAAACAACCTTTTTCCCTAAAAAGTCCGATAAGGACACGGTATTTCCATCCTTATCCAAAAGAGTAAAATCGGGTGCTTTATCTCCCACTTTAAGCATATTTCATCCTCCTATTCGCTAAAATAGTGCGCTATCTCTTCCATACGGCTTTCCTGCTTTACCGAAAAGGGACAGCGGCTTTCACAATGGCCGCAATGCAAGCACGCGTTTGCCTTAACGGAAAGCTTTGTATAATGGTTTGCGGCAATGGTGTCCCCTGCCAAGGCAAGGTCGTAGTACTTATTAACAAGCCCAATATCTATCCCTGCGGGGCAAGGCTGGCAATGGTTACAGTAAACGCAAATACCCTTAACCGTGTCCGCCGTGAAGGTGCCTATAACTGAATAGTCCTTTTCCTCGTCGGTGGCGGTTAAAAACTTAAGCAGGGTATCAAGATGCTCCATAGTTTGCACGCCGGGCACGGCAACAAGCACGCCCGTGCGGTCTATTGCGTATTGCAAGCATTGGTTATGGGTTAGTGCAACGCCGAACGGAGAATGCTCTGCCGAAAGAAGCTGCCCCGCAAAAAACGGCTTCATAACCGATATGCCAACGCCCTCCTTTTCGCAACGGTGGAAAAGCTCCACCCTCTCCTTAACACTGCCTATGCCGTACTCATCCCCTTTTTCGAAATCGTAAGCGGGGTTTATAGAGAACATCATCATATCAACAACGCCCGTATCTATAATGCGGTGTGCAACGCTTGGAGTGTGCGAGGAGAAGCCTATGTGGCGCACAACGCCCTTTTCCTTCAGCTCCTTTAAATAGCTTAGCACGCCAATTTCGCACAGCTTTTCGTAATCCTCCACCGTGTCAACACAATGCAGAAATCCGAAATCCACATAGTCCGTACCAAGCTGTTCAAGCTCCCACAAAAAGGTTTTTCTTATAGTTTCAAAATCGCGGCACCATCCGTATTCCCCGTTTTCATCGTAAACGGCACCGAAATGCACTTGCAAAAACACCTTATCACGCTTGCCCTTTATTGCCCTGCCAAACGGTGCGTAAACAGCGCCGCCCGCACAAAGGTCAAAAAAGTTGATGCCGTTATCAATTGCCTTGCGTATTATTGCCTCTATCTCGTCGGCAGGGGTGTGCTGTATGCCGCCCATCCCCAGCCCAAGAACACCAAAGCTTTCATTTTTACTACCGCGCGGAAGCCTTCTGTATTCCATATAAATACCTCTTGTTTGTTATCCTTTTTAGTGCAGTAATCAAATATTAGCGCACTTTTATTATATAGTTTTCTTTTCTTGGCTTAGCGGGCGGTATCTCCTTAGCGTAGCCCAAAATGCAGTTGCCCACGCCTATGTATTTGCTTGTATCTATACCCCAGCTTTCCATAAGCTTTAGCCCATACGCCGTTTCAAACACCTGCCTTGCCCTGTGTATCCAACAGCCGCCAACCTCCACAGCAGCAGCCGCGTTAAGCAGGTTGCCCATTACAAGGCACGCATCCTCAAAGCCTGTGGAGTAGGTTTTGTCCGCAAACACAACAACCACGGTTGGCGCACCGTAAAACGGATGCGTACCCTCCATACCCATTACCTTTGCGTTCTCTATCTCCAGCTTTTCTATTATCTCCTTATCCTGTATAGCAACTATTATCGGCGTTTGCCCGTTCCTGCCCGTGGGCGCGTAGGTACCCGCCTCTAATATCGCATCAAGCTTTTCGTCACTTATCTGCTCTGCCGTGAAGCTTCTAACGCTTCTTCTGTTTTTTAACAGCTCTATACTCATTTGGTGCTTCTCCTTTTTTTGGGCTTGGGCTCCGGCAGTTCGGGATATATGGCTTCAAACAGCTCTGCCATCAGCGCCATATTCTCCACATCCTCTATAAATATCATATCCTTAGAGCCCTCAAAAAGCTTTTGCATCGGTGGGTTTTGCAAAACCCTGTGTGCCGCAGGCACGTTTTTAACAAGCAGCCTATCATCGCATATAAAAGCCGCCACCTTGCCGTGCATATACAGCACATACTCACCCATCATTCTGCGGTAGCTGATACCCTCCACCTCGGAAAGACAATCCAACACAAAAAGCAAATAATCCTTACTGCTTGCCATACCTTAACTCCGTTATCAAGCCAAATTCATCCAAGTATATCCGATAGGTTGCTTTGTATCTGCCTTGCAACGTCGGGCTTGTTCATAGAATAAACGTGAACGTTTGTTATCCCGTTGGCATAAAGGTCTATTATTTGGTCGGTAGCGTAGGCTATGCCCGCCTGCTTCATTGCCGCAGGGCTTGCGCCGAACTTATCCACCAAGCTTTTAAACCTTTGGGGCATAAACGAGCCGGAAAGCTTTACCGCACGCTCTACCTGATTGGCGTTGGTTATGGGCATTATGCCGGGTATTATCGGCACAGTTATGCCTGCTTCTCTAATCTTATAAAGGAAGTTATACAAAAGGTTGTTATCAAAAAACATTTGGGTGGTAAGGAAATCACAGCCTGCATCCACCTTCTCCTTAAGCCTTTTTATATCCTCCTTTTGGTTGGGGCTTTCGGGGTGTATCTCAGGATAGCACGCTCCGCCTATGCAAAAATCCCCATTGCTTTCCACAAGCTCTCTTATAAGCTCCACCGCGTAGTGATAATGCCAATCCGTGCGGTCGGCATCCTGAAGCGCCGCGGGGATATCGCCCCTTAGCGCCATAACGTTTTTAACGCCCGCTTGCTTTATCTCCTCTATACGCTGCCGCACGGTATCCCTGCTTGAAGAAACGCAGGTTAGATGTGCAAGCGTGGGAACGTTATACCTA
This sequence comes from Eubacteriales bacterium, assembly GCA_045592105.1. Lineage (GTDB taxonomy): Bacteria > Bacillota > Clostridia > Oscillospirales > CAG-382 > SIG636. The sequence goes on along the minus strand of JAZNUB010000036.1, from coordinate 38,204 downwards.
TCCTTAATGTTCTTTGCTATATCCAAGGTGTATTTGCTTGTGCCGCCGCCCGCGCCGTAGGTTACGCTCATAAAAGCGGGGCGCAGCTTTGCTATCTCCTCGGTTGCGGTTTTCACGCTTTCAAAGCTTGTTTCCGTTTTGGGTGGAAAAACCTCAAAAGAAACCGTTAGCTTTTCCTCGCTTAATATGTCCTTTATCTTCATATCCTTTTATTCCTTTTTGTTATTTTATATCCGTTACCTTATAGCCCTGCGCTTCTATTATCCCTTTAAGCGTGGCGTTATCTATATCCTTAGCAAGCGTTAGCACCGCAACGCCCTTAACGTAGTTTACTTCTGCTTTTTCTATCCCCTCGGTGCTTTCAAGCGTGGTTTTAACCCTGCCCTCGCAATGCGGGCACATCATACCTTCAATATACATTGTTTTGTTCATAGCTTTCTCCTTTTTACGTTTATCCTTAAAGCTTATCATATTTATCCTAAGAGCGTTTGTTACAACGCAAAAGCTTGATAGGCTCATAGCCGCGGCACCAAACATTGGGTTAAGCTGCCAGCCAAGCCAGCCTGTAAACACGCCCGCCGCAAGCGGTATACCTATAGCGTTATAGAAAAACGCCCAAAACAGGTTTTGGTGTATTATCCTAAGCGTTTTTTTGCTTAGCTTTATCGCCTTGCCAACGTCTGCAAGGCTGTTTTTCATCAGCACAACGTCCGCCGCGTCTATCGCTATATCGGCACCTGCGCCTATCGCCATCCCTATATCAGCCGCTGTTAGCGCAACCGCGTCATTAACGCCGTCGCCAACCATTACAACCGCGCCCCTCTCTTGCAAGGCGCGCACAGCCTCTGCCTTATCGTTAGGAAGCACCTCTGCAACCACCTGTGCAACCTTTGCCTTTTCACCTATGGCGTTTGCGGTACGCTTATTGTCCCCCGTAAGCATTACAACGTGCATCCCCATAGCTTTTAGCTCTTCTATAGCTTTAGGGCTGTCCTCCTTAATAGTGTCCGCCACGGCGATAACGCCAAGCAGCTTGCCCTCCGCCGCAAAGAACATAGGGGTTTTACCCTCCATTGATAAGGCTTGCGCCCTTTCAATAAGCTCCTTCGGGATATCGGCAAGATCCGCAATAAAGGCTTGCTTGCCGCCGTAGTACCTAATGCCGCCAACAACGCACTCTACACCGTTGCCCGAAAGCGCCTTAAATGCGCTTACCTCAAGCGGTGCAACGGCGCGCTTTGCGCCCTCCGTTATTATCGCCTTGGCAAGCGGATGCTCGCTTCTCTGCTCTATCGTATACGCATACATCAACAGCTCCTCCGCGCTTACGCCGTTTGCGCCTATCATATCGGTAACAACGGGTGTACCCTCTGTTATCGTACCCGTTTTGTCAAGCACAACCACCTTTGCCTTGCCCGTTGCTTCCAGCGCGGCAGAGGTTTTAAACAACACCCCGTTTCTTGCCGCAACGCCGTTGCCAACCATTACAGCCACAGGCGTTGCCAGCCCCAACGCGCACGGACAGCTTATAACCAGCACGGATATAGCCCTTGCCAACGCAAAGCCTGCGCTTTCTCCAACAAGCATCCACACCGCGAAGGTTAAAACGGCTATACATATAACCACAGGCACAAAGATTGCGGAAACCTTATCCGCCGCCTTGGAAATAGGTGCTTTTGTTGCCGCCGCATCGCTAACCATTTGTATTATTTGGGAAAGCGTGGTGTCCTTACCAACGCGCTTCGCCCTGCACAGCAGATAGCCCGAACGGTTTACCGTAGCGGCAGTTACCATATCGCCAACCGCCTTGTCCACGGGAACGCTCTCGCCCGTTATGGCAGATTCGTCCACGGCACTGTCCCCCTCAACAACCTCACCGTCCACGGGGATGCTTTCCCCCGGTTTAACTGCAAATATATCGCCTACCGCTATCTTTTCTATCGGCACAACCTGCTCCTTGCCGTTTACATAAAGCGTTGCCGTTTTAGGGGAAAGCTTCATTAAGCCTTTAAGCGCGGTGGTTGTTTTGCCTTTGGAGCGTGCTTCCAACAGCTTGCCAACGGTTATAAGCGTTAGTATCATCGCCGCCGACTCAAAATACAAGCCGTGCAGCTTTTCTGCCGCGGCATCTGAACTTCCAAGCATCGAAAACAGCACAGCCGTGCTGTATCCAAACGCGGCGGCAGAGCCCATTGCAACAAGCGTATCCATATTAGGTGCGCGGTGCAACACGCCCATAAAGCCGTTTATAAAAAAGCGTTGGTTTATAACCATAACCGTAGCAGACAGCAACAACTGCGTTAGCGCAACGGAGTGCGCGTTCCCCTCCATAAACGGAGGCAGGGGCAAGCCAAGCATATTGTGCCCCATAGAAAAATACATTAGCGGAATTAAAAAGAAAAGCGATGCCAAAAGGCGCTTTATCAGCTTTGGGGTTTCCGTATCCTTAAGCGGCTCCTCCTCGGTGGCGGTGTTTGCCTGCTCACCCTTAACGGTTGCGCCGTAGCCTGCGGCTGTCACGGCGGCAATAACCACTTCGGGCGCGGCATCGCCCTCTACCCCCATGGAGTTGGTTAACAAGCTTACGGTACAGCTTTCCACGCCGTCAACCGCGTTTACCGCCTTTTCAACCCGCGCACTGCACGCCGCACAGCTCATACCCGTAACGTTATATTGCCGCATAGTAACAATACCCCCTTTTATTTTTTATTTTAGCACTAAAACCGCATTATTTCAAGATGTTTTTGCCCTTACGGCTTGTTTTTATGTTGACAAAAACTGTGCTGAATGATATAATGCCTTAAACGCGGTTGTGCAAAAGCATCTGTTTTTCGCACACGGGAAAAGTGGTACCGCAAAAGGCTAACGCTTTTCGTCTTTTTTGCAAAGGGCGAGGGCGTTTTTTATGTATCACGCCGTTTTTGGAGGTTATTTGGATGGTTTTAACAGGCTCGCAAATAATAATAGAAACGCTTATAGAGCAGGGCGTAACCGATGTTTTTGGTTACCCCGGTGGGCAAGTGCTTAATATATATGACGAGCTTTTTAAAGCCGACGGCCGTATTAACCACTACCTCACCGCGCACGAGCAGGGGGCGTCACACGCGGCGGACGGATACTCCCGCGTTACGGGGAAGGTTGGCGTGGTTATAGCAACCTCCGGCCCCGGTGCTACAAACCTTGTTACGGGTATCGCAACGGCTATGCTGGATTCTATACCGATGGTTGCAATAACGGGTAACGTGCCAACGTATCTTATAGGTAAGGACAGCTTTCAGGAGATAAACATCACGGGTGTAACCCTTCCTATAACCAAGCACAACTATTTTGTAACGGACATAAACGAGCTTGCGGATACCCTGCGCGAGGCGTTTCAGATAGCCAAATCGGGCAGACCGGGGCCTGTGCTTGTGGATATCCCCAAGGACATACAGCTTGCAAAGTGTGAGTACACGCCCAAGGGGCAAGCACCGTGTTTTGAGCAAAAAGAGGTAAGCGACAGCGAGATAGACCGTGCGGTACAGCTTATTAACGAGGCGAAGCGCCCATATATTTACATAGGCGGCGGTGCGGCAGGCGCAGGGCTTGGCAAGGAGATACGCCTGCTTGCGGAGAAGATAGACGCTTTTGTAGGCTGTTCGCTTATGGGGCTTTCCACCCTGTCTGACAGCTACGATAGATTTTTGGGTATGCAAGGGATGCACGGCAGATACGCCTCCACTATGGCTAACAGAGAGGCGGACCTTGTTATAGGCGTTGGCGTGCGTTTTAGCGATAGGTCAACGGGCAACCCCAAGGGGATAGAAAAGCGTGCGCGGATAATACAGCTTGATACAGACCTTTCGGAAATAGACAAAAACGTTAAGGTGGATATAGGGCTGGTTGGCAACGTGGTTACCACCTTTAAGAAGCTTTTAGAGCGTTGCGAAGAAAAGCAACACCCCGAATGGAACGCACTTATCAATCAGTTTAAAGCACAGGGGAAGGATATATTCACAGAGGAAAACGGTGCAAACGGCGCGCTTCTTACACCCAAAGCGATGTTTGATATAATAAACGCCATCAAAAGCGAAAGCACCGTTATAGCAACAGACGTTGGCCAGCACCAGATGTGGACGGCACAGCACATACGCTTTGAGAAAGCAAGGCATTTTGCCTCCAGCGGCGGGCTTGGTACGATGGGCTACGGATTGGGTGCCGCTATCGGCGCGCATATAGGCAGTAAGGACAGGGTGCTGCTTATCACAGGGGACGGAAGCTTTGGTATGAACCTTAACGAGCTTGCAACCGCCGTTACCTACAACGTACCCGTTACCATAGTTATAATGAACAACGGCGTGCTTGGGATGGTGCGCCAATGGCAAACGCTGTTTTACGGCAAGCGTTATTCAAGCACGGTTCTTAACCGCAAAACCGATTTTGTAAAGCTTGCGGAAGCGTTTGGCTTGCCCGCGCAAAGGGTTAGCACAGCCGCAGAGTTTGAAAGCGCGTTTAACACCGCCGCAAGCCATAACGGGCCGTATCTTATAGACGCGGTTATAAGCGAGGACGAGCTTGTGTTGCCTATGCTACCGCCCGATGGCTCGGTGGACGATTTGATAATTGGCAAGGAGGCAAACGAATGAAACGCTTTGTAATTGCCGCGTACGTTGAGAACAAATACGGTGTTTTAACCCGTGTTTCGGGCTTGTTTATGCGGAAGGGCTTTAACATAGATTCGCTAACGGTTGGCGCGGTGGAGGATACCGCGTATTCCCGAATAACGCTTACTATGCGCGGGGACGATTATCAGTGCGGCCAGCTTATAAACCAGCTAAAGAAGCTGTTTAACGTAAAGAACGTACTGCTTTTAGAGGACGAGCACAGCGTGGAGCGCGAGCTGATGCTGATAAAGCTTAACAACACGCCCGAAAACGAAAGCACGCTGTCGTCACTTGCCGCGCAATACGGCATAAGGCTAACACGCAGTACGGAAACGGTTTTGTGTACCGAGGTTGTTGGCACGCCGTTGGAGATAGACGAATTTATAGAGGCGGTGCGCCCGCTTGGGATAATAGAGCTATGCCGTACAGGCGTTGTTGCGCTTGAAACAAACCGTAATATAACGGACGCAAAGGATTAATATAATTAATAATACAAGCCTAAAACAGTATCATTGGCTTGAATTGTGCAAATACTTATTTTAAAGGAGTAATTTGTTATGATAAAGCTTGCAATGTTTGATACAAAGCCCTACGACAAAGCAGGGTTTGACAAATATGCCGCAGAATACGGCGTTAAAATTAAATACTTCGAAGCAAAGCTTACGCCTGATACGGCTAAGCTTGCACACGGGTTTGATGCGGTTTGCGTTTTCGTAAACGATACCGTTTCCGCACCCGTTATAGAAAAGCTATACGAGATGGGCGTTAAAATGGTTGCCTTGCGCTGTGCGGGCTTTAACAACGTGGATTGCCGCGCCGCTAAAGACAAGCTACAGGTGGCAAGGGTGCCTGCCTATTCCCCCTACGCGGTGGCGGAGCACGCGATGGCGTTGCTGTTAACGCTTAACCGCCGCACGCACAAGGCGTATATACGCACAAGGGACTTTAATTTCAGCCTATCGGGGCTTACAGGCTTTGACCTGCACGGCAAAACCGTGGGCGTTATCGGCACGGGGCGCATTGGCAGGGTATTTATAGATATCTGCCGCGGCTTTGGTATGCGCGTTCTCGCTTTTGACCCGTTCCCCGTGGAGGGCATAGACTACGTTGAGCTTGACACTTTGCTTGCGGAAAGTGACATTATATCTTTGCACTGCCCGCTAACAACGGACACACAGCACATTATCAACTCCGCCGCGATAGAAAAGATGAAAAACGGCGTTGTTATAGTAAACACCTCGCGCGGGGCGCTTATCAACACCGAGGATCTGCTGGAAAACATCAAGAACGGAAAAATCGGCGGTGCCTGCCTTGACGTGTACGAGGAGGAGGCGGAGTTTTTCTTTGAGGACAACTCCAACGCCATAATGCCCGACGATGTGTTGGCACGCCTTTTGTCGATGCCAAACGTGCTTATAAGCTCGCACCAAGCGTTCCTTACGGAAGAGGCGCTTAACAACATCGCCGTAACCACGCTGGAAAATATCAACGCCTTTTTCAAGAAGGGCGAAGCTGTAAACGCTGTTTGCGGAAGCTGTGGCAGAAACTGCAAAAAATAACACTTTTACAAACTGTTTTTCACAAACAACCGCGCGTAAATAAAGCTATTTTATTAAAAATTCTGCAATAAATAGCAAAGAATGCGGCAATTGTGGTTATATCGTTTTAAAGTTAAAAAATACGTGTTTGTTTTTTTCTTTAGAAGGTGCTATAATCCTAAATGAGATTATTTGCGTGCATTTTTTAGCTTTGTACGCGTAGAAAATTAAAGGAGCAGAGAATATGGATATTTTAACAATGGCAATAAAGAACGAAATTAAGGCGCAATACAGAAGCGTGCGTAAGTTTTCTATTGCAGTAGGTATACCTCAATCTACAATAGTTAGCGCTTTGCACAACGGCATCGGCGGCACTTCTTATGACACGGTGCTTAAAATCTGCCGTAAGCTTAGCATCAATTTGTACGAGTATTCTCCGCTTTACAACACCAGCCACAAGGGTATGAGCCTTATCTCTGCGTACAGCCAGCTTGATGAAAAGGGCCGTTACGTTGTGGATGCTATCCTTAACGTAGAGCTTGAGCGTTGCGGCGGTATTGATTATAACGAGTTTTTGAAGCAATCCCGTACGGACGTTATTGAGGAGCCTGAAAAGGCAGAGTAATCGGCCACAAAATGATATTACAGCTTCCTTCCCCCCGAAACACGGTGGGAGGGAAGTTTTTTATTGCAAAAAGCGCTTGTGTATGGTAAACTGTAATTTAAGTGAAAGGCGGTGTTTTTGTTAATGGAAAGAAGCTATCCAAAGCTATCGGTTAGTGCAAAGGCTGAAGGCTCTGTGCGCGCGGGGCATCCGTGGGTGTATGAGGACGAGATAACGGCAACAAGCGGTACACCCGTAAACGGTGCGCTTGTGGACGTGGTAAGCCAAAAGGGGCGTTATCTTGGAACGGGCTTTTACAACGGGAATTCCAAAATCCGTGTTAGGGTGCTTTCCACCAACGCAAACGACCGCTTTGATAAAGCGTTTTGGCACAGGCGTATATGCTACGCGCTTGATTACAGGCGCACGGTTATGGGGGCGGACTTTAAGTGTTGCCGCTTGATTTTTGGCGAGGCGGACGGCATCCCCGGTATGACCTGTGACAGGTTTGAGAACGTTTTAAGCGTGGAGATAGCCTGCCTTGGCACAGAGCTTATTAAGGAAACACTATACAGTTTACTGCTTGCAGAGCTTGCCTTGCGCGGTGAGCAGATAGACGTTATATACGAGCGTAACGAGCTTGCCCTGCGTGACAAGGAGGGGTTGCCGCGTGAGAAGGGGTACTGCTACGGAAGCGGCAACGGGCACGTTATCATAACCGAAAACGGCATAAAATACGATGTGGACTATATAAACGGGCAGAAAACAGGCTTTTTTCTGGACCAAAAATATAACCGCTTAGCTATCGGCAGGATAGCAAGCGGCAAAACCGTGCTGGATTGTTTTACGCACACGGGCGCATTCGCACTTAACTGCGCCGCAGGCGGTGCAAGCAGCGTTACCGCTGTGGACGTATCGGCAGACGCCTTAAATACAGCCGCACACAACGCCGCACTTAACGGGCTTGAGGGCAAGGTTAGCTTTGTAAAGCGCGATGTTTTTGAGCTGCTTACCGAAGCAGAAGCAAGCAAGGCGCGCCCTTGGGATTTAATAATATTGGATCCGCCTGCGTTTACAAAAAGCTCCTCAACCGTTGGCAAGGCTATCGGCGGGTACAGAGAGATAAATAAAAAGGCTATGAAGCTCTTACCGCGCGGCGGGTATTTGGCAACCTGCTCCTGCTCGCATTTTATGACGGATAGCCTATTCCGCAAGATGCTTAAAAGTGCCGCAGAGGAAGCCTGCGTTAGCCTTAAACAGATAGAAGCACGCACACAGTCCCCCGACCACCCCATTATGTGGAGCGTGCCCGAAACCGATTATTTAAAGTTTTATATTTTTCAGGTTATATAAATCACCCCAACAAACAAGGCGTTAGGCTTCATTTTTAAAAACAATCTTGGCGTGGTGCACGTTCACCCGCCACCTTTCGCTTATATGCGGCGTTTGGCTTTAAATGCCGCGCTCGGCGGGAGCAAGCCCCCGCCCTACGATTTAGATGTCACGCTTCATTGTTAAAACAAAACCTCATTGCGGTGCGTAGGGTCGATTCATGAATCGACCGCCACATTGCGTTTAAATGCGGCGTTTAGCTTTAGATGCCGCGTAACGAAGCAATTCGTGAATGGCCCCTACAAAAAAGTGGAACGTTCCGTTTTTTTACATCACCCATCTTTACGATTTCCAAAGCTTGGCGTATATACCCTTGCTTTCTATCAAACCATCGTGCGTGCCGCGCTCTGCTATGCCCTCGTCGGTTATAACAAGTATTTCGTCCGCACCGCGCACGGTCGTTAGCCTATGTGCAACCACTATCGTTGTGCGGTTACGGCAAAGCTCGTCTAAGCTTTGCTGTATCATATGCTCGGTAGCGTTATCAAGCGCGCTGGTTGCCTCGTCCAATATCATTATAGGCGGATTCTTAAGGAACGCACGCGCAATAGCTATGCGCTGCTTCTGCCCGCCCGATAGCTTAACGCCGCGCTCTCCCACGGTGGTTTCGTAGCCGTTTTCAAGGCTTAATATGTAATCGTGTATATTGGCGCGCTTTGCCGCCTCCTCCACCTCTTCCCTGCTTGCCTTGGGGTTTCCATAGGCTATGTTTTCGTAAACGGTGGAGTTAAACAAAAACACGTCCTGCGCTACGATGCCTATGTTTTCACGCAGGGATTGCAGGCTTATATCGCGGATATCAACGCCATCCAAAAGGATAGCGCCCTCCTTTATATTGTAAAACCTTGGTATAAGGTGGCATATCGTTGTTTTACCGCCGCCCGATGGGCCCACCAACGCAAGCGTGCGCCCTTTTTCTATTGTAAAGCTAAGGTTTTCAAGCACGTTTTTGCCCTCGTCATAGGAGAAGCTTACGTTCTTAAACTCTATCTTACCTTCCGCTTTTTCAATATCCTTTGCGGTAGCTTCGTCAGCTTCAACGGGGGAATCCATTATCTCGCAAAAACGTTTAAAGCCTGTCATACCGTTTTGGTATTGCTCTACAAACCCGATAATGCGCCTTATTGGTGAGGTGAATACGCTTATATAAAGCACAAACGCCGTAAAATCGGGTATGCTTAGCTTTTCGTAATAGCAGAAAAGACCACCCGCAAGGTACATAAGCACCATCAAAAAATCGGTTATTAAGCTTATGCCGCAATGAAACTCTGCCATCGCTTTGTAGGACTTGCGGCGTGCTTGCACAAACTCCGCATTTCCCTGCTGGAAGCGTTCTATCTCCTCGTTCTTGCTGCCAAACGCTTTGGACACGCGTATGCCCGAAACGCTGTTTTCAAGGTTTGCGTTTATCTCGCCTATCACCTGGCGCGAAAGCGTAAACGCCTCGCTCATCTTCCGCCTTTTCTTTGCGGCAAAGAACGCAAGCAAGGGGATGAACGCGTAAAGTATAAGCGTTAGCGGCAGGTGGATGCGCGCCATCATTATAAACGCGCCCGCAAGCATAAGCACGGAAAGAAACAAATCCTCCGGCCCGTGGTGCGCCAGCTCCGAAACGTCCATAAGGTCGTTTATTATGCGTGACATTATAGTGCCGGTTTTGTTTTTGTCAAAGTACGCAAGCGGCAGCTTTTGCAGGTGTGCAAACACATCGCGCCGCATATCGGCTTGCATACGCACGCCAACTATATGCCCGTAATAGGAAACGAAATAGTTAAGCAGCATCTTTATAACGTAAACCAACGCAAGCACTACCGCAAGCACTATAAGTATCGTTAGCTCCTTGTTTGGGATATACACCTTTAGCATACTGCGCGTTATTTCGGGATAAATAAGGTCGCACACGGCAAGCATCAGCGCGCACGCCATATCCGCAAAAAACAGCTTTTTATGCGGTGCGTAATATTTAATAAATCTTTTTATCATAGTCTAATCCACCCTGTTGCGGCGTTCTCCCTTTAAAAACGCCTGTATGTTTTGCACCATCTCGTCCAGGCAACGCTTTCTTGCCTCGTATGCCGCCCACGCCATGTGCGGCGTTAGGCAAACGTTTGGCAAGCTTCTTATAGCGTAAAACGGGTGCGTCCTTGCCATCGGCTCTGCGCTGTATACGTCGATGCCAAGCCCGCCTATATGCCCGTTCAGCACCGCCTCTGCCAAGGCTTTTTCGTCCGTTACCAAGCCGCGCGCGGCGTTCACCAATATAACGCCCTTCTTCATCATGGCTATGCGGCGGCTGTCTATCAAAAGCTTAGTGCTGTCATTAAGCGGTGTGTGTAGGCTTATGATATCCGCTTCCTTACAAAGCGTGTCTATATCCACGCAGTTAACGCCCTCCTCGGCGTTGCGCTTGCAAACCATAAGCTTACAGCCAAACGCTTCGGCTATGCGCCCAACCTGCTTTCCGATGTTGCCATAGCCAACTATTCCCCAGGTTTTGCCCCTAAGCTCGTAAAACGGGGGCGCAACCTTGTTTGCCGTGGCAGACACGCTATATCGCCCCTCGCTTACAAAGGGCAGGTACGTTCCGTAATTGCAGGCAAGGTGCAATGCGGTTGCTACGGTTATTTGGGCAACGCTGTCCGTAGAATAGCCTGCAACGTTGCAAACCGCTATACCAAGCCGCTTGCACGCGGCTGTGTCCACGTTATCAAAGCCCGTTGCGGCAACACATATAAGCTTAAGCACCGCCGCGCCCTCAAGCACGCTTTCGCTTAGCTTTACCTTGTTTACAATAACAACCTCGGCATCCTTAATACGCTGTGCCGTATCGCTGGCGCTTGTACTTTCGTAAACGGAAACGGTGCCAAATCCGTTAAGCACGCTTAAATCAAGGTCGGTGCCTAAGGTGCCGGCATCCAAAACAGATATATTCATAGTTATACCCCCTAACTGTTACAGTTTACCACAAAAAGCTTCAATAATCAACCGCTAAAAACAACGGCGTATTTATATAAATATCAATAAAAGTAAGAAGATGTTTAAATGAACAAGTTTTTAAAAGGGCTAAAGGCAGGAATCCCAATAGGGCTTGGCTACCTTTCGGTATCGTTCACCTTCGGGATACTTGCCGTGTCCTACGGCTTTAAATGGTGGCAAGCGCTTATCATATCGATGACAACGCTAACCTCCGCAGGACAGCTTGCGGGCATAAACGTTATGCACGCAGGCGGCGCGTTTTTGGAGATGCTTGTAAGCCAGCTAACCATAAATATCAGATACTCCTTTATGTCGGTTTCACTTTCGCAAAAGGTTGCGCCGGAGTTTAAAGGTGTTAAGCGGCTGTTGCTTGGCTTTTTTATGACGGACGAAATATTTGCAACCGCCGCCGCACAAACGGAGGTTGGCACAAGCTTCTTTATGGGGCTTTCCACTTTGCCGTACATAGGCTGGGCGCTTGGTACCTTGCTTGGCAGTATACTTGGCAACGTTCTGCCGCAAAGCCTTATGAACGCTTTGTGCATTGCCATATACGGTATGTTTATCGCAATAGTTGCGCCCGTTGCAAAAAAATCCTATAAGGTGCTAACGGTTGTGACAGTATCCATCGCTTTAAGCTGTGCGTTCTACTATATCCCCGCGCTTCGGGTGGTATCAAGCGGGCTGTCCGTTAGTATATGCGCGGTTGCGGCGGCGCTTTTGGGTGCTTTGCTGTTCCCTGTAAAGGAGGGTGCCGAAAATGGATAACAAAAGCTTCTGGCTGTATCTGCTGGTGCTGGCAGGCTCTACCTACCTTATAAGAGCCATACCCTTTGCGGCGGTGCGCCAAAAGATTAAAAACCGCTTTGTCAGCTCTTTTCTTTACTATATCCCCTACACCGTGCTTGCGGCAATGACGTTTCCCGCCGCACTTTACGCAACGGGTAGCGTACCTGCCGCGGCTATCGGGCTTGCGGTTGGTATGCTGTTTGCCATCCTTGGCAAAGGGCTTACCACGGTGGCAATAGCCTCGTGCGTGGCTGTTTTTGCCGCCGAATACGTTATAAAAATGCTTTAAAGGAGATTTATATGAACCAATTAAAACCAACAAAGCTTGCACCGTATAAAATAACAAGCATAGTGCTTTTAATACTTTGGTTTTTCTGCTCTATTGCTCAAACGACAATTCTGATTATTGATTATGTGGGCATTATGCACAAGCTGCCGCCTTCCCTTTTGTTAAGCCTTTTTACCACAACTCTTCTTGGCGTATGCTTGCTTTTAGGCTATATCTTTTGCTACAAAAAAGGCAAATCCACCGTTTTTTTAGGCGTTATATTCTTCGTAATGACCTTAGAAACCGTTGTAACCTTTTGTATAAAAGGAGAAAACACTCTTAAATACCTCTTCAACAAAGCATTTAACGAGATACCATATATCTTTTGGATAAACCAGCTTTTTGGCAGCTTTGTTACACCAATCGTTTCGGCATTAACAACCGCCTCTATAAGCATAAGCTGTTTATCAAAAATGCGCTTTGCCAAGATCGCACTGGTTATGCAGATTGTTTCCATCGCTGCAACCGCGGTTTTTGTAATACTCACGTTCTTTTACTACACAAACCAAATATTGTGGTACGGTTTTTCACTCGTATCCATTAAAGAGATAGTAAAAATTGCCTTATCCCTAATAAACGCGCCTATGCTAAAGGTTTCGGTTTTGTTATTCCTTGTTTACCGCATAAAAGCCGAAAAAAGCGAGCAAGAAACGGCAATATAAAAGCTGAAATCGGGCAGATATATCTGTCCGATTTGCGTTTTTCTTCATTAAATATTATTTATTGACTTTTATTTGGATTAATGATAATATTATAACAGAACTATATGAAGGGACGGTGGCTTATGAAATCTATGAAAAATATACGCCGCAACGCGTATAATTCTTTAACCGGCAAATGGGGCGTTGGTATTACCGCTTGCTTGATATACAGCCTAATAAGCACAAACGGGCTAAAGCTTATTGATAATTTCGTTACACGGTTATTTTCGATACTATCAAGGTTTATTGATAAAAACCCATACGAAAGCTGGAAGGATAGCATTACCCAAGTTCTAAAGGCACTGCCTTTTTACGATTGGATAAGGCCAACGCTGTTAATTGCATCTATTATCTTCCTAATGCTTGCGGCACCGCTGAATATGGGTATTTGCCGCGGCTATCGGGCTTGCGGTTGGTATGCTGTTTGCCATCCTTGGCAAAGGGCTTACCACGGTGGCAATAGCCTCGTGCGTGGCTGTTTTTGCCGCCGAACACGTTATAAAAATGCTTTAAAAGGAGATTTATATGAACCAATTAAAACCAACAAAGCTTGCTCCGTATAAAATAACAAGCATAGTGCTTTTAATACTTTGGTTTTTCTGCTCTATTGCTCAAACTATAATCCGGATTAGCATTATGCACAAGCTGACGCTTTCCCTTTTGTTAAACCTTTTTACCACACCTCTTCTTGGCGTATGCTTGCTTTTAGGCTATATCTTTTGCTACAAAAAAGGCAAATCCACCGTTTTTTTAGGCGTTATATTCTTTGTAATGACCTTAGAAACCGTTGTAACCTTTTGCGAGTACGGAACAAGCCTTTTAGAGTATTTCTTCAACAATGCGGTTTACCTACCAACCATCTTTTGGATAAGCCAATTTTGGGGCAACTTTGTTACACCAATCGTTTATGCATTAACAACTGCTACTATAAGCATAAGCTGTTTATCAAAAATGCGCTTTGCCAAGATCGCACTGGTTATGCAGATCATTTCTATCGCCACTGCCGTCATTTTTGTAATTATCACAGCGATTAATTATGTAAACCAAATATGGTGCTTCGGTTTTTCCCTCCCCTTCCTTAAATACATAGTCGAAATAGCTTTATCCATTATAAGCACACTTACGTTAAAGGTTTCGGTTTTGTTATTCCTTATTTACCGCATAAAAGCCGAAAAAAGCGAGCAAGAAACGGCAATATAAAAGCTGAAATCGGGCAGATATATCTGTCCGATTTGCGTTTTTCTTCGTTAAATATTATTTATTGACTTTTATTTGGATTAATGATAATATTATAACAGAACTATATGAAGGGACGGTGGCTTATGAAATCCATGAAAAATATACGCCGCAATGCTTATAATTCTTTAGCGAGCAAATGGGGCGTTGGTATTACCGCTTGCTTGATATACAGCCTAATAAGCACAAACGGGCTAAAGCATATCGATAATTCCTTTACGCGGTTATTTTCGATATTATCAAGGTTTATTGATAAAAACCCATACGAAAGCTGGAAGGATAGCATTACCCAAGTTCTAAAGGCACTGCCTTTTTACGAATTGATAAGTCCAACGCTGTTAATTGCATCTATTATCTTCATAATCCTTGCGGCACCGCTAAATATGGGTATTTGCCGCGTTATGCTTGATTTGGCAAACGAAAAAAAGGATGTGCGGCTAAAGGATGCGTTTATATATTACAAAACCCATTTTTGGAAAACCATAGGCGTGCAATCCATGCTTTTTCTTTGGGCTTTAGTGCCTATTGTTGGTATAATCAGAATATTTGACTATGCGATAGTGCCGTACATATTTGTAGAGGAGCCAAACCTGCCCGTAACCGCGGTGCTAAGGCGCTCTAAGGACATTATGTATGGTAACAGATGGTGGTATATAAAGCTTAGGCTAACCTTGATAGGGTGGTCCTTGCTTTGTGTTTTAACTTTAGGCATAGCCACTATTTGGTTTTCGCCATATAGCAACTCCGTTGATGCTAATTTTTACCGCGAGCTTATGCAGGAAAGAAAAGGCAAGAAGAAACAACTAAGACAAAGAGAAGGCACTTGACCTTCTCTTTACTTATCAACCTTTATAGTATTTAGAAAAAGCTTTCTTAAATTTCATTGAATACTCTTTAATCCAGCTAATTTCATCGTTGAGTAGTGTAGTATCGCTTAAATCGAACTGACTTTTTACAATAATTCGGCTTGCTTTCTTCTCCGGTAGTCTGCGCCAATCCAAAGAGCATCCAACTATTTTTTCTATTTCATCTTTATGGGAATAAAACCTATCGTACAATTCTTTATTGTTAGCGATATATAATTCAACAATGATTGAGTTACTAGGAACTAAGTACAAAATATTAACGCTACAGCCTGACAATCCAATAGCCATGCTATACCAATGATCAGTAGAGGGCTTCCTCGCCCTAAACTCTTTCTTATACTCATTGTCCGCAAAAGCCAATTCATTAAATTTAAACCAAAAGTCAAGGCGCGCTTGTCTTGTTGCGCTATTAGATTCGATCGAAATCTTTTTAATTTCTTTTGTCCAATTATTAGGCTCTTCAACAACATTGAATTTAGGAGCTATAAGAGAATCGTTTATTTGCCATAATTCAATTTCGATGAGAAAGAAGTTTATATCTTCGTCAGAGTGATTATTAAGCCATTCAATTGCGGCCTTATGTGCATCTCTCGCTCGTTTTACTATCCAAATAATCGTAGTAGCATCTTTACCAGCAGCATATGTAATTATTTGACCTAGGTGCGTATGATTAGAGTCTTCTAATTGGTTCTCAATAATAACTTTTCGTCCTGTATTTGAGTCAACACCAACAATATCGGCGCTAAAGCTATCAACGCTCGATTCGGTTTCTTCCACCTCAATATCTAATCCTATTGCTTCATTAAGCATTTTTATGTTTTCGGGTTTTGCCAACCAAGGTGTAAACTCTAATGCTTCATGACTCCAAACCGATCTCAAATCTTCAACTTTCTTCATTACACCTAACTCAATCATGCCATTCTCTCCTATAAGCAGTTCTTTTCTTTTATTATATCAAAACGAATCAAAATTGTAAAGCACATAATCGTTTTTTTGAAATGGTTAGCACAAAATACCACACACTATAACAAATAATTTATTATAGAGCCAAAAAAGGGAGGCGATTGCCTCCCTTTTTATGTGCATTTAAGCGCAGAAATTACTTAATTTCAACGGTTGCGCCAGCTTCTTCAAGCTGCTTCTTGAGAGCTTCTGCTTCTTCCTTGGAAACGCCTTCCTTGATTGCCTTGGGGAGAGCGTCAACGATGTCCTTAGCTTCCTTAAGACCAACACCTGCAAGATCCTTAACGATCTTGATAACGCTGGTTCTCTTGTCACCGGCAACGGTAACAACAACGTCAAACTCGGTCTTTTCTTCAACGGGAGCTGCTGCAGCTGCGGGGCCTGCTGCTACTGCAACGGGAGCTGCGGATACGCCAAATTCTTCTTCGATTGCCTTAACAAGATCAGCAAGTTCAAGAATGGTAAGACCCTTGATGGTGTCTATGATAGTTTGAAATTTCTCGTTCATTTTAATATCCTCCAAATAAATAATTCAAAAATAAATGTTGTTATGCAACTATTCTGCTGCGGGAGCTTCTGCGCCGCCTTCTGCCTTGTCGATAATAGCCTGAAGGCCATATACGAAGCCGTAAAGAGAAGACTGGAGAGAGCCAAGTAGCCTGCCAAGAAGAACTTCCTTGGAAGGGGTATCTGCGAGAGCCTTAACGCCTGCCGCGTCAAGCACGTTGCCGTCTACATAGCCTGCCTTGAGAACAAAGTTATCATGGTCCTTTGCGTAGTTAGCAAGAATTTTTGCTGCTGCAACGGGATCATCCATGCTTATTGCCATAGCGGTCATACCTGTAAGGGAACCCTTAAGGTCTTCATAACCAACTTCATCACAAGCCTTGCTGATAAGAGTGTTCTTAATAACGGAATACTCTACGCCTGCCTTACGAAGCTCTGCTCTAAGCTTGGTATCGTCCTCAACGTTGATGCCTTTGTAGTCAACGAGTACGCCGGAAACAGATGACTTTATTTTTTTAGCTAATGCTGCAACTATCGCCTGTTTTTGTTCCAAAACCTTTGCGCTTGCCATTTATGGTTTCACCTCCGAATAATAATTGTATCAACAAAAGCCCCCCGCCGTACAGACAGCGAGGGGCATAATGAACCTATTAGGAACTTTATACATCCTCGGCAGGCGGGAAAAACACCTTATCCGTTTGGAACGGACCTGCTGTCTGCGGAAATGCTTTTATCAAGCTTTGTAATTATAACACCGATAAATCGGTTTGTCAATAGCTATTTTTTCTTTTTGTATATTAGCCTTCAAACTTCATTGTGGGGTTAACCTTAATGCCGGGGCCCATAGTGGAAGCGATAACGCAGGACTTAATATACTGACCCTTAGCTGCTGCGGGCTTAGCCTTAATAAGAGCGCCGAGAAGGGTTTGATAGTTTTCCTTAAGCTTATCCTTACCAAAGCTTATCTTACCAATGGGGCAGTGGATAATATTGGTCTTGTCAAGCCTGTATTCGATCTTACCTGCTTTAGCTTCAACAACAGCCTTAGCAACGTCCATAGTAACGGTACCTGCCTTTGGGTTAGGCATCAAGCCCTTAGGACCAAGGATCTTACCGAGACGGCCGATAACGCCCATCATATCGGGGGTAGCGATGATAACGTCAAAATCAAACCAGTTTTCTTTCTGGATCTTCTGTACGTATTCTTCAGCACCTACATAGTCGGAGCCAGCCTCTTCAGCAGCGGTAGCTTTGTCACCCTTAGCGAAAACGAGGGTACGAACGGTCTTACCTGTACCGTTGGGAAGAACAACTGCGCCTCTAACCTGCTGGTCTGCATGGCGGGAGTCCAAGCCCATTCTGAAGTGAACTTCTACGGTTTCATCAAACTTTGCTTTAGCTATATCGCAAACGATGCCAAAAGCTTCGTCGCTTTCATAAATCTTGCTCTTTTCGAAAGCCTTAAGGCTTTCAACGTACTTCTTACCTTTCTTCATATCCGCGCCCTCCTTAGTCAACTACGGTAACGCCCATAGAACGAGCAGTACCTGCGATCATGCTCATAGCTGTTTCAATAGATGCCGCATTAAGGTCGGGCATCTTGGTTTCTGCTATCTTGCGAACCTGATCCTTGGTTATCTGTGCAACCTTGGTCTTGTTAGGAGTACCGGATGCTGTTTCGATACCGCAAGCCTTCTTAATAAGAACTGCTGCGGGAGGAGTTTTGGTGATGAAGGAGAAAGAACGGTCTGCATATACAGTGATAACAACGGGGATTATAAGACCAACATCGTTCTTTGTTCTTTCGTTGAACTCCTTAGTAAACATAGGTATAGCAACACCGTACTGACCAAGGGCAGGACCGATGGGCGGTTGAGGAGTTGCCTTACCGGCGGGAATTTGAAGTTTAATATAACCTACTATCTTCTTTGCCATAATTTACACCTCCGTGGTAATCGTAATCGGGAGCATGGCGGCTCCCTCCCACATTTGTTTTACGGCTTTTAGCCTTGCTTTATATTTTGTTCGGTAAATTTCTTTGTTTAGGTAGCTGTTTAGTGTGCGACGGATAGGCGGTATTAGTCCGCCCCGCGGCTACTGCTCTACAACCTCTACTTGGTTGGTATCAAGCTCTACCTTGGTTTCCCTACCGAAGAGGGATGCGCTAACCGTTACCTTACGCTTATCGTCCGTTATCTCTTCAACAACGCCGATAAAGCCGGAAAGCGGCCCGCTGCAAATCTTAACATTGTCACCAACGGCGTAATTAACCTCTATAACCTTAACCTCAACGCCCAAAGCCTCAACCTCGGCATCGGAAAGCGGGGTGGGGTTAGAGCCGGGGCCTACAAAGCCCGTTACGCCCGATGTGCTGCGTACTATGTGCCAAGTTTCGGGGTTCATTACCATCTTCACAAGGACATAGCACGGGAAAAGCTTTCTTTCAACTTCCTTAGGAGTTTCGCTATCGGCAGTTATTTCCGAAACGATCTCCGTAGGAATACGTATATCCTGTATCAAATCTGCAATCCCGCGGTTTTCCACCATTTTTTCAAGGTTGCTTGCAACCTTGTTTTCGTACCCGGAATATGTGTGGACAACGTACCAAAGCGGGGTATCTTCATGTGCTATATTCATGTAAAACCAAACCCCTTAATTATTTGCTTACAAGGTCTCTAAACAGCTCAATAAGCTTTGCAAGACCAAAGTCCAAAAGGCCAACAACAGCACCGCTAACGATAAGGCATACAAGAACAACTATAGTGCTCTTAATAGTAACCTCTTTAGACGGCCATGTAACCTTCTTAATTTCGCTCTTATAGTCCTTAAAGAAGTTCTTAAGCCAACGGCCAACAACATTGTCAAGCTTGATGCATACGAAGCAAACTACTGCAACGATAACAACGATAGCGAGGAAAATTACAAGCGCCCAAGGGAACTTTTTCTCATCGTCATCATCCTTTTTGTTATCGGTTGCCGCATCCTTAGATTCTTCCTTAGAAGTTTCTTTGGAAGCGTCATCAGAAGCATCGGTAGAAGCATCCTCAGAATCGTCAGCAGATGCATCCTCGGAAGCATCAGCGGAAACGTCCACAGAAGCATCCACGGATGCGTCGATAGAAGCATCAACAGAAGCATCAACGGAAACAACATCGCTGCTTTCAGCATAAGCGGAAAGCGAACCAAAGGACAAAACTGCAACTAAAGAGAGCAAAAGCGCTAAAACGCTTAAAGATTTTTTCATATCGTTACTCCTTACTTGCTTTCCTTATGGACTGTACGCTTTTTGCAGAATCTACAATACTTCTTAAGCTCAAGTCTGTCAGGGTCATTCTTTTTGTTCTTCATGCTTTCGTAATTTCTCTGCTTGCACTCACTACAAACAAAAGTGATCTTAACTCTCATTTCGGCACCTCCATTATTTGTTACCTTCCTCTTTATTAAAAGGTTTTCTTGTGCCAAAAATAGGCACGAAAAAAAGACCTTCCGCAGAGGTAGAACCATTATATCACCGCAGATGGTCTTTTGTCAATAGTTTTTTGTGTTTTTCGCCTTTATTTTTTACGCTTTTGCGTTACCGCTGTCATTTTTGGCGCGCGCCGCGGCTTTTTCGTTTTCCATTTCTATAACGGCGTTTGCGCTTTCCTTTGCGGCTTGCTTTGCACCGTCCAGCGCCGCCTTTTGCGCCTTGTATTTCTTCACCGTGTTGCCATAGCGGTACGCAAGCGTTGCCGCAAGCACAAGAGAAGCCGCTTGAACAAGCACGCCGACAAGGCTAACGCCGTAGTTAAGCTGAGGCAGCAGCAAACTATCCAGCATTTTAACGGCGTGGTCAGGTATGAAGCCAAGCTGTGAAAAGCCGCCAAAAAACGCACGCGTTATCTGAAACGCCGCAAAAAGCACCGCAACCGCCACGCAGCTGCGCGCGTAAGCGCTATACCCCTGCTCGAAGGGGAAGCCGTACTTAAGCCCATCCCTAACGTTGCAAAGAAGTTGCCTTTCGTGGCGTTTAAAAAGATAGAAGCAGTACGCCGCCATAATGCAAAGCAATGCGGGAACTATAGCCCAAAGCTTGGCGGAGTATATAACGCGCACAAGCTGTACCGAGCCTTCGGTTTGGAACAGCAAAAGCTTGCCAAACATAGCGCAGGAAATAAAAGCCGCCAAAAACAGCAGCCCTATTATAGCCGCAACGCCTGAATACAACGGAAGCGCCGCCAACAGCTTGCCGCCTTTTTTGCCCGCCGTGATATATACCATCCACAAGCCAACGGCAAACAAAACGCGCTCCGCCGTTAGAAACACGGTTATCGGCACCAGATAGCCTCTAAACGCCGTAAGGATGGCAGAAAGGCTGACAAGAAGCGCAAGCAACAGCACCGAGCGGGACGATGCAAGCTTTGCAAGGCGCTTTTTAAGAGTGCGTTCGCTTAAAGCGCGATGCGCCACACCGTCCACCGTGTATAAGCCTGTATCGGTAGGCTTTAGCTCCTGCACCTTGGCTTGAGCATCAGCCTTAAACACGTCCGTTGGTGCGCTTTGCGGCGCGGACGTAGGTTTACGTTCGTTCATACCTTCTCCTAAACAATTAAAGCGTTTCAAGCATATCAACGCGCCTTTGGTGACGGCCGCCCTCAAACTCGGTGCCAACAAAGATGCGCGCAAGCTTTATTGCCTTTTCGCCGTCTATAACTCTGCCGCCAAGGCACAGCACGTTGGAATTGTTGTGGCGCCTTGTCATCTCCGCAGAAAACTCGTCGGAAAGCACAGCCGCGCGGATACCGCGTTGCTTGTTAGCCGCGATGGACATACCAATGCCCGTTCCGCAACAAAGGATGCCAAGCTGAGCTTCCTCCTTTTGCAGTACGGAGCAAAGCTCTTTAGCAAAAACGGGATAATCAACGGAATCGGTGCCGTTATTTGTGCCCAAATCCGTTACCGTGTGCCCATCCTCTGTAAGTGCCTTTATTATTGCCTGTTTAATATCGTATCCGCCATGGTCTGCCGCAATTACTAATTTCATTGTTCCTTCTCCTTTTTAAGCCTTTCTTCTCTTTCTCTTTCAGCCTGCGGTTTACGCAGGTATATCGTGGGCAAGCTTTCCGCCGTTAGCGTTTCGCCTGCCGCGTATTGCCTTGCGGCACACACCGCAACGGACAGCGCGTTCTGATAAACCGTGCAAAGCGATGGCTTTATAAGCTTTGCGCTTCCTGTGTGCAAGCTTTCGTAAAGCGCGGCACCGTCCCCACAAATATATATCTGCCCATACGCCTCCGCCTCGGCAGAAAGCTCCTCCGCCGCGATAGCACGGTCAGGCGTTAGGCGCGTAAGAGTGCCGTTTTTCCTTTCAAACAAGGCGTTATAAAAAACGCCGCGCCTTGCATCCATCAGCGGGCAAATAACGCCCTCGCCCCCTATGTTTTCAGCCAACGCCTCCAAGGTGGAAACAGCGGCAACGGGGCGCCCGTCAAAGGCTAAGCCCTTTACCGCGGAAACGCCTATCCTAACCCCTGTAAAAGAGCCGGGGCCTGCCGCAACGGCAAACAGCCCAACATCGTTTACGGTTTTGCCAAAGCCCTTCAGCGCGTTATCTATAAGGGGAAACAGGGTTTCGCTATGTGTTAATCCGTTGTTCACGGAGCTTAGCGAATATTTTTTGATACCGCCGTTTTCATATTCGCAAACAGCGGCGGTTGCGGTAAGCGCAGATGTATCAATCGCCAAAATCAGCATAAATGCGCCTTTCCCCCTCTCCAATCTTCTCTATGCGCACGCTTTTGCTTGACGGCGGCAATATATCCTCAAACAGCTCGCTCCACTCGGTCACTATTATACCGCCACGGTCAAGATAATCGTAAAACGCTATGGAATACAAATCGTCCTCATCCTTGAGCCGATAAAAGTCAAAATGATAAACGGAGTAATCCTTGCCCGCATACTCGTTTACTATGGCGAAGGTAGGGCTATGCACAAGCCGCACACATTCGGGAAGCAAGCCCGATATAAGCCCGCGAACAAACGCAGTTTTCCCCGCGCCCATATCACCGTACAGCGCAAGCAAATCGCCCTTTTTAAGCTGTGCGGACAAGGTGCGCGCTATCTCTTCCGTTTCCGCCTCGCTTTTTGATATGAAGCTTTGCTGTGCCATTTCTTCTGCCCCCTTTGCCTTGCGGCACACGATTACAGATATAATTATGCCACATTTTTTGTCAATAATCAAGTACCTTGTAAAAAAAGGTTGCTAAAAGCCAACGCCTTTAACAACCTATTATTTAAATAAAGCTTTCGCCCTCCGTGCCGCTTTCCACCGAAAGCAAAGCGCACACCGTTTTGCCTATATCCGCAAAGCTGTTAAGCACGCCTAAATTCTTTGGCTTTATGCACCTACCGTACATAAGCATAGGCACGTATTCACGCGTGTGGTCCGTATGCGCGGTATAGGCGGGGTCACAGCCGTGGTCTGCCGTTATTATAAGCACGTCGTCCTCCCCAAGCTTTTCTATAAACGCGCCCAGCCAACGGTCAAACTCCGTTAGCGCGGCGGCGTAGCCTTGCACGTTCCGTCTGTGCCCATACTGCTGGTCAAAATCCACAAGGTTTGTAAAGCAAAGCCCTTCAAAATCCCTGTTAATCATCATCTCGGTTTTTTCCATACCGTCTGCATTGTTTTTGGTTTTGGTGTACTCGCTTATCCCCTCGCCTGCGAAGATATCATTTATCTTGCCTATGGCTATAACCTGCTTGCCCGCATCCTTTATATCGTTAAGAACGGTTCTTGCAGGTGGCTTTAGCGCGTAATCGTGCCGATTGGCTGTGCGTGTGAAGCTTCCGTCCTCGCCAACGAACGGCCTTGCTATAACCCTGCCAACGCTGTGCTCGCCCACAAGCATCTCCCGCGCCGCTTCACAGTACCGATACAGCTCGCCCACAGGAACCACGTCCTCGTGTGCGGCAACCTGAAAAACGCTGTCTGCCGAGGTGTATACAATAAGCGCGCCCGTTTCAATGTGCTGCATGCCGTAGTCCTTTATTACCTCTGTGCCGGAGTACGGCTTGTTGCAAAGCACTTCCCTGCCCGTTATGCGCTTAAACTTTTCTATTATCTCTCTTGGAAACCCGTTTTTATACGTTGGCAAATCCTTATCCGAAACTATGCCGCACAGCTCCCAATGCCCTATAATCGTGTCCTTCCCATTGGAACGTTCCGCAACGCGTGCATACACCCCCTTGGGGCTTTCAACGCCGCCGCCAACGCCGTTTATATTAAACAGCCCAAGGCTTTGCATTACGGGTGTGCTGAAGCACTTATGCCCTCTAACGCTATCTATGGTGCAAGCGCCAACATCGCCGTATTTTGCCGCATCGGGCAACGTGCCTATTCCAAAGCTGTCCAGCACTATCAAAAATACTCTTTTAACTTGCAAAACATCACTTCCTTAAAGCTTTTTATCGTTTAGAATACCCAATACCTTATAGCCGCCATACATTCCCTAAAGGTGGAGGGTATCACAAGATACCAAGGCGTGTCCGCCCCTAAATGCGTGGCTCTTTGAAAGCCCGCATCCTGCGCCATCTTGCTCGCGCGGTATATGTGGAATCCGTTGCTTATATAAGCAACGCTGTATTCACCCTCAAAGCGTTCGTCAAGCAGCCGCTTGCTGAACAAAAAGTTTTCGCTTGTGCTTGTGGAGCGTTCTTCTTTAACTATCGCCCGTGCGGGAACGCCGCGCTCCAGCAGATACCGTTCCATAGCCAACGCTTCGGTTATATTTTCAAACCTGCCCTGACCGCCGCTTACAACGATAACCGCATCGCTGTTCTTTTCATAGTATTCAACCGCCGCATCAAGCCGCATACGCAAGCTGTTGCCAACTGTTTCGCCCTTTATGCCTGCGCCAAGAACTATAACCGCGTCCTCTTCATAATCAACGGTGTCCGCTTTGCCATACAAAAGCAAGCTTATACAAAGGGTAAAGCCAACGGCAACAAGCACGAGAAACAAAACGTTTACAACCACGGGCAGCTTTAGTGCTTTTTCCAAAAACAAGCCGTAAAACAGCGCGCAAAAGCCTATTATATAGGTAGCTAAAACGCCTGCGTTAAAATTAGACACAACAGTTGCAACAATAGCGTTAAACGAAAGCAACGCCCCCACAGAAATATATACAGCTTTAAGAAATATATTCGCATCCATATCTGTCACCACACATTAATTGATTGCCACATACCCGCATTGTTCTATAAGATACTGCCCTTCCTCAGACAAAATCCACTCTATAAGCTTTTTAACATTTTCGTTTCGGTTGTCGGCGCGGTAAATGGCATAAAACTGTGCAACCACGGGGTATGTGCCGTTTTTTATGTTCTCCTTGCTTGGGTACACTCCGTTAAGCGACAGCATCTTCACATCCTTGTTGCCAACAATTCCGTCTAAATAATACCTAAACGAAAACCCAATAGAGCCCCCT
The DNA here is from genome assembly GCA_045592105.1 of Eubacteriales bacterium. GTDB lineage: Bacteria > Bacillota > Clostridia > Oscillospirales > CAG-382 > SIG636. The sequence goes on along the minus strand of JAZNUB010000036.1, from coordinate 13,193 downwards.
GTTATAGCAAGTGCGGATTTCCTGCCGTATTCGGTGTCACCCATAAAGCTATCCATCGTGGATTGGCTTCCGCTTCCCTCAAGCCTTGTTATGGGGTTAATAACTCTGTCCTTACCGCCAAGGCTGCTCCAATTATCGTATTTGCCCGCGTATATATCGCGGATCTGCTGTGCCGTAAGATTATCCACGGGGTTGTTTTCGTTCACAAAGAAAACAAACGCCTCAAGCCCAATGGGCACATAAACAAGCTCCACGCCGTTATTTGCTGCGTATTGCTTCTGCTCTTCAGATGGGGCGGCGCAGAACAATATATCCGCCGTACCGTCCACTACCGCTTTATAACCGCGCACTGTGTTTCGATATTGCATTTTACTGTCGGGCGCAAAATTTTCGCCGTAAAAGTTATCGTCCGAAAAGCTACCGCCTATATAGGTAACGCTACCCTTGGGATAAACGTTATGAACAACCGATGCGTATACGGGTACAAGCGCGGCGGCACCGTCCAACACCGGCAAGTTTTCAGTTAGCGAAAACGCCGTATCAACCTCCGCCAGATCAGAGCCGTCCTCGTGCGGGAGGTACGCCCCAACGTTTATCATCTTCGCCTGCGAGGTTGAGCTGAAATTGTTTGCCAGCCTACGCGTAAAAAGCATATACACACAGCCGTTTAACGCCCCGAACAGCAAAATCACAGCCAAGATAAGCGAAATCTGCTTTGCCGCACGCATACTACCACAGCTCCTTTGCTATAAACTCTATTATAGAGCAATGCTGATATGCATATACGCAGTATGCAAAATGCGCCAAGGTTGAAATTGACAACAAAGCTAAAACCGAATAAAGCACAACTAAAAAAGTTCGTGTTTTCATAACTGCACCTCTACATATAAGCAATGGCTGAACACAGAAGGCAAATAAGCCCTACGTATACAACCACAACAAGCCCCAAAACCACCGAGGAAACAAAAAGCAACGTTTTGCTTACAGCAACGGACTGGCTATTTCTGCATTTAGAAACAATAAACCACACCAAGCTAACGAAAAAAAACGCCACAGCCAAAAACAAAACGGCTATAAACATTGCTATCCATAAAATCGCCTGCATTATATTACCCCCATACATTTATTGACGTTATTATAGCATCAAAACGCGCATTGTGCAATAATTACGGAGTTTTTTGTGAGCTTATATATAAATTGCTTGAGATTTATACCGATATAAGCTATAATATAAGCATCAAAAGCCTAACGGAGGTAAAAAAGCTATGCCGCTTGAGATAATAAGAAACGACATAACCAAGATGGCTGTGGATGCCATCGTAAACCCCACGGACGAAGCATTTTCGGGCAGCGGCGGTGTGGACAAAAGCGTACACCGCGCGGCAGGCAAGCAGCTTAAAGCGGCGTGCGGCGCACTTGGCGGCTGTGAGCTTGGCAAGGCGAAGCTAACCGCGGCGTACAATCTGCCCTGCAAGCACGTTATACACACGGTTGGCCCCGTATGGCACGGCGGTGGCAATAACGAAGAGGCTTATCTTGCCTCCTGCTACAAAGAATGCCTTTCTATCGCCAAGGAAAAGGGCTTTAAAAGCGTGGCGTTTCCGCTTATAGCGGCGGGCGTTTACGGCTACCCCAAGGACAAAGCGCTTAAAACCGCGATAAATGAGATAAGCGCGTTTCTGCTTGAGAACGAAATAACCGTTTACATAGTGGTGTATGACAAAAAGGCGTTTCAGATAAGCGAAAAGCTGTTTTCGGACATAGCGGAGTATATAGACGACAACTATGTGAACGAGCGCGCTTCGTTCTATCAAAGAAGCCTTCCGCTTGCCGTAGGGCGGGCGATAGCGAAAAAGCGCAGAGAAGCCGCAGACGATGCGCTTTTCGCATCCGAAGAAAGCCTTAGCGATGCGCTTGCCACGATAGACGAAAGCTTTTCGCAAATGCTGCTACGCAAGATAGACGAAAAGGGCATGAAGGATGCAGAGTGCTACAAAAAAGCCAACATAGACCGCAAGCTGTTTTCCAAGATAAGAAGCGATATACACTACCGTCCAAGCAAGCAAACAGCCATAGCCTTTGCAATAGCGTTGGAGCTAACGCTTAGCGAAACGGAGGATATGCTTAAAAAGGCGGGCTTTGCGCTATCGCAAAGCAACAAGGCGGATATAATCATCAAATATTTCATCAGCCACGGAAAATACGATATTTACGAGATAAACGAGGCTCTTTTTGCCTTTGACCAAGCACTTTTGGGTGCGTAGGAGGAAAAACGCTTATGAAAACGATAAAAATAACCGTTATGCGGAAGGCGCGATACGAGGATTTGATTGCCAAGTACGAAAACCCTTTGGTGCACGAGTGCGATATGGTAGAGGGGCAAAGCTTTATATGCCACGGCTGGCAAAAGCCGCAGGGCTTTTGTGACAGCGCGTGGGACAGCGTTTCTCCCTTCGTTATGACGCTTGCTCACGGCGGCGAGGATATATACAGCGGATGGATGAAAAACAAAAAATCCGCTATGATATCGTGCAACGATGGGTTCCGCCCCGTTAGCTTTCTTATAGAGGTGTGCGAATAATTTGTCGCTTCGTGGGCGACCAAACCTCTCTTTCTTTGGTGTAGAATAAAGCCACCAAATGAAAGAGAGGTTTTAATTATGAAAAACAACGTTACGGAATTGGTATTTATTTTGGATAGAAGCGGCTCTATGGCGGGCTTGGAACAGGACACTATAGGCGGCTTTAACGCAATGCTTGAAAAGCAGAAGAAGCAGGATGGCGTTTGCTTTGTTTCCACCGTGCTGTTTGACAGCGAAAGCACCGTACTGCACGACCGCGTTGAGCTAAAGGACGTGCCGCCTATGACGGAGAGGGACTATGCCGTTGGCGGCTGTACCGCGCTTATAGACGCCTTGGGCGGTGCGATAAGGCATATAGGCAACATCCACAAGTACGCCCGCAAGGAGGACGTGCCCGCGCAAACGATGTTTGTTATCACAACGGACGGGCAAGAAAACGCCAGCCACATATACGAAAGCAAGCGGGTTAAAAAGATGATAGAACGCCAAAAGGAAAAATACGGCTGGGAGTTTTTGTTCATAGGCGCAAACATAGATGCGGTTGAAACCGCCGCACGCTACGGCATAAGCAAGGAGCGCGCCGTAAACTACAAACCGGACAGCAAAGGCACGGGTGTTGTGTACGATACGCTGTGCCGCGCGGTAGGCAGCATCAGAAAAAGCCAACGCTTGGACGAGGGCTGGAGCGCACGCATAAACGAAGACTTTGAAGAACGCGGCAAATAATAAGCACCGAACGAAAAGATGGGGGCTGCCGCAAATGCGTGAAGTTGCATTTGCGGCAGCCCCTGTTTGTTAGCAAATTAAATATAAATCACTAAGCCCTTACGGGGCTTTTTAAAAACCTATATATCCCCACCCTGTCGCCAACCTTAAGGTCTTTAACAGCCCCTATAAACTCAAATTCAAAATACTTTATTGTGCCGTTATCAAGCTGAACCTCTAAAGTGAAATCTGTTTTCGTATACTGACCCGTTCTGCGTGCATAAGTACCGGGGTTGGTAATAGACGTTTTCTCTTTAAAATCGCTTAACGATACAACCGTGCCGTATCTGCGCCGCGGCATAAAGAAGCAATACACCCTTGTGAATTTGACTATAAAGAAAAACGCCACTATGTATATCGCGCCGTAAGCCTTGTTATCTGCCAGCTTGCCCGCCGTAAAGAACACCAAAGTGCCAAGCACCACCGTTAAAGCCATAAACATAAGTATTGATTTACGTTCTGCTTTTACTTGTTCCCGTGCGCCCTCTTCTTTGCCGTACATATTATTCCTCCCAACTTTTTTTATAGAAGCTCTTTATGCTCTTTTAATTCGAAATGCTTTGTTCTGTACGCTATAATATTCTTTTGCGCCCATGTGCTTATTACGTAAAACTCTTCGTTTATTTCGGTGAATTCGTAAAGCGTTCTGCCTGTTGTTGCAAACATATCGGACCAATAGTAAAGCTTGCCGTATGGCAGGCTATAAGTACCGCTTTTGGCAAAAACAAGTCTGTACGGCTTTGCCGTGGTAAATCTCGTACCCTTTCTTTTGTCTTTTTTTTCGATAACGTGATCCAAAGTAATTGTAAAGCTTTCTTTTTTGATTAGCCTTAAGCATATAACGGTAGTTATCAGCTCGTATAATATTACCCCCACCTGAACCAAAAAAACAATCGTGAATATGGTTTTGAATAAAGGGCCTAGATCAAATTGCATAAGTAGGTAAATTATAGATAACAACAATAAGCTGTACACCATTCCTATACTTTGAATAAAAACGTTCCTTTTTAAATCCTTTTTGATGTTTTCAGTAGTTAGCGCTTCTTTCTTCATATAACGCTCCTCAAAATCTATTTGTCCAGCACGTTAAGCTCTGCCGCGTGCAAAAATCCCGTTGCGGCAAAAAACTTATAGCCGCCCACCTCTATGCCGTTATCAAGCTCGGTAAGCTTGCCGGAATGAAACTCGTATACGTTTTTAGGCACGGGGTTGATTATTAAAATTTTCGGGTTTTCGGATTCAAAGCAAAGCTTATGCGTTACCGTGCGCTGGTGCAGCACGGTGCCGCGCATGCTTACGGTATATATAAAGGTCAATTCCCCGTTTGCCGTTAAAGCAATCGGCGCGTTCCTTTTGCGCGCGGAAATAAGCTTGCAGGAATAAACCTTTTCGTTTATGGTTATAGAAAAGCTTTCGCCCTTTAAAAACATAAACAAAGAAAGGTACGGATATTGTATTTCCGATACGGTGTATCCATTTTCGGCACACAGCTCCTTAAGGCGGTGCAAAAACGCCCTGCGCTTAAATACGGCGCGTAAAAGCCTGTATACAAAAGGCAAGCAAAGCAATATGGCTATAATAATTATGCGCCTAAGGTTTAACAGCCTTATAACAACCGTTAATATCGGAAAAAGTGCGGGAAGCATCGCGATAAACATACTTGCGCCGCCGAAATAAGCAATAGCGGCATACAACATCTCTTGCCTTTTTTGCTTTTTGGTGTAAGCATCGGGGTTATTGTTCATTCCCCACCGCTTATAGGCAGAAAGATGCGCCAAAACCGCCAAAACAAAAAGTATTGGCAAAAGGAAAGCAAGGCACAAAACCTTATCCTTTTCGGTAACTGCGTTAGCCAACACGGCAAGCGGCTTAACAGTCCAATTAAACGGAAGCAGAAGATATATTACGGCTATAATACCTGCCTTTAGCCAAAACTCGGTTTGGTCGGTTAGGAATACAAGCTTGTTTTTAAGCGAATTTCCTGCGCCGCTTTCCAAAAAGCGTTCTCGAAGCGGCTTGTTAAAGGTTACTGCCAGCCTCATAAACGTGTAAGAGGAAAACAGAAGCGTTATAAGGCAAACGTATGCAGGCACAGCTTCAATAGACGTATGCCTATAGTATTCCCCCACGTCTGTACGCGTGGACATAAAATATATTATCTGCGGTATGCCGATTATGGCAACCACCACGTCAAACAACGTATCAAAAAAAGTAAAAAGCCTTTTTACCATTTTAGTTTTCTCCGCTTATGGATTTATATTATTCCGCTATAACGCAGGTATCAAGCCTTTTGCAATTTGTTTGCCCCATATAAAAAAGACAAACTCTGCTTTGTGCCTATTATAGCTTAAAAAAGCCTGATAATAAATGATAAAAACAGCAAAATAAGCACAGTTATTTTGCTGTTTGCGGTTTTATTTGTTTTTTGCGTTCTCGTATTTGTCGGCATCTATCCTGCCTGTGGCAACCATCTTCTCCACCCAAAGCTGAAGCGTTTCCACCGCAACGGAGATACGCTCCAGTTCGCGCTGTATGGACACAAAATCCCTAAGCTCCTCGCCCTCTATCTCCCCATCGGCGGTTATTTCTATAAGCCGCTCTCTTTGCTTGTTCATAGAGTTAAGAGAAGCAAGCATCTCTAATACTATCTGAGATAAATTTTTTGTTTTTATACGCGGAACGTACTGCTTGCCTATAGGGCATTGGTTAGAGCAGTAGTAGTTGCAAAGGGTGGGGGCTTTGTATTTTTCCGCCATAAGCAAAACCTCGTCCGGCCGTGGGGTGGAACGCTCGTTTTCTATCTTCTCAATCCTTTCGGGCGGAATGCACCCCAAAAGCTCGCTTGCACTATCACGCGTTAGCCCCAAATCCTCTCGCGTGGTGTGATATATGTTTTTATTTTGTTTTGTAGAAGCGCGTGCCATATTTACCCCTCCGCTTTGCTGTGTTAAAGTGTGGCTACAAGCATTATATCATACATATAAGGGGAATACAATAGCGAAAAACAGCAAATTACAGCTTCTATTTTGCTTTAACAATACGTTAAAGCCTCTGTATTCTGCTCCGAATACTCTATCTCCTCCGAAACGATGCTTGCTATCTCCGCTATCTCCTGCAAAGTTTTTGCCCCGTGCGAAACGATAAGCGATGCCAACAGCCTTTCTAAAAACAAGCAAAACGCCAGCCGCGAAACAAAATCCTCGGTGTCAAACGCTTCCGTTAGGTGGCGGTAGATAAAATACGCCAGCGCCCTCTCCAAAAGGCAGTCCTTTCCCTCGGGGCGTTTATTGGAGGAATAGCCCAAGAACAAACCTTTATGGGCATTGTCAAGATACTCCAAGCGGCTGATTTTTTCCAGCCATTCGCTATCCGCGCCCGCTTCTATCCCGTATTCGCGGTAGATTTCCGCAAGCCGCGTAGTATAGCTTGCGCCTTCGTTACGAAGTATACCGTATATTTTTTGGCGTTCGGCGCGGCAGTCAAATAAGCCCTCGTCCTCGTAAGCCTCTGCCTCGCCAAGCTCCTCTTGTATATCGTAATCAGGCGAAGAAAGTATAAGCCTTGCCGCTTCTATGCAGGACATTCCCAGCCCCACCTCTGCAACGCTTGCGTAGTTATAAAACCTTGGATGCTCGCGGCAGATAGTGCAAAGATACTCCTCGCCCACGTTTAGTATAATCTTGCACAAGCCGTTTTCATCCAAATGCGGGCACCTATCGTGCGCGCAAAGCTTAAAGTGGGGGGCATCCTCAAGCGAAACGCTTTTTATAATGCCCTCCCCGTAGCCGCCGCGAAGCCCTTTATATTTCTCAAGAGTTTCGCTGTCTATATCTATTTCCCAGCCGATGCAACAGCTATGAGTGCATTTATCGGCAATACATTTAAACCTTTTGTAATACTTTGGTGCGTAAAGCTTCATAAAACCCGCCTTTGCTAATATTGTATTCAAATTTTACCACAATGCACACGCCTTTTCAATACACTTATGCAACTTACGCGCTTGCTTTTGCAACTTGCGTTTTCGGGTATTGCATTTTGTTTTGCCATAACTATAATAACTGTTGTAGCTACGAAAACACAGATTAGAGGTGCAAAACTTGGAAATAAAGCTTATAGAATATCAAAACAAAAACAAAAACGACGTGCAGATGTACTAACGCCATACAAAAGCACCCCAAGAAGCCGTTCGGCTTCTTGGGGTGATTTGATTCATTAAGGCTCTAACTGTTCGCTTCGTTTTTATGCTCCATATGTTCAATTATATAAATCATATCCTCGTATTCCTTTACTTGGATAACGTATCCACAATTATCAACGGTGGCGTAAGCGGAGTATTTGTAGCCCAACGCGGTTACGTTGTCTCTAATAACGTAGTCAATGCCGTTTTTAGAGGTGTAAATCTCGTTGTTCTTCCCATATGGATTGCTGTGTTTAAGACCAACATCAACCAATATACAAACCTTTTCGTTTTGCGTTAATATTGTCATACTCTTATCGCATCTGTACCCTTTGTGTGCGTGCACCTCTTTAATTACAACCCCTTCCGGCAAGGAGGTGGGGCACATAATATTTACGCGTTCTTTTTCCACCGCTTCTTCTAAGGTTTTATATTGCCTGCATATTCCTGCGCTGTAAAAGGTAAAATCGCCTTCCGCAAACGTTGTTCCGTCGGGCTGCCTTGCAGTTTTATTTATAATACCGTACAGACCGTTATCCAAGGAGGATACAACCACCGTGCCGCCTACTATAAGGGTAGAAATTACCGCCGCAATTATAAGCATTTTCTTTATCCCCAACCGCTTTTTCGGGGGGGAAACGTGCTTTTCGAAGGTATCGTGGATAACGCCCACAAAACGCTCGTGCGGCATTATTTCTTGCTTTGTTTCGCAAAGCAGCTTTGCACATTCGTTTATAAAATCGGTATCACCCTCATCAACACAAAGCAAAGCTGTTTCTCTGTCTAAAAGCTTTTCTATTGTTGCCGTGTCCAAATCCTGCAAAGCTATTTCGCCTTGGGCAAGCTTAGCCCTTATCTCACAAAGCGTTAGGCTTTTAAGCTTTTTGTTATCCATTTAATCCCTCCTCACTTGTTAATATGTATAAAAAAGCAAAAATGTCCAGATTTTTTATGTTTTTTTCTTATATACGCTCTAAAATCTTGTCTTTTATCGTCTGTTTAAAGGTTCTAACCGCGCTTGGCGTTATACCAAGCTCTTTTGCCGTTGTTGCTATGTCCTTATTTTCAACGCACAGCTTCCGATACACTTGTATCTCGCGCTTGGTTAGCGTGCCGGCAAGCTTTTCCGCGGTGCTGTTCTTCAGCCAAATGCTATATAAAACCTCTTCAAAGGTGGTATCTCTTACAATCAGCTTTGCTTCCTCAAGCTGAACGGTGTTGGCGTGATTTTTATTGTTGTTTATCTCCGTAAACGCCGTGAACTTTGCAGAAACTATAACCCAAGCCGCAGGATTGGGGTGCGCTTCAAGCACGGCTATTTTCTCACACATAAGCAAACACAGGTTGCCAACACAATCCTCAAACAAGTACCCATATTGCTCCCCTAAAGCTTTTTTAATCGTGTATTTTATCACGGCTTCGTTTTCTATCAGCAGGCTTTCAATAAAAGCCCTTTGCTTTTGGGTTAAAATCAAGGGCGGCTTGAGTTTGTCTTTCAATATCACACCTCCGTTCCTTTTTAGAGTAAAAGTATTATATAAACGTTTATGCAAATACAATGTATCCATTTTACCATAAAACCTTATTTAAGTAAACCCATAAAACAAAAAATGATAATATATCTTTATTACCATTCTTTGCACGCTGCATCGGCACAAGAAAACCGCCGAGGGGCTAAATCCCCCTCGGCATTGTCTTCAGTCTGAGGGAGTCTGCAAAATGCAGATTCCCTTATTTATTAGCAGTATTATTTAATGACCTTTTATAATGCCGTTATATTCGCTCTTTTAATACCGCTGTCATCTTATCCTTAGCTTGTCTGCATTGCTCATATAGTTTTTTCTTGGGCTGCTTTAATATAACGGCAATGTCATCATAGCTCATTTCTTCAAAGTATAAGAGATAAAGTATTTTTTGTTGCGTGTAAGGGAGGGTATGCATAGCATCCAAAATTGCCTTATCTCGCTCACCGACTATAAATCCTTCCTCCACGCAGTCTGCCGAAACCAGAGTGTCCTCTATAAGATCAATGCGGGTGATTTTACTGTTTTTGCGAATATAGTCCACGGCTTTTCTGTGGCCTAAGGTATATAAATATGTTTTGAGGGTGCATTTGCCATTGTAGCCCTTGGGACGCATCCATAGCACCGTAAAGACATCCTGAGACAAATCCTCGGCGGTATGGAAATCACCAACTATGCTGTAAATAAACTGGATAAGCCCATCCATGTATTTCTTCACAACGGGAGCAAAAGATTCTTCGCTTGGTGCTGCAAAGAAATTTTGTTCATCTTCGGTAATGCGGGCAAGTATTTCTTTGTTACGCATGGTGAAATCCCTCGCTTTTATAGAATATATTGCTGACAAGGCATGTTGAAAAACTCAACACGCCTTGCCGGTATTACGACTTAATATAATCTATGACTACGCCGAAAAATCCGTTTCCATCATTACCTTGTATATAGCTTCCGGGGTCGTTCCTTTTTCAAGCAAATATACATCATACGCACAAGGCAACGTTAAAAGCATATCAAAGTCTTCCTTCGCAATGTCAAAAATGGGATATCCATACTCATTGCGCTCACATACAATGCCCATATCATCTAACATATCGTAAACGATAATATCGTATTTTGAATTACTTTCTTCGCAATACCAAGAGGCATCGTAACGTTTCCACCAGATATATCCATATTTTTCTACCCATTCTTCACTTATGCCTTTGGCTTTTAGCTCTGAAAGTGCTTCGCCGTGCTCTGCTTCGCTCCAATACTTTAAGCAATACTCTTTAATATGGTCAAGCCTGAGCTTGTAACGGTCGAAATGCAGAGAAATTCTGCCGTCGCTTCTTTCTTCAACTACAATATAGTCCTCTGCATTGTCGATATTACGCCTATAATTCATGTCTCTTGTAAAAATCTCAAGGTCTTTTTCCAAGTCGTTAACGTCCAAAACCCAACGACTAAAGCTAACCCCGTATTTATTTACCGGGTCCAAAAACATTTCCGGGGACGTAAATGCGTCAGGAAAGTAAACATCCAAATAGATATGGTACAGCTTACCGTCTTCATAATCCAAGTCGTGGTGATGAGAAATTTCGCCGAGATCCGGTATATCAGAGTTTCCAACGTTTGTTATGGAATTTGTATCTGCGTATATTACTATTCCCTCTGTGAGAGGATCGTCTGTGCTTGTGGGTTGTTTGGAATCCTCTCCGGGAGTTGGGTTGACACTCACATCTGTATCGCTATTCTCTGCGGGAGGATCGTCCGTGCTTGTGGTTGGTTTTGCTGATTCTTCGCCGGAAGATGTATTTAATAGTACATTTGTGTCACCATTTGGTGTGGGAGACTTTTCCGGCTTGCTCAGTATTATAGCAGACAATACTCCAACCATTAGTAAAAAAGCGAGGCTGAAACACACAATACGCTTGTTGCGTGCCCGCTTTTGGGCTACGGCAATTTTTCGCTTTTCGTTTATTGCAGTAATGTAGTTCGCCTTATATTTGTCATTTGTTCTCAACATATATATCATTCCTTTCGGTGAATTCTTTCGGGTGCCACTTGCACCTGTATCCGGATTACAGGAAGCAAAGAAGCATTTCTTTTTCCCTTTCACCTATTAATCGTATGAGAAGCCGATTTTTGGGAAGCTCTTTTGATTTATGTGAAAAGTTTTCAAAAAAGCTTATATGCTCACCATAGCATCACTCCGCCCTGAGTTTTTGATTAAATTATATCACCTCCGGCTACAAATAACAATAACCGCAAAAGCGAAAAAACGCTTATATGGATAGCAAACCGCCGAGGAAAATTTAATCCTCGGCGGCACTCTTTTTGATTTTGAAAAATTGTATGGCATATCTTATTGTGCTACAGATTTATATAAACTTCGGTATATTGTTGTAATCAAGGGCATCGCCAACCGTTAGATGAGAAATGTGGTAATTTCTCGTTTCGTGTTTCCACTCGCCTTTTGAACCATAGTTATATACCTTGATTTTCTCCGACGAAAAGAACGCTCCTGCTCTGCCGTTGTAGGAACCCGTAATTTCAAACACGCAAAGCTTACGGATGAATCTGCGGCTTAACATTTCAAGGTCGCTAAACCATGCCAAGGTATAGCACTCTAAGCCCAGTAAGTCATCAGGCTTTAGAGATTGTTCATTTACTTCATCGGTTAAAGCAACAAGATAAAAACCCGCATTTTCTATATCCAACACCACTCCACAATACATTTTGCCGCCGATTTTGTACCAAAACGCTTCGCCTTTTAAGTAATGCCTTTCACTTTTATTCTTAAATATACTTTTCAATTTCTCCGTAAATTTCATTACCGGTGCGCCTCTTATTCCTTAATTTCATACTGACACTTTCATCTTCCCCGAAATTATAATCACTCGGGATACCATTTATCGCTTTTGAATTCTTCCGGTATATCATCATTTAATGGATCGTCATATCCCAGCTTTTCCAGCTCGTCAAACCATTTTTCACGCAAACTGTCCGGCAGCTTTTTGCCGCACCAAGGACAATATTGTATTTGAATATATGATGTTATTCTACCGTTTTCTCCATCGTGAATCGGTATGCCGTATTCATTAAACTTGAATAAAAAACGATGTCTAAACAGAGGCAATAACGGACAAAAAGTGTCCGCATTTAACCGTATTTCTCGATGGTCCCTTTATAATACTTTTCAATCAGTTGAACTACTTTCTTGGTTTTTGGAATACACGCATTTTCCCATAAAGGAAATCTTGTTTTGAAATAAGCAATGTGGTACTCTCTCGACCAAGGTAGAACTCCACTTTTTGAGTGATGATCTTCAATATGCTTTAATTCATTCCAAGCAACTCTTTTTTTGGCAAACCCAAATAGATAATATACAGTAACTCCTCGCGAATTTATTACACAGCAAATAGGAAAAGCGATCGCGTACCCAAGGAACATGAAGCACCCAAGAATGATTATAGGAATGGAAACTACTTCATCTATAGTCCATACTCCCAAAGCGATTAATATAGCAAAAACGAAAAGAAAAAAGACACATCGATTGTTAACAACAAACTCCTTCAATATATCACCGCCTTTCTTGGTTCATTATATCATAAATACGTGAACATTTCAACCGCCTCGCGTCCAAATCACGCATAGGGGCGTGGAATAAATAAAAAGATGCATCGCCTGCGACGATACGATGCATTCGCTTCCGCAAATATGATATTGCGCCGCTTCGTGCCGCAATGATGCGATGTTTGCCCCAAAATGTGGCGAAGCCACACATCATTAGACGAAGCCGTCCTCATTGGGCGAAGCCCTGTATCATTTGCCGAAGGCAAACATCATTGAAAAAAGGAGTTCTATAATAAATGTTGGGGTACAACAAATAGGACCTACGAAAAAAAGATAAAAAAGTAGAGCATATTTGGAAGGAATCCGTTAAAATGGAGTTGACAAGAAACCAGAAACGGAGGACCAAACATGCTCTACAACTATTCTACAGAAAAACTTCTCGGATTGCAAGGGCTTTGCGTAACAAACATTGAAGAAACAGAAAATAATATTACTGTTTTCGGTGAAATGGAACGTAAAACGCACCACTGCATCTGTTGCGGCGCCGCAACAGATGCAGTGCATGACTACCGATCCCAAAAAATCAAAGATGTTT
>JAZNUB010000035.1:0-5419 GCA_045592105.1 Eubacteriales bacterium | reverse complement strand
CATTGTTGTATAATTATCTCGCTTTCTTGTAGGTTTTTTCGCAATTAAATTATACAACAAAGCAAGCGGTTGTTCAATGCCTTTCGGCTTAGAACAACCGCTTTTTCTTTACTTTCGAGCTGTCTTAATGAGACAGCCTCTATTCGATTTATGCTATGACAATTTCGGTAAATTGATACACTTTAGCTACGCTCAAGTACTAACGGATGACATTCGAACGGAACGGGATTTTTGTTTAAGCGTAAGAGCTTTTAAAGGGTTTGCCCTCTATGGTGAGGACAACGTATTCTACTTCGTAGGCACTTTTCACTGTTTGCACAACGCAGTCAACGCCGGATTCTGCCATAAGGCCTGCGTTAACCATATGCCCAAAGGCTTCGTTGAGGTCGATATACGCCATGCCGTCTTTAATTTCAAAGGAGTTTACCTTTATGGCTTCGTTCCAGCCGCTTTCCTTTACCAGCTTTGCAATAAGGTCTTCTACCGTGCCGTCAAAGCTTATGGGGAGCGTGGACATATCAAACGTGTAAATGTCAAACAGATAAAGCAAAGCGTGGTGTTTGTCATCGCTTTGTCCTTCTCTTGGTGTAAAGCTGAAGGTTGCGTTTTCAAAGCCATACAAAAAGGTTTCTTCGCTCACATGGGTAAGCGAGATGCCGTTTTCGGTTTCTTTCCATTCGAAAACGTAGTTTTTAAAAACACCGTTTGCCTCTTCTGATTTAGCCATTGAGAGGGTTAATACGTTCCCCTCTGTTTTCCAGGTGCCGACTAACGTGCCCAGTATCTCGGAATACGCATAGCCATAGTCGTATCTAACACTGTTATCGGAGTTTAAACTAAGCAAAATCGCAAAGCTTTCTTCGTTAACGGAAACAACCTCGCTATACCAATTGCCTGCAGGCAGGGCTGGGCTCGGCTGGTTGTTTACGTCGCCGGACGGTGCAAACAGCTCTAAATACAGCCCGCCATCCTTTGGGTTAAGCATTATTCGTGCGTAAAAGGTGAAGCCTAAGCTATCCGTGTAGATTACACCTCTGAACGAAAGCCCTTCGTTAATATCGGTTTTTGCATAAAACGGCTGCTTGCTGTTCAGCATATTTGCTTCGTAAAGCACCTTGCCCACTGTTGGGTTGCTGTTTTCGTCGTATCCTATACTTATAAATTTAAAGTCTTTAGCTAAAGTGGCAGGAACGATTTTAATTATTTCGTTGCCGCCGTCGTCAAATTCCAAAACTTTAATTTCGGGGTTGCTCTTATCCTTTTTCAAATCTTCGCCTGCATAGGATACGTCCATACGGTTGTTAGGGGGTGTGGTAATTGGCGGAGTGAAGAAGTCAAGATACAGCCCGCCATCCTTTGAGTTCCACATTATTCGTGCATATTTGGTAAAGCCCGGACTGGCTGTATATACTATACCTCTGAACGAAAGCCCTTCGTTTATCATGGTTTTTGCATAAAACGGCTGCTTGTTGTTCAGCTCGTCTGCTTCGTAAAGCACCTTGCCCACTTTTGGGTTGCTGTTTTCATCGTACTCTATGCTGATAAACTTAAAGTTTTTTGCATAGGTTGAGGGTATTATCTTTACAATTTCGTTGCCGCCGTCGTCAAATTCAAGCACGGTTAGCTCCGTATTTGCTTTGTCCTTTTTTAAATCGCTTCCCCGTGAGTAAGTTACCCTCATCACATCGCTAAGGTTTATCCACCAATGACCTTCAACGCTTAGCCCTCTCCAGCAAACAACGGAGTGTGTGGGCGATATCACAATGGTTGCCGCATCGGAATAAAAGCCGCTTGTAATGGAATAGTTGCGAACACGCTCGCTGTCGGGCTTTAAGCCGTATATAAGCCTTATGAACAGCAGATGCTCAAGGTTGGCGGTGCAGTTGGTATCATACTCCGCCGCTTCGCCAAATACCGATGCCTTTTCAAAGGTTAATTTGCCGTTTTGTGCTTTAATGTGCTTAAAACCGTAGTTGATGTCATACAGCACAAAGCTGTAGCTGTTAAACGAGGTGGTCAACACAGCCTTGTAGCCGTGACCGTAACCGGGCAGCTCGTACTCGTCTTGGTTAAGGGTGATACTGTCGGTTCCAAAATCAACGGTAACAAAATCGCTGTCTTCCCAGATAGCTAAAAAATCCGCTTTTAATTCTTTTATAAATTCGTTTGTTATTTTTTGGCTTATTATCGCCCATTCGGAAACCTTTAATATATAGCCCTTGCGGCCGTTTTCGTCGGTGGTTTCGATAAGGCTGCCAAAGTATTTGCTTTGCTCCCAAGCTGTTTCTTCGCTTGTGCCATCGGCAGAGCTTGCGTCCTCTCCACCGGGCGAGCAAGCAAGCAGCAGACCTAAAAGCATGCTTACTATAAGGGCTAAGCATATAGCCCATACGGATATTTTATAGTTCATAATACGTTTTATCCTTTCTTTCACGCTAACCTTGCCAAACGCCAAGGGATGTGCAAAGGCAAGGGCTTTGCCCGCCGCACAGGAAAGCAGGGAAAGAGAGTACTTTTGCCTTTCGGCGTGGTCCATCTCCTTAACCGCCTTCTCGTCGCAGGCGTATTCTATATCCTTGCAAAGCATTATGTACGCCACCCATATCAAGGGGTTAAACCAATGCACCGCCAAGGCAACAAAGGCTACGGGCTTTACCAAATGGTCAAGCCTTTTAAGGTGCGCGTTTTCGTGCGCTATGATGTGCGGCCAACTGCTTTTATCAAGGTCTGCGGGGATATAAATGGTTGGGCGTATTATCCCGCGAACGAAGGGAGAGGTTTTTGCGTTTATAATGCGTATACGGCTGTCATAAACGATGGAGCTTCTTGTTTTAACTCTTAAAATTATACTGCTTATTGCCATATATAAAAGCATTAAGGCAACGCCAACAGCCCATACGATAGAAAGCACGGTAAGCACGCTAACGCTTTTCTTCTCCGTGTTCTGCGGCATGGTTGATGGGATATCCTCCGTGTTGGGAGTGGTTATAGTTGGGGAGTCGTTTTTGATAGGCGGCGCAACGCTTATATCTGGCACTATGGTAGAAGCCGTGTCCTCAAAAACGGGGGCTTTGCTAACGTCAACAACAGGGGCTTGGCTGATAGGTGGCTGTTCGGGCTTTGCCACGCTTTCCTGCACGAAAATATCGTTAGCGGAAGGCACCTTTTGCATTGTGAACACGCTACTGTCGATAGTGAACGGCAACAAAAGCCTAAGCAGTATCACGCACCACAAAAGACAGCGTATAAAAGACGGGCATTTCTTAAGCAAAGGCCGAAACAGCAATGCAAGTATTATTGAAATGGATGCAACGATAGAAACGTCGAACAATTTAATAAATACAGCGTTCATTATTTTTCCTCGAATTTGTTTTTATATATTTTTCACTTTGAATAAACTTCGGCTTTATTAATATTCTGGCTCTGAACAATTATGACCACTCGCTGAATCTAAAAACTATGTATTTCAATCCGTCTACCAGGGATTTGCCGCCTATGTGCTTAAGATAGATGCCGTAATAGGTATTGTCCCATTCGAAAATATAGTCTTCTGAAAAATCGCTTGTTTCCAAGGCATTAGTCATACTTAAAGTTAAGATGTTGCGCTCCGATTTGCATGTGCCTGACAGAGTGGTTGGTATCTCTTCATTCGGGTAGTGGCAGTCTACCCTAACGTTTGAATCGGTGTTTATGGTTAAATAAATCTCCACGCGTTCACCATTTAAGTTTACCTCTCCGTACCATTTACCTGTAGGCGGGGTGCGTATTGTACCGTGATCCTCCGGAACACTATTGTCTTCAGGTATGTATGTGCTTTCTGTGATTGTGTCGGAGCTTAGATCACTGTCGATCGGCGGAGTGAAGAAGTCAAGATAAAGGTCGCCGTCATAGCTGGTGTAGCCATGAGGATTATACATTATCCTGGCGTAATTGGTGAAGCCCAAGCTATCCGTGTAGCATACACCTCTGAACGAAAGCCCCTCGTTTATCATAGTTCTTGCATAAAACGGTTGCTTGCTGTTCAGCTCGTCTGCTTCGTAAAGCACCAAACCGCCTATTGGGTTAAAGCTTTCATCGTATACTATTTCTATAAACTTAAAGTCCTTTACATAGGTTGTGGGCATTATCTTTACAATTTCGTGGCCGCCGTCGTCAAACTCAAGCACATTAAGCGTTGTATTTTCTTTGTCGTTTTTTAATTTGAATGCATCAGAGTAAAGCACCTTCATTTTGTCGCTAAGGTTTATCCACCAATGGCCTTCAACGCTTAGTCCTCTCCAACAAACAACGGAGTGTGTGGGCGATATCACAATAGTTGCCGCATCGGAATAAACGCCGCTTGTAACATCATAGTTGCGAACGCGCTCGCTGTCGGGCTTTAAGCCGTATATAAGCCTTATGAACAGCAGATGCTCAAGGTTGGCGGTGCAGTTGGTATCATACTCTGCCGCCTCGCCAAATACCGATGCCTTTTCAAAGGTCAATTTGTCGTTTTGTGCTTTAATGTGCTTAAAACCGTAGTTGGTGTCATACAGCACAAAGCTGTAGCTGTTAAACGAGGTGGTCAATACAGCCTTGTAGCCGTAACCGTAGCCGGGCAGCTCGTATTCGTTTTGTTTAAGGGTGATACCGTCAGTTCCAAAATCTACGGTAACAAAATCGCTGTCTTCCCAGATAGCTAAAAAATCCGCCGTTAATTCTTTTATAAACTCGCTTGTTATTTCTTCGCGTATTACCGTCCATTCGGAAGTCTTTAATATATAGCCCTTGCGGCCGTTTTCGTCGGTGGTTTCGATAAGGCTGCCAAAGTATTTGCTTTGCTCCCAAGCTGTTTCTTCGCTTGTGCCGTCGGCAGAGCTTGCGTCCTCTCCACCGGGCGAGCAAGCAAGCAGCAGACCTAAAAGCATGCTTACTATAAGGGCTAAGCATATAGCCCATACGGATATTTTATAGTTCATAATGCGTTTTATCCTTTCTTTCACGCTAACCTTGCCAAACGCCAAGGGGTGTGCAAAGGCAAGGGCTTTGCCTGCCGCGCAGGAAAGCAGGGAAAGAGAGTACTTTTGCCTTTCGGCGTGGTCCATCTCCTTAACCGCCTTCTCGTCGCAGGCGTATTCTATATCCTTGCAAAGCATTATGTACGCCACCCATACCAAGGGGTTAAACCAATGCACCGCCAAGGCAACAAAGGCTACGGGCTTTACCAAATGGTCAAGCCTTTTAAGGTGCGCGTTTTCGTGCGCTATAATGTGCGGCCAACTGCTTTTGTCAAGGTCTGCGGGTATATAGATGGTTGGGCGTATTATCCCGCGAGCGAAGGGAGAGGTTTTTGCGTTTATAATGCGTATACGGCTGTCATAAACGATGGAGCTTCTTGTTTTAACTCTTAAAATTATACTGCTTATTGCCATATATAAAA
>JAZNUB010000034.1:0-1786 GCA_045592105.1 Eubacteriales bacterium | reverse complement strand
AATATAATACTTACCGTCTTTTTCTATCAAGAAGTAGGTTTGTGCGTTTCCGCCGTGAAGGTTATACATATCAATTGATTTACCTTCGTCAAGGCTGGACTCAAGAACGTCCAATGCAAGGTTTTCGGACTGGGAAACTATTGTATAAGCACCGTTGGGCAAGCGCGTGAAGTTAAACTTTTGGTTATCTGCCTTGCTTCTGTCTGCGCCTATAAGAGTATATCCCGAAGCAGTTACGTATTTGCCCGAAGCAACGTTCTTTATCGTTGCCTGGAAGCTATCGCCAAGGTTTGCGGGGTTTCTTTGCCCCTCGTAGGTGCTGATAATTTCAAGGTTAAAGGCTCTTGCATCAACTGCAACCTGATTATCCTCGCCCCTGTTGGTGCCGTAGATTTGGGTTATAAACGTGCCCGCCGCAACGTCTACAACCTTATCCCCGCCCTCGGGCATAAAGTGGAACTTATTGTCTATAGCGTAGATGAAGAATTTTTGGTTGTTTTCAAAATCCACGTCAGTTGTAACAAGCGGTGTACCGTCCGCATAGGATGCGTCCTTTACCTCCAAGAACTTTGAAGTTGCAACGTTACCAACAAGGTAGGAGCCGCTTGATTGGCGCATAAAGTGCCAAACCTGTTCGTTACCGCCGGAAAGGTCGGAAGCGTAAACGGGGCCGCCTTGGTCTGCAACGTATTTGCCGGATGCGGGATGGTTAATTCTTGCATAGAAATCCTGCCCCATATTAACGGGATCGCGGTTTTCAAGCTTATGGGTGGTTGTAACTCTTTCACCTGCCAAGCCTATGAAACAGAACCATCTCAGCTTCATATCGGGATCGCCGTAACAAAGATCGTAAGCGGAGCGCCATATATCGCCGTTGCCAAGCGTTCCTCTCCTGGAAGAGGGAGCAGACTCATAAATGTGATAGCTGTCACTTGCAGGGTCATAATCAACGATTGCAATAAAGTGGCCGGGAACGTTGCCTATAGCAACCCAGCCCTGCTGTAATCTTTCTTTAAGGAGAGAGCTGTAGGAATTACTCCACCAACCATCGGTGTCGGTATTGCAATCAACGGTAATCCCGTACTGTGCGCCGTACTTAGCTTCAACCAACGGGTAAAAATCAAGCATATACGTACCGTCAGCATATCTGTTAAAGAAGGTTGTGCTGTGCGCCCAGGAGGCAAGCGAAGGAATATCCATAAGCTGGCCTGTGAGGTAGCCTACGCAGTTTACCAAGGAGAAAAGGCCACAGCCTGTTGCGGCAAGAGTATCACCGCCAACGTAATACGAAGTCCAAGGCGCGTCTGTCTGTCTAACAACGCCTGTGTATGCAGCGGCATCAGCATCTATTGCTACCATCGGAACAACGGCGATAAGAAGCACTAATGCCAACGTTAAAGATAAAGCTTGCTTTAAAAATGCTTTTTTCATTTCTCGTACCCCTTTTTATATTTTTGTATGTAAGCTTTGCCGATTTTGCATCCTACAATCACCCCAAGAAGCCGTTCGGCTTCTTGGAGACTACGACAAACAGCTAATCGTGGCTTTTTGCCACGATTAGCTATAATGCTTTAATTAATGATATTAGCCCTTTATTGCGGTTGTCATCTGAACGTAGTCCAGCGTGGACATTGCCTTATCAGCGTTAAGGTCTGCCGCTTTAAGGAATGCGCCCTCGAAAGTAGCTCTGTCCTTAAGCACGTTACGCATAGCTATAAGGTCTGTAGAGGTGGTAACACCGTCACCCGTAACGTCGCCCTTGATTACAACCTCAAGAGTTTCTATC
>JAZNUB010000033.1:0-64424 GCA_045592105.1 Eubacteriales bacterium | reverse complement strand
GTGTTCCTCTTATCTCTAATAGGAATTTTCGAGAACTTTTTGTTGTCTCGTTGTTGTTCAATTTTCAATGTCCGCGCTCGCTTTCAGTCCCTCGCGTTTTTGCCCGTCCCTCAAGCGGCTCAGTTAGTATAACACCTTTATTCCCTTTTGTCAATACCTTTTTTTGCTTTTTTTTAAAAAAATTTTTCAGGGTGTTTTTTCGCCCTCCAACTGCGTGTTTTTGCTTGATTCGGCTATGGTTTTTCCAGGGGCTTTATCTGTTGTTTTAGAAAAAAGTAAAAATTGGGAGAAAAAATCATTCTTTCGGGGATAAAACGTCGAGAGCTTTTTTTACCTCTTCATACATATAAAGAGAACCAGTGGCAAAGACGATATCATCCTTCGCCAGCGCCATCTCCACGCCTTGATATACCGTGTCCGCCGCAACGCATTCCTTGCCCGTTGCTCTTATCACCTTCGCCAATTTTTCCGCAGGCAAGCTTCTGGGGTTGTTGGGTGTTACTGCTATAAAGCTTTTTGCTATCTCGTTTAGCATCTCAAGCTCTACGGCATAGTCCTTATCTGCCATAACCCCTATAAGCACCACTGCTTTTTTCGTGCAGAATTTATAGGTATCCACCGCCGCCTTTACGCCCTGTGGGTTGTGCCCGCCGTCATATATGAACAGCGGCTCTTCTCTCATCACTTCAAAGCGGGCAGGCCAATACACGTTTGCTAAGCCCTTCTTGAGCGCTTCGGTGCTAATACTAAACCCACGGCCTCTAAGCACCTCTACCGTTTGCAGCACCAACGCGGCGTTACAAAACTGATACACACCGCCTAACGGAACGGTATACTCCTCCCCATCATAGGTGAAGCCGATGCCAAACGGAGGGTTATAGGATTGTTGGTTGAAGAAACACCAATCGTCCGCATGCCAGCATCCGACAAAGCTGTGATACTCGCAGCCGAGAGCCTTGCAGGTTGCCTTGATAACAGCGGCACCTTCAACCGTGTTATCTGCCGATACAACGGTACAGCCTTCCTTTATTATGCCGGCTTTTGCCTTTGCTATTTCGGCAATTGTTGCGCCGAGGATGGCGGTATGATCCAAAGCGAGGGGTGTTATTACGGAAACAAGGGGAGAGCCTATAACGTTGGTAGAGTCAAGCTCGCCGCCCATGCCCACCTCAAGCACCACCACATCGCACTGCCTACGGTAGAAATATTCAAAGCCTATGGCGGTAACCAGCTCGAACTCTGTTGGGTGGTCCTCCATAGTCTCAGCGTATTGCTTTACGTACTCGGTTATCTCCGCTAGCTCATTATCCGGGATATCCTCACCGTTTACACGAATACGGTCGTTAAACCTTAATATATATGGCGAGGTATAAAGCCCAGTTTTATAGCCTGCCGCCTGCAACACGGATGCCAGCATAGCGCAGGTAGAGCCTTTGCCGTTGGTGCCCGCAACGTGAACGAAGCGCAGCTTATCCTGTGGGTTGCCCATCAGCGAAAGCAAGGTGCGTGTGCGTGAAAGCCCCGGCTTACTGCCGAGCCACGAAACGCTGTGTATATATTCAAGCGCCTGTTCGTAGTTCATACGCCTATTCCCCCTCCAAAAAGCGGCTTATCCCGCGGGACGAGCGAAGCAAGCTTATAGCCGCAAACTCTAAAACGCCAACCGCCAGCGACACGCCGATGCCAACAAAAATACCGTGCCACGGCATAGAGAAGAAAATCATTTTAGCGATAGATTTTACAAAAACTTGCCCCACCAAATGCGCCGTGGCAACAGCAACAGCGGTTTGCAAAGCACCTTTCTTTCTTATTATATACGGCGTTACGCCCGCCATAACGCCAACCATAGCGGCACCAAGGCTTATAAGCGGGTTTACCGCAGGGTTTGGCGAGCACAAGCAGCTTACTATATCGGCGCACACGCCAACCATAGCGCCCACAATGGGGCCAAACAGCAAGCCCGAAAGTATAACGGGCAGGTTTTCAAAGGTTATACGGTAGTAAACAAGCGCGGGGTGCTGTAAAAAGGTTTTGCAGAAGATGCCTATAAGCACGCTTAACGCCGCAAGCATAGCCGCAGTAGTGATAACCTTGATTGTGATACGTTTCTTTTTTTGCATAAAAATACCCTCCTTTTCATACCAGTCGCCATATCAAAGCACGGATCGAAAAGAGGGGTGCAAAAATATGCGACAGCGGGATGCTAACCCTGCACCGCAAGCGAAAAACGCTTTTCGTCCGCCCGACAACTCCCCGTTCGGTAATGCGGCACTTTACGCGCAAGGGTTATACTCTGCCGCAACCATTGTAGCACTTTGCACACGCGCTGTCAATACAAAATTATCCTCATTCGATTTTAGCAAACCGCGTGCGCGTTTGCTTGAGCGGCTTAGCAAAAGCGGGGCTTCGTTCACAGATTGTTTACAAATATAGTTGTATAAAAGGTATTGACAAGCGGAAAAATAGGTGTATAATCATAATCGTTAGCAGACAGCACTTGCGAGTGCTAAAAATCTTTAGCAGGAGGGAGGGATAACCCGATATGGAGCTTACGGAAAGAAAAAAGCGCATACTTAAATCCATAGTTGATGAATATATTCGTAGTGGCGAGCCTGTTGGCTCTAAATACATTACAGCGCAGATACCCGATGCTTTGTCCAGCGCAACGGTGCGTAACGAGATGAGTGAGCTTGAGACTATGGGATATCTCGACCAGCCGCATTCCTCGGCAGGGCGCGTGCCTACAACCAAGGGGATGCGAACCTATGTTGAGGGCTTGATGGAAAACTACAAGCTTTCGCTTGAGGAGCTATCGGTGCTAAACGAGCTTTTGGACTACAAGGTTGGTGAGTTTGGCAAGCTGCTATCCGAAGCGGCGCGCGTTATGTCACACATAACAAACTATACCGCGATATCGGTGCTTAAGCCGCCTGCGGAGCGTATCGAAAAGATAAAAGCCGTATATATAGATGAAGAAAGCTTTTTGCTGATACTTCGCTGTAACGGCGGGCAGGTTAAAACGAAAACGGTGGCAGTAAACGGCTGTACCGAGGAGAAGCTTAAAACGCTGTCCAAAGCGTTGGAGGCGGGGCTTACAGGGCTTACGTCGGCGGAGATAACGCTTACCGCTGTGCTTAACGTTAGCGAGGCGGCAGGTTCCGCAAGCGAGCTGGTTAATCCCGCGCTTCGTGCGGTGAACGAGCTGTTGGGCGTTGGCACGGAGGAGGATGTGCAGGTTCGCGGCTTGACAAAGCTTTTAAGCTATCCGGAGTTTTACGATGTAAGCAAGGCGAAAAGCGTGCTTGAGGTGCTGGAGCAGAAGCACACGATAGTGGAACGTTTTACGGAGGGTATGCCCGGCAGGCCGAACATCGTAATGTCAGGCGAGGGCTTAACGCCTGAGGACGCAAGCGTTGTGTTCTATCCGATAACGGTATCGGGGCAAACGGTAGGCGCGATAGGCGTTATAGGGCCAAAGCGAATGAACTATAAAAAGGTTATAGCTAATCTTGAATACTTTGCATCGGGGCTTACAGACGAGCTTAACGGCAAGGACGAAGGAGGAAACAGAAAATGAGCAAGGAAAACGAACCGAACATAGAAGCCGAAAAGGCAGAAGAAAGCAAGCAGACCAAGAAGGCTGAGAAGGCGGAAAAGCTAAAGGCACAGCTTTTGGAGGCAGAAGAGAGAGCAGCCAAGGCAGAAGCCGAGCTTGCCACGCAAGCAGACAAGTATTTGCGCGTTGCCGCAGAGTATGACAACTATCGCAAGCGTAGCCAGAAGGAGCGCGAGGCGCTTTATGCGGATGCGTTTTCCGATGCGGTAAGTGCGTTCCTGCCGCTTATAGACAATATAGAGCGTGCCGTAGGGTACGCAACGGACGACAGCGAGCTGGCAAAAGGCGTGCTGATGCTTGAAAAACAGCTTAAAGGCACACTTGAGAAGATGAAGGTAGAGGAAATAAAATCCACGGGCGAGCAGTTTGACCCCAATCTGCACAACGCTATCTTCCACGAGGAGGACGAAAGCCAGCCCGAAAACACAGTTACAGAAACCCTGCAAAAGGGCTACCGCTTGGGCGATAAGGTTATTAGGCACGCCCTTGTAAAGGTAGTAAACTAAAGCTTGAAATAAAAATCACATAATATGGAGGTAATTTAATATGTCTAAAATTATAGGTATTGACCTTGGTACAACAAATTCCTGCGTTGCAGTATACGAAGGCGGCGAGCCCGCTGTTATAACCAACACAGAGGGCGAGCGCACAACTCCTTCCGTAGTGGCTTTCTCTAAAACGGGCGAGCTTATGGTTGGCCAGACTGCTAAAAGGCAGGCTATCACAAACCCTGACAGGACTATAATGTCCATCAAGAGAGATATGGGTACGGCAAAAAAGGTTGCCGTAGACGGCAAAAACTACACCCCCCAAGAAATCTCTGCAAGAATACTTCAAAAGCTCAAGGCTGATGCTGAAAGCTACCTTGGCACAACCGTTACGAAAGCGGTTATCACCGTTCCGGCATACTTCTCTGATGCACAGCGTCAGGCAACGAAGGATGCGGGCAAGATAGCAGGGCTTGAGGTGCTTCGTATAATCAACGAGCCTACCGCTGCTGCACTTGCATACGGGCTTGACAAGGACCTTGACCAAAAGGTTATGATATTTGACCTTGGCGGCGGTACCTTTGACGTTTCCATCCTTGAGATAAGCGACGGCGTGTTTGAAGTGCTTGCAACTAAGGGCGACAACCTTTTGGGCGGCGACGATTTTGACAACAAGATTATTGATTGGATAGCAGACACCTTTAAGAGAGACAACGGCATTGATTTAAGAAAGGACCGTACCGCGCTTAAGCGTCTTAAGGAAGCGGCTGAAAAAGCAAAGATAGAGCTTTCCAGCGTTTCCAGCACCAACATCAGCCTTCCCTTTATAGCGGCTGTTGACAACGTGCCCATGCACTTTGACGAGATGCTTACCCGCGCTAAGTTTGACGAGCTAACTCACGACCTTGTTGCAAGAACCTTAACGCCCGTTAAGCAGGCGCTTTCCGATGCAGGGCTTAGCACCTCTCAAATAGACAAGGTGCTTTTGGTTGGCGGCTCTACAAGAATACCCGCCGTTCAGGAAGCAGTTAAGAACCTTGTAGGCAAGGAACCCTTCAAGGGCATCAACCCCGACGAATGCGTTGCTATCGGCGCGGCTATACAGGCAGGCGTGCTTGGCGGCGAGGTTAAGGACCTTCTGCTTTTGGACGTTACTCCCCTTTCCTTGGGTATCGAAACGCTTGGCGGCGTATTCAACAGAATTATAGACAGAAACACCACCATCCCCGTACAGAAGAGCCAGATATACTCCACCGCGGCAGACGGGCAAACCTCCGTTGAGATACACGTTCTTCAGGGTGAGCGCGATATGGCAGCCGGCAATATCACTCTTGGCCGCTTCTCGCTTGAAGGTATAGCACCCGCACCCAGAGGCGTTCCGCAGATAGAGGTAACCTTTGATATAGACGCTAACGGCATAGTAAACGTTACTGCTAAGGACAAGGGCACAGGCAAGGAGCAGAAGATAACCATAACCTCCTCCACCAATATGTCTAAGGAAGATATCGACCGCGCTGTTAAGGATGCAGAAATGCACGCAGCAGAGGACAAGAAGCGCAGAGAAGAGGTTGAGGTTAAGAACAAGGCAGAAAGCCTTATATTCCAATCCGAAAAAACGCTTGGCGAGATAGGGGACAAGGTTTCCGATGCAGACAAGCAGCCCGTGCTTGATGCGGTAGCAAAGCTTAAGGAAACGGTTAAAACGGACAACCACGATGCTATTAAGGCTGATACCGAGGCTTTGGAGCAGGCGTTCTACAAGCTTTCCGAAAAGCTATACTCTCAGGCAGGCGGCGCACAAGGGCAGGACTTCTCGCAGGCAGGCGGCGCACAGGACAACGGTGACGACGGCGTTTACAACGCAGATTTTACCGACAAATCTAACGACTAATATATAAACCTTAAGATGGAAACGGTGCTTTTGCGCCGTTTCCAAGCTTAATGAAAGGAGGGGTACGGTGGCTGACAAGCGAGATTATTACGAGGTGTTGGGAACAAACAAAAACGCCACGCCCGATGAAATAAAAAAGGCATATAAAAAGCTTGCAAAGAAATACCACCCTGATATGAACCCCGGCGACAAGGCGGCAGAAGAAAAGTTTAAGGAGATAAACGAGGCTTACGCCGTGCTTTCCGATGCGGATAAAAAAGCAAAGTATGACCAGTTTGGTCATGCCGCGTTTGACCCTTCCTCCTTTGCGGGCGGTGGCGGATACGGCGGATTTGGCGGCTTTGGCGGCGGATTTGCTGATTTTGACTTGGGGGATCTGTTTGGAAGCTTTTTCGGTGGCGGCAGCACCAGAAGCCGTGGCGGTCCAGCGCGTGGCGAGGATCTAAGCTATCGTTTAAGCATAGATTTTGAGGAAGCGGCTTTCGGCTGTAAAAAGACAATAGAGTTTTCGCACACGGAAAAGTGCGAAAAGTGCCACGGCGTAGGCTCAGAAAACGCATCGGATGCCGAAACCTGCTCGCAATGCGGCGGCAGAGGTACCGTAACCGTTATGCGTAATATCGGCTTCGGCTCTATGCAAAGCACGCAAACCTGTCCGCGCTGTAACGGCAAGGGGCGCATAATTAAAAACCCCTGCTCTGCTTGTAAGGGCAAGGGCGCGGTTAAAAAGCAGAAAAAGCTTGAGGTAAACATACCCGCAGGCATTGATAACGGCCAGCAGATACAGCTTAAAGGTCAGGGCAACGCGGGCACAGGCGGCGGTGGCGCAGGCAACCTGTACGTGAACATAAGCGTAAGACCGCACAAGATATTCGAGCGTAACGGCACGCTTGTTTATATGGAACTTCCCGTTACCTTTGTGGATGCAACGCTGGGGGCAAAAATCTCCGTACCAACGATAGAAGGCGGCACGGCGGAGTTCTCCATCCCCGAAGGAACGCAAAGCGGCACAGTCTTTTCTTTGCGCGGCAAGGGCATACCCTTTATAAACAACCCGCAAACAAGGGGCGATATGCGCGTTACCGTAACGGTAGAGATACCCAAAGGGCTTAACTCCAAGCAAAAAGAGCTGCTTCGTCAGTTTGGTGAAGCAACCGACGGTAAGAACTACGCAAAAAGAAAAAGCTTTTTCGATAAGTTTAAAAAATAAAAAGTAAACTACAAACAAACAAGGAGCTGAGTTTTAACACTTAGCTCCTTTTGTTGTATATACGGTACTCAGCGCAGATAAAGCGCCGCGTGGCGGTGTAAAGAAATGCCATTCTTCATCGTAGGGCGCACGTCTTGCTGCCGCCGAGACGAATGGAGTTAAATACACCTTGGTTGGAAAGATTGTGCGTTAATGAACGAGGCGGCGGGAGCAAGACGTGCGCCCTACGCTTAAAGCGTTACGCTTCATCTTGAAATTAAACCTCGTTGCGGGTGTAGGGTCGATTCACGAATCGACCGCCGCGTAGCGGTTAAATGCGGCGTTCGGCTTTAGATGTGGCGTAGCGGGTCATTCGTGAATGCCCCCTACAATTAAAGCGTTGCGCTTTAGCCACAAAATAAGGCTTGGTGCTTTTTAGACCAAGCCTTATTTTTAACCACCCATATTTTTCGCGGACATGTGCCGCGAAAAATATTCCTTGGACTTTCGCGAGTGCCGCAACGCGGCGCGAGGCGCGAGCGAACGAAAGCCTAAATATCAAATTCGGGGTCCCCGTTGCGAATGTAATGAGCAATGGGGCTAAATCGGGGTCCCCGTTGCGAACGCAGTGAGCAATGGGGTATATTATTTCTTTTCTTTAAGCAAATCGCGTATTTCGGTAAGAAGCTGCTTGTTCTGCTCCTCAATGCTGGGCTCCGCAGGTGCGGCAGGCTCTTGTGCCTTTTCCTCTTCTTCCTTCTTCTTTAGTTTTTCCATAAGTGCTATACGCTTTTGCTGGAATGCCATTGCCGCCTTAATTATTACAAAAAGAACAAGCGCAACTATGAAGAAATCTATAACGGCTTGGAGAAGCAAGCCCCACTCAATAGCAAGCTCAGGCGTAACAACCTCGCCCGCCTCGTCAAGCACGGCAGGGGTAAGCACGGTTTTAATATCCGTTACAGAGCTGTTACCAACAGCCTTAGTTACAAGCGGCATAATAATCTTATCCGTAAGCGCGGTAACTATCGCCTTAAAGGAGTTACCGATGATAACACCAACCGCCATATCAAGCACGTTACCCTTGGTTATAAACTCCTTAAACTCAGTAAAAAAGCCCTTTTTCCCGTTTTTCTTAGACATCCTTAAATAAACCTCCTTAGTTTATTGTTTCTTATTTCAATTGCCCTATCGGGATAATTGGTGATAACAGCGTCCACGCCCAGCTCCGTAAGCGCAAACAGGGTATCGAAATCGTTTGGCGTATAGGGGTGTACGCGAAGATTTGCCGCGTGCGCCTTGCGAACGTAATCCGCATCGGAAAAAACGTCGCCATAAGAGGGGTGAAGCGCGGTTGCCTTCAAGCCCTTGCCAAGCGCAACAAACTCCTTGCAGCAGCCGTAAAGCGGAGCTACGTGTGCGGCGGGGTTTATTTTTTTAATCTCTTCAAGATATTCGTGTACGAACGAGGAATATATAACGGCACCTGCCGCGCCGCATTCCTCCTCCAGCTTAAGCACGGCACGCACAAGCTCCGGCCTTGATTTTTTAAGCTCTACGTTGATGATCGTGTTACAAGGCAGCAGGGCGCGGTAAACCTCCTCTAAAAGCGGTATCCTTTCACCCTCAAAGCGGTTTCCAAACACGTTTGCGTAGCCGAAATCAAAAGAAGCAAGCTCCTCATAGGTCATATCCTCGATAACGCCTTTTCCGTTTGAGGTGCGCTTGATATCCGCATCGTGGCATACAACCACCTTGCCGTCTGCTGTGAGATGCACGTCCAGCTCCACACCGTCTGCACCAAGCTTTTGTGCCAATAAAAACGCCGCCATTGTGTTTTCGGGCGCGTAGGCAGAGGCGCCTCTGTGTGCCCATACGGCTGTATACAGCATTATAGCTCTCCTCCTGTTTTAAGTAAATTCCCTATCTATCACGATAATCGCCCTATAGCTTGGGTTAAGCTCCTTAAGCTTATCGCAAACGCTTTGCTTGATATCGCTGTCGGGCAGCTTTACGTCGTAGGGCTTTGTTAGGTCAAACAAAATATTAGTGTGCGTATCGCCGTGTACCACGCGGAAATCGTGGATAGAAAGCCTTGCATCCAACGCGGTTACAAAAGCGGCGGTATACTCCTTTAGCGAAAGCACAAACTCATCCTCAGGATAGATGGGGTCCATATGTATTGTGGCTATCACACCGAATTTTTCGTATATCCCTATCTCTATATTGTCTATCATATCGTGGCTTGTAAAGATATCCTCCTTACCGTCCACCTCAACGTGCAGAGAAAGGAAAGCGCGGTTTGGCCCGTACTGATGTATTATCATATCGTGCGTATCCAAAACGCCCTCAAAGCTTTTGGTGTACTCCAATATCCCGCGGGAAAGCGTTTCATCAGGCTTTACGCCTATTATGCTGTTTGCGCTTTCTCTGATTATGCCAATACCTGCCTTGGCGATGAACAAAGCAATAACAAGCCCTGCATAGCCGTCTAAATTAAAGCCTATAAGCGGGCTTATCAGCGCGCAAGCTATAACGGCGGCTGTTGCTATCGCATCGGAAATACTGTCCACCGCGGTGGCACGCAGAAGGCTGCTGTTTATCGCGCTTGCAAGATAGCGGTTTATAAAGAACATAAAAAGCTTTATTACCACCGATACGCCAAGCACCACGCCGCTTACAAGCTTTAGCCTGCTTATTTCGGGCGGGTTTATTATATTGCCTATGGACGTTATGGCAAGCTCCCAAGCCAAAAAAAGCACGATAAACGCCACTATCATGGACGAAACGTATTCCACCCTTTCGTGGCCGAAGGGATGGTCCTCATCCGCGGGCTTGCCCGATAGCTTAAAGCTAATAAGCGAAACGATGGAGGAAAAGCTATCCGTAAGATTGTTAAAAGCATCCGCAGTAACGGAAACGTAGCCCGTTAATATGCCAACGGCAAGCTTCATACCAAACAGCAACAGATTTAAAACTATCCCCAAAACGCCCGAAAACGTTCCAACGCGCTCTCTTACCTTTTGCGGAACATGGTCTCTATCCATTATCATTACAGCTTTCCCTCCTTATCGTTATTTTGCGTTTTCAGCTTATGCGTTAAGCTTTGCAAGAAGCGCATCGGCATCTGCGCCGTGTGCCGCGCAAGCCTCGCCAATGGTTTCACTGCGAGAGCAAGGGCAGCCTAAGCAATGCATACCTATTTCAAAAAAGCATTGCGCCAAATCGGGGCGTGCATCAAGAACATCGCCTACAATTGTGTCTTTAGTAAAGGTCATATCTCTGTTTCCTTTCTTAATTTGGATTTATTTGGTTTAGCTATAAGCTCTTTAATAATAAGCGCGGTTTGGGAAAGCGCAAAAAGTGCCATCGGCACAAGGAACGATATAAGCACCGCCCTGTACTGAGGAAGCGCGTAGCCCAAAAGCACGGACAAACGCGGCACCGCACCAAACAGCGCAATACACGCCGCACATACAAGCCCCATTATCGGAACAAGTGCGTTTTTAAAAGCGGAGGAGCGATAAAAATGCTGTTGCTCCGCACCGAAAAGCATCCCGCCGAACAAGCACACCGCAAAGCTTAAAAGCATACAAAACGCACACTCCTGCTCCGATACGCCAAGCCTTGCAAGCAAAATGCTTGTGCCGTAAAGGCAAGCGCCTGCCAATGCGCCGTAAATAACGGAAAACAGCCCCGAATAAAGCGAACCCTTATAGTCCACCCTATCCTGCAAAAGCTTGCGGTGGTCAGGCGCGTATGCGCAAGCAAACGCAAGCAAAAGGTTTAAAAGGCTGCCGCCGATAAGCGCCTCCTGTATACGCATAGGGTACGCCCCACCCGCAAACAAGGCTATTGCAAAGCACACGAACAACGCCGTGCCGCCTATGCAAAGCTGGCGTGCCGCGCCTGCTATCCTTCTGTATATAACCTTGGAGGTGCTTAAAACGCTCTCCACCGTTTTTAGCCCGTTTTTGTATAGCAACACGTCCGCCGCGTATTTAACCGTTTCCGCAGAGGTGGCGGCAGGAACAAAGGAAACGTCTGCCTCCCTCATCATCGCAAGCCTATCCGTGCTTTCGGCTGTTACCGCCACGGTATGCCCCTTGTCACGACGGATGCGCATAGCGTCCAGCCATTGCTCCTCGTCTAAATGCAGATAAAGCTTATACTTCTCGCTGTCCGCTATGTAAAGCCCACGGTCGGCATACCTTAACTGCTCTGCCGCTATTACCTGCTTCTCATCCTTAATGATGCCCGCGTTTTTAGCCATATTAACCGCGGTAACGTAAGCATCGCCCGATAGCAAAACGGTTTCTATCCCGCCTGCCGCGCATTTATATACCGCACCTGCGGAATCAAGCTCCAACGACGTGTAAAGCCCGATAAAGCCGTTAAGCACAAGCCTGCGCTGTGCGGTTACGGTGTTTTTAAGGCTGTCACAATCGCACACAGCCGAGGCTATTGCTATAACGTGCTGTGATGCATCACCCATGGCCTTTGCCGCCTGCTCCATACGGCGGCGCGAATACTCGTCAAACCTGTTGTTTAGGTTGCCCGCATCGTACCCCGCGCAAAGCGGCAGTATCTCCTCCGGCGTGCCGCGCATTATCAAAAGGTTAGCATCGTTGTGCAAATAAAGTGCCCTTTTTATTTCTCCGTTCTTGCCGTAATCCGCCTCGATACGGAAATACTCTTCCTTAAACGAGTCTATATCTATCCCGATACGGTCACATTCCCTTGCAAGTGAAACGTCCGCAGGCATACCAAAGAACCCATCCCCCAGCTTTTCTGCCGTTGCGCTACGGCGCAAATCAGAGCAAAGCAAGGCGTAGGTTAGCACCTTTTTTATGTTTGCCTTGCTTTCGGGCGATACCGTGTAGTAGTCCTTATTAATAAACACCCTTTTTGGCCTAAGCTCGCTCATTGGGAAGGCAACGTCCTTATCGCACATAAGGCTATCCGTAACGCAAAGGGTATCCACCACCGCGAAACGGCGAAGCACCGCTCCCTTCTTATACATACGCCTAACACCTGCGGCAAAGCCGCCAAAACCCAAAGCGTATGCGCTTTGCGGCATACAGCACACAGCGCAGGACAGCGCCATCATATAAGCATCCACCAAGGGCCTGCCTATTATAAGCCCAACAACCACAAGCAAAAAGCACAAAGCGGACAAAACGATAGAAAACATAGAAAATTTTCTTATAATACTTGTAAACACAGAAGGCAGCTTGCCCATATCGCCTTGGGATTTGTAAAGGCGGCAGCTTTTACCCGTGCGGCATACAATCGCGCTTGCCCTGCCCGATGTTACTATCGTACCGGCGTAAACCATATTGTAGCTGCCGTTTTCCTCGCCCCTTGCTATATATTCGGCATCCTTCTCTGTGCTTTCCTTTATCCCCGTGATAGGGGTTTCAAGCACCGTTAAACGGTTTGCTTCGCAAAGGCGTGCATCTGCGGGAACAACGCTACCGTTTTCAAGCTGTATCATATCGCCCGGAACCAACGCAACGCTGCTTACGGAAATAAGCTTGCCGCCGCGAAGCACCGTTGTACGCATAGCGTTGGCACGCGTGGTTTTGTTAAGGGTGGATGCCGCGTGGCTTTCCAGCGCGGCGTTTATAAACATTATCGCCACAAGCAACGCCGCAAGCGGAGTATATACCTCCGCCCCGCTTGTGAACGCGGCACACAGCAAAAGGCTTACCACCATAAGCGGCATATACACCCCGCATAGCTGGCGTTTTATGCCGTTCGCCATAGAAGCATCGTGCTCGGGCTGGAATGCGTTTACCCCAACCTCCATACGCTTACGGCGCACCTTCTGCTTGGTGAGGCCGTTTTCCATATCCGTGCCAAAATGCGCGGCTACCTCATACGCCTCCATCCTTGACGGCTCAAAGCTACCGTCCTCTGCGGAATAGCCTGTGCCGGCATTTAATTGTCTGCCTTCTAAATTTAGCTCCTTGTTTTTCATCCCGCAGTATCCTTTGCTGTTTTATATACAGCTTACAATTATCGTTTCCCCCTCAGCGCTTATGCTTACCGCGCTAACGGGTGTTTTATAGTTTTCTATAATCTTTGCGGCTATCGCATCCTCTACCTCCGTTTGTATCATACGGCGTAGGTTGCGCGCACCGTATTTGTCGGAATAGCCCTTAGCGCAAAGCGCCTCTACTGCCGCATCGTCCCAAACAAGGCTTATATCCTTCTCCTCAAGCACCTTCTGTAAATCGCCAAGCATTATAGCGCAAATGTGCTTGATGTTTTCCTTGCTCAAGCGGTTAAACACCACTATCTCGTCCACACGGTTGATAAACTCAGGGCGCAGGAAACGCTCCAGCGCGCGCATGGTGCGTGCGGTATCGTTGCTCTTAGCATCCGCATTAAAGCCTGCCGTGGGCGTTGCGTTGGTGCTGCCCGCGTTAGTAGTCATTATAATAACCGTGCTTTCAAAATTAACCTCTTTCCCGTGGGAATCGGTTATCCTGCCATCGTCAAGTATCTGAAGCAGGATGTTCATAACGTCGGGATGTGCCTTTTCTATCTCGTCAAACAGAATAACGCTGTACGGCTTGCGGCGTATCTTCTCCGTAAGCTGGCCCGCATCGTCATACCCAACGTAGCCGGGAGGAGAGCCTATTATACGGCTAACGGAATACTTCTCCATAAACTCGGACATATCAAGGCGGATAAGCGATTCAGGGCTTTGGAACAGATAGCTTGCCAAAACCTTAACAAGCTCCGTTTTACCAACGCCTGTACTGCCCGCAAATATAAACGAAACGGGCTTCTTTTTGTAGGAAACGCCTGCCCTACTGCGCTTTATCGCCTTTGCAACCTTGCCAACAGCCTCGTCCTGCCCGATTATGCGCTTTTTAAGCTCGGCTTCAAGGCGGTCTATCTTAGCAAACTCGTTTTCGGTTATACTGCTTGCGGGGATCCCCGTCCAAACCTCTATAACCTTGGCAACGTCATCGTCGGTTAAGCGCAGCTTATCGCGCTTTTTGCTTAGCTTTTTAAACTCCTCCTGCTTTTGCGCTTCCTCTATTTTTAGATACGCAAGCTCGCGGTATCCGTTCTCGTCCTGCTCAGAGGTTTCAAGCTCCTCACGCCTTTGCGCCATCTCCGCCAGCTCCTTGTCAAGCTCGGCAAGCTGGCCTACCACGGGGGATTCCATCGCAAGGCGAGATGCCGCCTCGTCCATAAGGTCTATCGCCTTATCGGGCAGATAACGGTCGGTTATATACCTTTCGGAAAGCATAACCATGCGCCTTATCAAATCATCGCTTATATGCACGCCGTGGAACTGCTCGTAATACTTCTTAATACCCTTTAGGATATCCACCGTGTCCTCAACGCTCGGCTCGTCTATCATAACGGGCTGG
This sequence comes from Eubacteriales bacterium, assembly GCA_045592105.1. Lineage (GTDB taxonomy): Bacteria > Bacillota > Clostridia > Oscillospirales > CAG-382 > SIG636. The sequence continues at coordinate 49,846 of JAZNUB010000033.1, read as the reverse complement.
AAGCGCCTTTCAAGCGCGCTGTCCTTTTCTATATACTTGCGATACTCCGTAAGTGTGGTTGCGCCGATAACCTGTATCTCCCCGCGGGACAGCGCAGGCTTTAGGATGTTTGCGGCGTTCATACCGCCCTCGGCATCACCTGCGGAAACTATGGAATGCACCTCGTCTATAACAAGAATGATATTGCCAAGCTTTTTAACCTCTTCTATAAGCCCCTTCATCCTGTTTTCAAACTGACCTCTAAACTGCGTACCCGCAACCATAGAAGTCATATCAACAAGATGCACCTCTTTATCCTTAAGCTTGTAGGGCACCTTGCCCTCCACTATACGCATAGCAAGCGCTTCCGCAACCGCGGTTTTACCAACGCCCGGCTCACCTATCAAGCAGGGGTTGTTCTTTTGACGGCGGCAAAGGATTTGCATAACACGCGTAAGCTCCTTATCCCTGCCAACTATCCTGTCCACCTTGCCCTCGCTTGCCTTTTGCGTAAGGTTTTGGCAGAACTGCGTTAGGAACTTACGGGCGGAATCCTTCTTTCCGTCCTTCTTTTCGCCTTTTTCCTCGCTTTTTTCGCCCTGTGGGCCCTTCATATTAGGGAACAGCGAGCCAAAGTTTATGGCAGGTGCGCGCCCTTCGTCCCCATCGCCGCCTTCGTCATCCATCGGGATAAGGCCGCTTACCTCCTCCATCATAGCGTCAAGCTCTTCCTCGCTGATGCCCATTTTGGAGATTATATCGTCTATAGGCTTAACGCCCAGCTCCTTTGCACACTTTATGCAAAGCCCCTCGTTATATGTTTTATCACCCTCAACGCGGGTTACAAACACTACCGCAACACGCGTTTTACAACGGGAACACATTTTTGCCATCTTTTAAACCAACGCCTATTATCGGCGTTTTCCTCCGTTTATCAAAATTTATATCAATGCGGAAAGCAAGTTTCCGCCCTCGAAAATGCTGTAAAGCATAGAATCGTTTAGATCAATCTGTGCAAGCCAATCCATACCCAACGCGCCCGATATAGGTATCAAAAGCTTTAGCGCAACGCAAAACAGGCTAACACGAAGCACCGCAAGCAAAACGCCCATAAGTGCGCCCAACAGCTTATCCGCTTGCTTAAGCACGGGCAACTCCGTTAGCTTGCCCATAACCACCTCGGCTATCTTTATCAACAGCCGCATACCGAAATATATAAGCAAAAACGCAAGTATATCACAGCAAAACGGCACAGCCTTTTCGTTTATACCGTTTTTAATGTATTCGCGCGCGTTCTCCAAGCCTTTTTCCACCTGTGCGTTGTAGCCGTCACTTAGAGAGGTGTACGCATCGCTTGCGCCAAAGCTTGTAAACAGCACGGACAAAGCGCTTGGCTTTTCGTTTTCGTCCTCACCATCGTTCTCAAAAACGCCCTTGTAGTTATCGGCGTTCACAACGTTATCCACCGTACTGTCAACAACAGCCTCTACCCTATCGCCAAAGCCGCCCTCGGCAAGCGCGCCGCCCAAAGGGCCGCAAAACGCAAGCGCAACCGCCGCCGCGATAAAAAAGCCCAAAGCGCCAAGCGCCGTTTTAACAAAGCCGTTCTTTACGGCAAAAAACAGCGTTACGCCTACAATAAACACAATTATTAAATCTATTATTGCGCCCATGATTCTTCCCCTTCTTTAATAAGCAACGCGGCGTAATCCAAAACGCTTGCCATACCCTTGGAGATAACAAGAGCCTTCCCCTCCTCTATCTCCAAAACGTCCACCGTTTCGCCCTCTATCTGCACGGTGCATTCCTTGCCGCTTTCAAGGCTCACCACGGTCATTTCGTTGCCGCTGGCTATATACACGTTGTCCCCACAGCTTTTCGCAAGGCGCGTACCCTCGTTATAGGAGCTTTCCCATACAAGGCTACCGTCCGCCGCGCTGTAAACCTCCACCTTAACGGCGGCAGAAAGCGTGGATATAGAATACTGCCTTATAAAATACTTGTCGCCAATATGATAGTTGCTTATGCCCGCTTCCCCAAACTCCAGCGTGGAAACAAGGTTAGCCTTGCCGTCGTACACTCTTAGGCAAAGGTTGGTTAAAAGCATAAAGCCGCCGTTTTTGGTAAACGCAACCTTATACGGATACTCACCTGCTATAAGCTGCTTTGCAAGCGGCTCCTTCTCGTTTAGCGAATACATATAAAGGGTTGTTAAAAACTCGCCCCCCTCCGCTTCAACGGAAGCGGTAAGCAGCCTGCTTGCATCATCGTTAAGGTCAACGGAAAGCGTATACAAGCTACCGTATGCACAATCGTATATAACGCGAAAGCTGTCATCATAAACGTAAACGGAGCTGCGGCTTGTTTTCTCCTCGCCTATCAGCGCAAAGTAGCCGCTATCCGTAACCGCCGCACCCCTTAACGGGTAGTTGTAGCTTACGGTATGCACGGTTTCAAGCGTGCTTTTAATAACAAGGTCGGTACCGCCCAAATCGTAGATATACATATACTTTGCGCTGGACAGAACCTGCGGGCTGTCCAGCTTAAGCGCCGAGTCTACCGAACGCCTCAAGCCTGCAAGCGTATATACTGCGCTTCCGCTATCGTTCACCACCGCAAGGTCACCTCTAACGATAGAAAACCTATTGGTATCGTTGTTGTCAAAATATATGGTTTTGTATGCTTTTACGTCGGTTTCGCCCTCTCCAAGGTAGTTAAGCAGATAATTAAAATTGTCCGCATTAATCTCGTCCGTTCTAAAGGAGAACCCGTAAAGCACCAAGGCGAGGCACAAAATAAGGCACGCGTACTTTGCAACGGCAGAAACCGTGCAAAGACGGCGATAATGGCTTTCGTTATCGTTTGCCTTTTGCTTGTTTTTGTTGCCAAACACCGAAAACACGCTCATTTGCGCCACCTCCTTTTATACTCTTTAACGCTTAACTAAAAATTAAATTCCGCTATCCTGCTTTTAAGCTCTTCCTCGTTATAGAAAACCCTGTTTAAGTACAGCCCACAGGCAGGTGCGGTAGGCCCTGCGCTTTGCCTGCATTTCGTTTCAAGCGCGGCTTTGATATCACAGCTACCACCGTGCGCCTTAAGCAAGGTGCCAACCATTATACGCACCATATTGTATAGAAACCCGTTTGCGCCAACGGTTATTTGCACCACGCCATTCTCCTCGCACACGTTGAAATAGTACACGGTGCGAACGGTATCGGTTATCTTGCTTCCTGCCGACATAAACGCGCGGAAATCGTGCTTGCCCACGTACGCCCTGCCAAGCTCTCCAAGCCTTTCAACGTCCAGCTCAAATGGGTATTGATAGCTAAGCCCCGCATCAAACGGGCTTCTTATGCGGCTGTTGCGTATATAATAAACGTATTCCTTGCCCAAAGCACTGTATCGAGCGTGGAAATCCGCCTTTTCAAGCCTTGCGGAAATCGCGCTTATATCCTGCGGAAGGTGCATATTCAACGCCAGCGGCAGCTTTTCCGTATCAATAAGCTTTTCGCTTTCGATATGGCACACATAGCCCAGCGCGTGAACGCCGCTGTCCGTGCGGCTGCAGCCCGTTACGTCCAGCCGCGTGCCAAACACCTTTTCCACCGCGTTTTGAACTGCGGCTTGTATAGACGGAGCGTTTTTTTGCACCTGCCAGCCGCTGAAATTACTGCCGCGGTAAGCAAGCGTTATAGCGTACACCGCCATTATATTCTCACCCCAAAGCCGTTTATGAAGAAAATGGCAACGCATTCGCCAAGCATAACGATAAAGAACAGCCAATCGCCAAAGGTGCATTTCATCTGCTTCATCTTGGTTCTGCCCTCACCGCCGTGGTAGCAACGGCACTCCATAGCCTCTGCAAGCTCATCCGCCCTGCGGAATGACGACACGAACAACGGCACAAGTATGGGTATAAGCGCCTTGGCACGCTTTAAAAGCCCGCCGGATTCCATATCCGCGCCCCTTGCCTTCTGCGCGCTCATAATTTTGTCCGTTTCCTCGATAAGCGTGGGGATAAACCTAAGCGCAATAGTCATCATCATAGCAAACTCGTGCACGGGCAGCTTGATAAGCTTAAACGGATACAAAAGGCTTTCCAAAGCATCCGTCATATCAAGCGGCGAGGTTGTGTAGGTTAGCACAACAAAGCTACCCGTTACAAGGCACACAAGCCTTATCATCATAAACGCCGCGTAAATAATACCCTCTTTGTAAATGCTTATAAAACGCCAATGCACAAGCATTGTTTCGCCCTTGTAAAGGAACACGTTAAGTATGCCCGTAAAGACAAGAATAAATATAAGCGGCTTTAAGTTTTTGATAACTGTTTTAAAGGGTATGCGTGATAGCACCACAAGCATAACCGTTACAAAAACCGTAAGCGCAAAGGAATAAACGCTTTTTGCGGCAATAACACTTACAAGGAACGCCAAAAGTATTAAAATTTTAAATCGCGGGTCAGTTTTATGCAGTAGTGATTTCCCCGGAAAAAACTGCCCCAAGGTTATATCTTTAAGCATTGGCTTCTCCTGTTTTTTGCCTTTTTTCTATAAGCGCGCTTATACGGCGCACGCCCTCTTTAACCGTGTAAACATCCGTTTCCTCCGCAAGAAAACGCTTTTTAAGCTCTACGAAAAGCTTTGTTACCTGCGGCAGGTCAAGCGATGCCTCAAAAAGCTTTTCGGCATCCATAAATACCTCGGCAGGAGTGCCTTGCATGTGCACCCTTCCGTGGTCAAGCACAACTATATAATCGGAGTATTTTGCAATATCCTCCATACTGTGCGAGATTATTATCATAGTATTTTTGCGCTCTCTACGGTACTGCAAAAGCCCGCCTATTATCTCCTCGCGCCCGGCGGGGTCAAGCCCTGCGGCAGGCTCGTCCAGCACAAGCACATCGGGGTCCATTGCGGCAACGCCCGCTATCGCAACGCGCCTTTTCTGCCCGCCCGACAGCTCAAACGGAGATTTTTCAAACGTGCTTTCGGGTATACCGCAAAAACGCGCCGCCGCCCTAACGGCACTATCAAGCTGTTCGTCCTTCATCCCCATATTTTTAGGGCCGAAGGCTATATCCTTATAAACCGTTTCCTCAAAAAGCTGATATTCGGGATACTGAAAAGCAAGCCCCACGCGAAAGCGCACCTTGCTTATCTCCTTGGGCTTTGCCCATATATCCTTTCCGTCAAGCAACACCGTACCCTCGGTAGGCTTGTTAAGCCCGTTAAGCAGCATCGCAAGCGTGCTTTTGCCGCTACCCGTGTGCCCTATAAGCCCAACAACACGGTCACTGCCGAAATCTATACTAACGTTGTCCAGCGCGCGCTTCTCAAACGGAGTACCCGCACCGTACACAACGCTTATATTTTTTACCTCTATACAAGACATCTGTTTTACAGTCCTTTAACGTAGTTCTCTATCGCATCAGCCGCCTGCATTGTATGCAGTATGCCATCGGGCAGCTTAACGCCGCGCTCCTTCAGCATATCGCAAAGCTCGGTTATCTGCGGTGTGGCAAGCTTTGCCGCGCGCAGCTTTTCACCCTCGGAAAACACCTGCGTGGGCGTTCCGTCCAGCAATACGGCGCCACCGTCCAGCACAACAACGCGGTCAGCCTCTGCCGCCTCGTTCATATAATGCGTTATATTTATTACCGTTATGCCGTTCTCTTTGTTAAGGCGGCGCATAGTAGCCGTTATATCGCGCCTGCCTATAGGGTCCAGCATTGCCGTTGCTTCGTCAAATATAATACAGTTAGGCCGCATAGCAAGCACGCCCGCTATCGCAACGCGTTGCTTCTGCCCGCCCGAAAGCTTATAGGTGGAGTGCTTTGCGTACTCACTCATCCCCACCAGCGCAAGCGATTCGTCCACTATCCGGCGTATCTCCTTGGAGGGCACGCCCAAATTCTCCGGCGCGAAGGCAACGTCCTCCTCCACAACGCTTGCTACAATCTGGTTGTCGGGGTTTTGAAAAATCATACCGCAGCTACGGCGAAGCTTATAAAGCTGCTCCTCGTCAGAGGTGGAAAGCCCGCCAACCGTAACACTGCCGCCGATAGGCTGTAATATACCGCAAAGCAGCTTTGCAAGCGTGCTTTTACCGCTTCCGTTCCTGCCAAGTATCGCGGTATAAGTGCCCTTTTCAAAGCACAGATTAAGCCCGTTGAATATCCTTTCGCCCTCTTCGCTGTAGGAGAAGGCAAGGTCTTTTATTTCTATATAAGACATAAACACCTCTAAACCGTGAACCTTGCGGAAGCACCGCAGGGCAAGCACAAGCCGCTTGCCTTAACGGGAAGCCCCAGCTCGTCACTATCCACCCTGCCGCCAAAGCGTTTTCTAAGCGCCAAGCCCAAGATATAGCCGCAGGTGGAGGGGGAAAGCCCCGCCGTATAGGAGTTAAGAAGCACAAACAAAGGCTCGTCCGAAAGAAGCGGCAAAAGGTCTGCCACAAGCCCATCCAAATCCGCCTCAAGCGACCATTTTTCGCCGTTAGGCCCGCGCCCATAGGAGGGAGGATCTAAAATAATGGCATCGTATTTGTTGCCGCGCCTTTGCTCCCTGCGAACGAACTTAAAGCAATCGTCCACAATATAGCGGATGCCCTCCTGCCTTACGCCGCTTAGCTGTGCGTTAAGCTTTGCGCGCGCAACCATACCCTTGGATGCATCAACGTGGCACACAAACGCGCCCGCCTTTGCCGCCGCGATAGATGCGCCGCCCGTGTATGCAAACAAATTTAAAAGCTTTATCGGCCTGCCCGCGTTCCTTATAAGCTCTGAAAACCAATCCCAGTTAGCCGCCTGCTCGGGGAAAACGCCCGTGTGCTTAAAGCCCATCGGGGAAACGCAAAAGCGTATATCGCCGTAGCTTATCTCCCATTCCTCAGGCATATCCTTTTTTATCCAGCTGCCGCCACCGCCCGATGAACGGCTGTATATCCCGTGCGCCTTTTTCCATTCCGCGCGGTCGCCACCGCCCCAGATAACCTGTGGGTCGGGGCGTTGAAGAATATATTTGCCCCATCTTTCAAGGCGCTTGCCGCCGCCCGCGTCAAGCAAAGTATAGTCTTTCCATTCAGATGCCACAAACATAGCAAGCACCCCTTTTAATCGTTAAATATTTTCGTTTGCTCTGCCGCATCCTTTGGCGGAACAAAGCCCATGTGCCTGTACGCACCCGCCGTGGCACATCTGCCGCGCGGCGTGCGGTTAATAAACCCAAGCTGAAGAAGATACGGCTCGTACACGTCCTCAAGCGTAACGGCTTCCTCACCCGTTACCGCCGCAAGCGTTTCCAAGCCAACGGGGCCGCCGCCGAAATGCTTTATTATAGCCGTTAGCATACGCCTATCCGTTGCATCAAGCCCCAAAGCGTCTATATCAAGGCTTGCCAACGCCTTATCCGCTATCGCACGGTCAATAACCCCGTCACCCATAATCTGCGCAAAATCGCGCACGCGCTTTAGCAAGCGGTTGGCTATACGCGGTGTCCCACGCGAGCGTTTTGCTATCTCCAAAGCACCGTCGGGCAGTATGTCTATCCCAAGTATACCCGCGCTGCGGGTTACGATGCTTGCAAGCTCCTTCGGGGTATACATCTCCAAGCGGAAAAGCATACCAAACCTATCCCTAAGCGGTGCGGATAGCTGCCCAGCACGCGTTGTTGCGCCGATAAGCGTAAACGGCTTTAGGGGTATGCGTATACTGCGTGCCGCAGGGCCCTTGCCCATCATCAAATCCAAGGCGTAGTCCTCCATTGCGGAGTACAGCACCTCCTCCACCTGACGGGGCAAACGGTGTATCTCGTCTATAAAAAGAATATCGTTTCTTCCAAGCGTTGTAAGAAGTGCCGCAAGATCGCGCCCCTTCTCTATCGCGGGGCCGCTTGTCACCTTCAAGCTAACGCCAAGCTCCTCCGCTATTATCATAGAAAGCGTGGTTTTACCCAAACCGGGTGGGCCGTGAAGCAAAACGTGGTCAAGGTTATCGCCGCGCTCCTTTGCGGCGGCAATAAACACGGATAGGTTCTCCTTAACCTTCTCCTGCCCAACGTAATCCTCCATAGTCTTAGGGCGCAAGGAGCTTTCGTTCTCCGCGTCCTCCGCGTTCTCTTCCATAGCCATCAGGCGGCTTTCATAATCAAATTCGTATTCACTACCGGTGTTAAGCGGCATCTGCTCCGCCCCCTTTAGCCGTTATATTATGGATAAGCGTTTCAACGCTTCTGCTATCTTCTCTTCCAAGCTCAAAGTGCTGTCCACACCCTTTAGCGCCGCCGCCGCCTCTGCCCTACTGTAGCCAAGCACCAAAAGCGCGTCCATAGCGCCGCTGTCTGCCACGGTGGGTACTGCGCCCTCTACCGTGCCGCTTATGCCGCTTTTTGCTATCTTCCCGCCAAGCTCCAGTATTATCTTCTGCGCGGTCTTTAAGCCTATGCCCTGTGCGCGGCTTATCGCCTTTGCATCCCCCGCGTTTATGGCCGCGGCAAGCTGGTTAACGTTAAGCCCCGTAAGTATACTGCACGCCGCCTTCGGCCCCACGCCCGATACCGAGATAAGAAGCCTGAAAAGCTCCCCCTCCTCCTCGGTGGCAAAGCCGTAAAGCTCCAACACGTCCTCTCTCACGTTAAGATAGGTGTAAAGCTGTGCCTTCTTGCCGAACAACGGCGCAAGCGCGGAATAGCTTGTTCCGCTTATCCACAGCTTATAGCACACGCCGTTACAGTCAATAGCGGCAAAATCCTCGCTTAAATGAACAAGCTCGCCCTTTATGTAATAGTACATCTCTACGCCCTCCAGCTATTGTGTATAATAAAATTCGCGTGGCAAATGGCTATCGCCAAGGCATCCGCCGTATCGTCAGGCTTTGGGGTTTCCTTAAGCCCTAAAAGCAGCTTCGTCATATACATTATCTGCCCCTTTTCCGCCCTGCCGTAGCCAACAAGGTTTTGCTTTATCTGAAGCGGAGTGTACTCGTATATATCAACGCCGCACTTACAAGCCGCAAGCAATATCGCCCCGCGCCCTTGAGCAACGTCTATCGCCGTTTTAACGTTCTTGTTAAAAAACAGCTCCTCCACAGCCATCGCATCGGGCTTGTGCCGCTTGATAATATCAGTAACCTCATCGTATATCTTGCAAATGCGGTTTTCCAAAAGGGTGTGCGCTTTTGTGATAATCGCGCCGTACTCCAAAGCGCGAAAGCTTCCGCCCTCCGCCGCAACAACGCCATAGCCAACGGTGGCAATGCCGGGGTCTATACCCAGTATTATCACGCAAACACCCCCAATCCTCCGCATAATTTCCCATACTGTATCATTTTAACACAAAGGGGCTGTTTAGTCAATAATTTAAAAAAATAAAAAAAGGTATTGCCAAACCAAAGTTTTTATATTATTATACAAGGGATAACTTTTAATATTTTATGGAGGTTTTGATAACTATGAAAGAAAGAATTATTGAGGTTTTGTCCAAGCAGCTTAGAATAGACGCTTCCGAGATTACTGAGGATAGCAGCATAATGGAGGATTTGGGTGCAGATTCTCTTGACCTTGTTGAGATACTTATGACGCTTGAAAGCGAAATGGGCATCGTTATATCCGACGAGGATGCGCTTACCCTTAAAACCGTTGGTGACGTTGCTGAGTACCTTGAGCGCGTTACTTCCGAGAGATGACTTACGATACGGTAATTTTTGACCTTGACGGCACGTTGCTTGACACGCTGGGGGATCTAACCTCAGCGGTAAACAACGCGCTTTCAAGGTTTTCTTTTCCCCCGCTGGAGCGCGAGGGGGTGCGGTGCAGGATAGGGGACGGGCTTTTTAAGCTGATGGAGCGTTGTTTCCCCGAAGGTACGGGCTTGGAAACGATACGTTCTTCTATGGAGCAGTTCCGCGCATACTATGCCGAGCATCTGCTTGACAGTACCACGCCATACCCCGATATGGTAAACGCCGTAGCAACGCTTAAAGCGGCAGGCGTTAAAATGGCGGTTGCCACCAACAAGGACGAATTTTTGGCAAAAATGCTTATACGCCATTTCTTTGGCGATAGCTTCTTTGCCGTTTGCGGTATGTGCGAGGGGCGAAGCAGAAAGCCCGCGGGCGATATACCGCTTGCCGCGCTTGCTTCCATCCCCAATCCGCGCAAGGTTTTATTCATTGGCGATTCCCAAACGGACTGTCTAACGGCGAAAGCGTGCGGGTTTGATTTTCTTGGCGTAAGCTGGGGGTATGGGGACTGTTCCGGCGGCATATATACTGCCCAAAAAACAAGCGAGTTGCTTAAATTTATACTGCCGTAGGGCTTGATTTTATTTATAGTATAAAGTATAATAAGGTAAATAATACCGATTTTAAGGAGGAAATGGCTTTTGAAGTATATAACAAATTGTAAAATTGTTTTAAAAGACAGAGTTGTGGAAGGCAAAGCGTTAGCTTACGACGAAAAGATAAGCGGCATAGTATGCCCCTGTTGCATTCCCGAGGGTGCAGAGGTTATAGATGCGGGCGGTAACTACGTTGCGCCCGGTTTTATTGATTTGCACATCCACGGCTATCTGGGTGAGGACGTTTCCGACGGTAAAGCGGAAGGTATACGCAAAATGGCAGAGGGTATAGCTAAAAACGGCGTAACCGGCTGGCTTCCCACTACGATGACCGTTTCTGTAGAGCAGCTTGCAGCCGCTTTTGAAACGATAGCAGGCTTAAAGGAGCAAAGCAAAAGCTGGAACGGTGCCGCTATCCTTGGCGTAAACGCAGAGGGCCCGTACATAAACCCCAAAAAGAAGGGCGCACAGGCGGAGGAATATATTCTTAAGCCCACTTCAGAGTTTTTCAAAAAGTATGCAGACCTTATAAAGATTACAACGCTTGCCCCTGAAATGGACGAGGGGTACGAAGCGCTTCGTGCTTTTAAGAAGGAAACGAACGTTCTTGTTTCCATGGGCCACACCGATGCTAATTACGAGCAAGCGCAGGAAGCCATAGACAACGGCATAGGGCATATAACCCACCTTTTCAACGCACAAACGGCACTTCAACACCGCAACCCCGGCGTTGTTGGCGCGGCGCTTAACAACAACGTTAGCGTAGAGCTGATATGTGATACCTTCCATATCCACCCCGCGCTTTTCTCGCTTGTTGCAAAGGTTAAGGGCGATAAGCTTTGCCTTATTACGGACTGTACGCGTGCAGGCGGTATGCCTGACGGTGAGTACGATCTTGGCGGTCAAACGTTCTTCCTTAACGGCATAAAGTGCTTGCTGGCGGACGGTACTATTGCAGGCAGCGTGCTTCGCATGAACGATGCCGTTCTTAACTTCAAGAACAACACAAGCCTTGCTATGCACGAGGTTGTAAACGCCGCTTCTCTTAACCCCGCAACCGCAATAGGCGTAAACGACAAGAAGGGCTCTATAGAGGTTGGTAAGGATGCTGACCTTGTTATCTTTGACGAGAATATCAGAATATGCAAAACAATTATAGGAGGTACCGTACGTTATGAAGCTTAAGGTTACACCCGTTCTGGACCCTAATTTTGCACCTATGTCTGTTTTGTGCAGAGATTTTGAAGAGGCTGTTAAGGACAATGGCTTGGATATAGTTCTTGGCGTTGTTAGAAATAACGATTACACATCCGTTTACAAAACGCGCATTTATCCCGAAGGCAGCGGCAAGGATGAAGAGAACTACCGTTATATCGAAAGGCTTGTTAAATCCATGCTTTGGGTATACGGCGGCTACAAGATAATAGTTGCAGGCGCACCCGTGCTTGGCGCGCGCATTGCGGATGCTTACAAGGCAGGCGGCGAGCGCGAGTTTGACTATAAGTTTATGGAGCGCGTTTATGAAAAGCCTTTTGAGGTTATAGTTACCGACCTTGCTAATGCGCCCGAAACGTACGAAACCGCAAGCCCCATAGGCAGGCATTTGGACGGTTGCCGTATCGGCTTTGATGCCGGCGGAAGTGACAGGAAGGTTAGCGCGGTTATCAACGGCGAGCCTGTTTACAGCGAAGAGGTTGTTTGGTTCCCCAAAACCAATTCCGACCCCAAGTATCATTACGAGGGTATTCTTAACGCTATGAAAACGGCGGCTTCCAAAATGCCCCGTGTTGATGCTATCGGCGTTTCCAGCGCAGGTATCTACGTTGACAACCGTATTATGGTGGCTTCCCTTTTCCTCAAGGTTAATGATGAGGACTTTGATAAGCACGTTAAGAATATGTATATAGACGTTGCTAAGGAAATTGGTAACGTTCCGCTTGTTGTTGCAAACGATGGTGACGTTACTGCGCTTGCAGGTGCAATGTCCCTTGAGGATAACAACGTTGTTGGCGTTGCTATGGGTACCTCCGAGGCGGCAGGCTACGTTGACGGTGCGGGCAACATAACAGGCTGGCTTAACGAGCTTGCTTTCGTTCCCTGTGACTATAATACCGATGCTATGGTGGATGAATGGTCCGGTGACTATGGCTGTGGCGTTAAGTATTTCTCTCAGGACGGCGTTATTAAATACGCTCCCTTGGCAGGTATAGAGCTTGATGAAAGCCTTTCCCCTGCCGAAAAGCTTAAAGTGGTACAGAAGCTTATGGCAGAAGGGGACGAGCGCGCCGCAAAGGTTTACAGCACCATCGGCACCTGCTTTGGCTACGCTATCGCTTATTACGCAAGGTTCTACGATATAAGGCATTTGCTGATAATGGGCCGTGTAACCTCCGGAGAGGGCGGCACCATCCTTATAGCAAAGGCAAAGGAAGCACTTGAGGCAGAGTTTCCGGAGCTTGCAAAGAAGATTCAGCTTCACATCCCCGACGAAAAGAGCCGCCGCGTTGGTCAGTCCGTTGCAGCAGCTTCTCTTCCCGAAATCGGCTAATACCTAAAATAACAAAACAAGCGAAGGGGCTGTAAAAAACAAAGTTTTTTACAGCCCCTTACTAAATTTGCCACTTTGCCGAAAGCAAAGTGGCAAATTTTACTATACTTGGTTCGAAGGACTAAACTTCACTAAAATACAAAATATGCCCCAACAATTTAAATGCAAGGCTTGGTTTTAAAAAATAAAAGCCCGTTGCGGTACGTAGGGTCGATTCACGAATCGACCGCTACGAAGCACTTAAATTCTGCGCTTAATTTAACCGCCGCATAACGGGTCATTCGTGAATGACCCCTACATTTTTGGCGTTACGTTTCATTTTAAAGCTAAACCTTGTTGCGGTATGCTACGCAACAATTTATACGCAAGGCTTATTTCTTTTTATTTTTTCTTCGCCTTCTTACAAAATAAAACACAAGGAACGCCGCACCCACCAAAAACGGGATAGCAAGGAACGGTGCCGCATACACCAAACCGACAGTAAGCCCTTCACACGTTGCCGCAAAAGCACTCCAGCCACCGCGGAAGGCCTTGCCAATACGCTTCCCAAAGCTTACCTCGCCTTCCGTATACTCCACCACCTCGCGAACGGTAAGGTTCACGGTGGAATAATCAACCCTGTTGTCGTAAAGGTTAAGCTTGGACTGATGCGCCTCTATCTCCTCGATAACGTTGTAAAGGCTTTCCTGTATTTTCAAAATATCATCAAGAGTTTCTGCCTTTTCAAGCATATTTTCAAGGGCAAGCTTTTTGCTTTTTAAGGTGTTAAGCCTTGACTGTATATCGTAGTAGTCCAACGTAACGTCCTCGGTGTATTCAGAGGAATAAGTTACGTTAATGTGCCCTTTTGTAATCCCAAGAAACGAATCAAGCTTATCCGCAGGAATACGTATAACGTAAGTTGCGATACGTTCGTTTACAGAATCGTTGATATAGCTTTTGCCGCCCCTTATTTCGGAGTTTTCTATATAACCGCCGCTGCTTTTTACCTGCGCTTGTATATCCTGAATGCTTTTTTCAAAGCTCTTGCTTTCGCCGTTAATATTAACAGTGCGTATAATCTTAACCGTTTCGTCCTTAATGGCACCGTCCGTTCCCACAGAGGTACCGTTTTCCAAAACGTCTTCGCCCTTGTATTCGCCCTCGTACATATCCTCGGTGCCAATGTAGGATTTATTGCCGCCGCTGCAAGAGGAAAGCGTAAGCACCGCAAGCAACGCCAAAAGAATTAAACCAATACGTTTTTTCATAACATACCTTATCCTTCCATTAATTATCGAGCCTTATTTGTAACGCTTAATATTTATACTCGCCCTTGTTTTCGGCAAGCTTTTGCAAAAGCGTTTTAAACTGCGCCTTCTCCTCGTCGTTATCAAGCTGAAGTGCGCTAAGCGTTTCTGTAATATCCTCAAGCGTTACGTTGCCTATATACTCACTATCGTGCAGAAGCATAGAGGTTTCAACCACACAGCAGATAAACTTAAAGCTGTTGCTTGGCGTTTCGGTATAAGCCGCTTTGCCAAAGCTGTACTCCTGCCCCTCGCTTTTATCGCCGTTGGGGGCTTTGTAGCGCACGCCCAGCTTCATCCACTCGTCTGCTTCCATTGCGCTGTCAGTCAAAACAAGCTCGTAGCACACGGTTAGGCTGTGGCCTGCGCCAAGCTCGCCCGCATCCTTTGTGTCGTCAAGAAAATCCTCGTTGTTTAAAAGCCTGTTTTCGTAGCCAACAAGACGGTATGCACTTACCGCATCCTTGTTGAAAGTTAGCTGAAGCTTAACGTCCTTTGCAACCGTGTAAAGCGTGGAGAACAAATCCGTTGCAAACACCTTTTCTGCCTCTGTTTCGCTGTCTATATAGTAATAAACGCCGTTGCCGCAATCTGCCAACGCTTCCATATTAGGGTCCTTATAGTTGCCCGTTCCGAAGCCTAAAACAGATAGGAACACGCCGCTTTCCCTTTTTTCGGAAATGTAGCTTTTAAGCTGCTCTGCCGAGGAGATGCCAACGTTAAGGTCACCGTCGGAAGCCATAATTATCCTGTTGTTGCCATCCTCTATAAAATACTCCTCCGCTATCTGATACGCCTTTTGCAAGCCAGCCTCCCCGTTGGTGGAGCCGCCTGCCTCTAAGTTGTTTACGGCGTTAATAATCATTTCCTTTTTAGCACCGTTACAGCCCTTTAAAACAACCTTTTCATTGCCCGAATAGGTTACTATGGAAACGGTATCATCCTCGCCAAGCTTATCTATTAGATAGGTGAACGCCGTTTTTAAAAGCTCCAGCTTATCGGGTGATGACATAGAGCCGGAAACGTCCACAAGGAAAACAAGGTTGTTTTTGCTTGCCGTTTCAAGCTTCTTTGCCTGCAAGCCAAGCACCAAAAGCTTTGCATTCTCGTTCCAAGGGCAGGGCGCTATTTGCATTTGGGTGGAAAACAGCTCCCCCTCGGCAGGGCTTTGGTAGCCGTAATCGAAGTAGTTTATCATCTCCTCCGTGCGGATAGCATTGCCTGCGGTGGCTTTAAGCTCCTCAAAGGTGTAGCCGTTGTTTATAAGCTTTCTGAAATACGCAAAGGAAGCCGTATCAACGTCTGCCGCGAAGGTGGAAACGTTTTCGTCAGTAGTATAAACAAACTTGTTTTCTATAAATTTACCGTATTCATCGCCGTTTATGATGCCATCATCTGCCTCCGGCACCTCGGCATCAAGCTCTTCCTTCAAACCCGGTGCGGGAAAATACTCATCAGGTGCCCAATTTACCCCTCCATCCGCACCGCAAGCAGCCAAAGAAAACAGCATACAAATCATTAAAATAACAGATATAACCTTTTTCATAACCTTTTCATCCTTTCTAAAAACGATAGTTAAGCGGACAGCAAGCCGTCCACCAGCTCTGCCAAGCCCTCGCTTGGCAAAACCTCTGCCGAGTAATCAAAAAGCCTTCCGTAGCCGATATTGCCCGCCGTGTTTTTAAGGTAGGGGGATACAACGCTTCCGTCGCCATAGCTTATCCACACCTTTATATCGGGGCTTTCGGCATCGGGGGGCAGCAACGCGCCCTCACGCTTAAGCTCCCGCCTTATGCTTTTAACCACGGTATCAGAGCCCACGTCCAGCACAAAGTAGTCACCCTCGCTGTTTTGTTGCCATATAATGCTTGCTTTGCCGCCGAAAAGCTGTAGCTCCTCGGCTTTTTGGCGTTTTGCGTTAGCCTCTGCGTTTATCAGCGCTTGCTCTAACGTTGGCTGCGCAACCTCGTCCTTCGTGGGGAAGAACAGCTTCGCGCTTATCGCCGCGCTTAGCGCGCTAAGCGTTATCGTAAGCGCAACGCAGGCGGCAACGGCGGCGGCTATGGCAAGCTTGCGCTTTGCCGTTTTTCTTTTAAAGTAAAGCGGGGCTTGGCATTGATTCACGATGCTATCGTCTATCATCCCGATGGCGCAAAAAATAGCCGTTGCCTTTTGCTTTTTCACATCGTTCATATCACAACCCCCTCCCTCTCAAGAAACGCCTTCAACGCGCCGCGGGTGCGAAACAGCGCGGTTTTAACCTTGCCCTCACGCATACGGCATTTTTGCGCTATCTCCGCAAGCGAATCGGAATAAAAGTACCGCCTTACGAAAATATAGCGTTTTTCCTCATCCAAGGAAAGCAAAAATCGGTTTATGGCATCGGCAAGCGCGCGGTTTTCGTAATCCGTTTCCACGGAAACGGTAGACGGTATACACTCCGTAAGCTCCTCGGTAAGCACGCTTATCCCGCCGCGTTTTTCGGCGTGTGCGGCACGATACCTGTTTATGGACAGCCTGCGTATTATCTTGGATAAAAACGCACCCAGATAGCTTGGCCGTTCCGTGGGCATACTGTTCCACGCCGCAAGATACGTGTCGTTCACGCACTCCTCCGCATCCCCCTCGTTTTGCAAAAGTGCAAAGGAAACGCCCATAAGCATCCTGCCGTACTTGTATTTAGTTTGCTCTATCGCGCTTTCGGAACGTGCCCAGTACAGGTCCACTATGCGATAATCCTCCATTACGCCCTCCTTTTTGATGCTTCTGTTATATATCTCGCAAAAAAGATAAAAAGGTTTCACATTTTCATAAAAAACTTTAGCACATTGTTCTTTACAAGTCAATACCCCTGTATTTGGCTTGCTTTTTGGCTATAATAAAAACGGGTATATAAACATAAAATGAAAAAAGCCTTAAAACCAAAAGGTTTCAAGGCTTTGATGGTGACCCGTAGGGGAGTCGAACCCCTGCCTTCGCCGTGAGAGGGCGACGTCTTGACCACTTGACTAACAGGCCGTGCATTAGATAATAGCACAAAAGCACCGTTTTGTCAATACCCAAATTTACAAAAAAGCGGTTTTAGGAGGTTTTTTGTTATGCAAACGCCCAGCTTGGAGGAAAAGAAAAGCACAATTATCAACGTGCTGTATTACAGCCTTATAATCGCCGTGGCGTTTTTGGGGCTAAGGCTTGTGCTGCGCTATCTGTTGCCCGCGCTTTATCCCTTTGCCATAGCCTATGCGCTATCGTTTGTGCTTAACCCTATAATGCACTATCTAAAGCGCAAGCTTGGGCTGCCCAAGGGGGTGGGCGCATTTTTGCTGGTAACGGCGGCTGTGGCGGTGGTGTTTGGGCTTGCCTATATCGTTATACACAGAGCCGCGCTGGAGATAGGGCGGCTTAGCACTTATCTCTCCTCGCTTTCCGCAGAGGAGCTACAGCCGTTTAAACAACAGCTTCTTGCGTTTTTCAAGCGCATACCCTTTGTGAACGGCGAAAAGCTTTGGCAAAGCGCGGGCGAGCGATTGCAAACGCTTATAACCGATAGCCTACCAAGCGTTAAAGGCACGCTTTCCATGGCAACTGGGCTGTTTACGGGCATACTTGATTTTTTGCTTACCTTCGTTATAACCGTTGTTTCCTGCTACTATATGACGGTAGACCGTGCGCGTGTTTCCGCCTTTTTTTACAAGCTTTGCCCGCAAAGTGCCGCCAAATATTTACGCAGTGCGCGTGTGGAGGTGTTTGGCGCTTTGGGCAAGTACCTTAAAGCGTACGGCATTATCATCCTGATAACCTTTACAGAGCTGTTTGCGGCGTTTACCGTGTTGCGCTTGGAGTATGCTTTGCTTCTTGCCGTGGTTATCGCGGTTGTGGACATTTTGCCCGTGCTGGGAACGGGCACTATCTTGATACCGTGGGGGCTTGTATGCCTGTTTATAACGCGCAATTTTTATCTTGGCGCGGGGCTTATTATAGCCTATATCGTTATAACCATCCTGCGCCAGATTATAGAGCCTAAAATAGTTGGCGGCTATATCGGGCTACACCCATTGGCAACGATGGTTACAATGTTTGCAGGGCTTAAGCTTTTCGGCATCGTGGGGATGCTGTTGTTCCCCTTTGCAGTGCTTATCGCACGCAATATTATTGCAGGAAAGAAAGCAGAAGCCTAAAAAAGGTGCTGTATCAAACCATTCGATTTGATACAGCACATTTTGTTTATATTAAAATTGAAGTGACTTTGCGATATACGCATTAAGCTCGCTTATAGGCATACGAACCTGCTGCATAGTGTCACGGTCACGCACGGTTACGCAACCGTCCTCTTCGCTGTCAAAGTCGTAAGTGATGCAGAAGGGTGTACCAATCTCGTCCTCACGTCTGTAACGCTTGCCGATAGAGCCTGTATCATCAAAATCAACAAGAAAGTCCTTGGAAAGCCGGTTGTAAACTTCCATAGCCTTATCAGAAAGCTTTTTGGAAAGCGGAAGAATTGCCGCCTTGAAGGGTGCAATTGCGGGATGCAAATGCATAACCGTTCTAACGTCGGGCTTTTCAGCCGTGCCGATATCCTCTTCGTCATAGGACTCTACAAGGAAGGCAAGCATAACTCTGTCCGCACCAAGAGAAGGCTCTATAACGTAGGGGATATACTTTTCGTTGGTTTCGGGGTCGAAATACTCAAGGCTTTCGCCGCTATGCTCGGTGTGCTGTTTAAGGTCGTAATCGGTACGGTCTGCTATGCCCCAAAGCTCGCCCCAGCCGAAGGGGAACAGATACTCAAAGTCTGTTGTTGCCTTGGAGTAGAAGCAAAGCTCCTCGGGGTCGTGGTCACGAAGCTTAAGGTTTTCAGCCTGCATACCGAGGCTGTAAAGGAACTGCGCGCAATAATCCTTCCAAAAAGCGAACCACTCAAGGTCGGTACCGGGCTTGCAGAAGAATTCCATCTCCATCTGCTCAAACTCGCGGATACGGAAGATAAAGTTACCGGGGGTTATCTCGTTACGGAAGGACTTACCAACCTGACAAACACCAAAGGGCAGCTTTTTTCTTGTGGTGCGCTGGATGTTTTTGAAGTTTACAAATATACCCTGCGCTGTTTCGGGGCGGAGATAAAGCTCTGCCGCGCTGTCCTCAGTTACGCCCTGGAAGGTTTTAAACATAAGGTTAAACTTCTTTATATCGGTAAAATCAGCCTTGCCGCAATGCGGGCAGGTGATGCCCTTATCCTTGATAAACTGAGCCATTTCATCAAAGCTCATAGCGCCGGGGTTTACGCTTTCGCCCGTTTGTGCGGCGTAATCCTCGATAAGCTTGTCTGCTCTGTGGCGCATTTTACAGCCACGGCAATCCATAAGCGGGTCAGAAAAGCCGCCAACGTGGCCGGATGCTACCCATACCTTGGGGTTCATAAGAATAGCACTGTCAAGCCCAACGTTTTCAGAGCGTTCCTGCACAAACTTCTTCCACCACGCCCTTTTAAGGTTGTTCTTCATCTCAACGCCAAGAGGGCCGTAGTCCCACGCGTTTGCAAGGCCGCCGTAGATTTCGCTACCGCTGTATACGAAGCCGCGGTTTTTGCAATGCGCTACGATTTTTTCCATTGTCTTTTCGGTGTTCTTCATCATAAAACTACCTCTTTTTTATGTTATTTTATTCAAATTCCTTCTTTATGGTGCGGGAAAACAGGCTGTTTAGAGTTTCCTTAGGGTCTGCGCCGCCGTGGATTATATCGTAAACCGCGGTGCATATAGGAAGCTCCACGCCCGCCTGCTGCTTCATACGCATTACCGCCTTAACGGTATACGCACCCTCTGCAAGCAAGGTGTAGCTTTCGCCCTTGGCAAAGCTTTCGCCAAAATGGCGGTTGTGGCTAAACTTGGAGAAAACCGTTGCCTCATAATCCCCAAGATGGCAAAGCCCGTAGGCAGAAAGCCCGTTGCCGCCCAACGCCTCTATAAGCCGCGCTATCTCTCTTGTGCCTCGCGTCATAAGCGCGCCCTTTAGCGAGGGGATGCCCACACCGTCCAAAAGCCCTGCGGCTATGCCTATAACGTTTTTGGTTGCCGCGCCTATCTCGTTACCGATAAGGTCGTTACCGTAGTAAAACCTGATAAGCTCGCTTGTAAAGCTATCAACCAAGCTTTTTGTAAGCTCGGGATGCGCGCTGTCTATAACCATACAGTTGGGCTTACCGTCCGCAAACTCCTGCGGGTGGCCGGGGCCTACCCAAACAGCCACGCGGTTGTTGGGAAGCACGTCCTCCACCACCTGCGTTAATCGCTTGCCCGTTTCTATCTCCAAGCCCTTCATACACAGTATGATGTCCTTGCCTGCCATAGCGCTCTCGCCAAGCTCCGTTAGCAAGCCGCGCAGACTCTGTGAAGGCACGGAGAACACAACCGCCTCCGCCTCTTTAACGGATTCCCCCACGTTAAACACAAACGGCACCGTTTCAGGCATTGTAAGCGTGCCGTTAAAACGGCTTTTTGCAAACTCTTTAGCCGCTTCATCGTTCGGCTGTGCGCCTATGGTTACGTCGTTGCCTATCAAATTAAGATAGTAGGCGATAAAAGAACCCCATCTTCCACAGCCTATTACTGTTATCTTCATATTGCCAATACCTTCCTTTCAGCTATTGGTGCCTCATCTTAGAGATACCGCGCTGTGCCATAACAAGCTTAAAATACCTGCCGCGCGCTTTCATAAGCTCCTCGTGCGTGCCTATCTCCTCTATGCGCCCCTTCTCAAGCACCACTATACGCGTTGCGTTGCGAAGCGTTGATAGCCTGTGCGCTATTGCAAGCGTGGTGCGCTCCTTGGTTAGTGCGGCTATGCTATCCTGTATCTGCTTTTCGGTTTCCGTGTCAAGCGAAGCCGTGGCCTCGTCCAATATCAATATCCTTGGGTTGCGCAGCACCGCGCGCGCTATCTGTACGCGCTGGCGTTCCCCACCGGACAGGCTTTGCCCGCGTTCGCTAACCATAGTGTTATACCCATCGGGTGTACGCATAATAAACTCGTGCGCGCCGCCTGCCTTTGCCGCACGGATTATCTCGTCATAATCGGCGTTGGGCATACCGTAGGAGATATTTGCCGCCACCGTACCCTTAAACAAAAAGCTTTCCTGCAATACCACGCCTATCTGCGAGCGCAAGCAATGCTGGCTGTAATCGCCTATCGGCACGCCGTCTATCTCCAGCATGCCCTCGTCCAAATCATATAAACGCATTACAAGGTTTATCAGCGTGCTTTTGCCAACGCCGCTTCGCCCTACAATGCCTATCATCTCGCCCTTTTTAATATCAAGGTTTACATCTTTAAGTACGTATTCCAAATTGTTGTAGCCGAAGAACGCGTTTTTTAGGTTTATGTTGCCGTTGATTTCCTTTTCAACGGGCTGCTCTGCCTCTTTAACGCCAACCTCCTCGTCCACTATCTCAAACACCTTCGCCATAGAGGTTGCCGTGCGCGTTAGCCTACGCGGCACCATTGCCAGCCAGCGCAACGGCTCGTACACCATACCCGTGTAGGTTATTAGCTGTTGTACCGCGCCAACGGTTAAGCCGCCCTCTATTACAAGGTTGCCCGCAATGATAAGCACGGCGTACTCACCAATACGCATAAAGAAGTTTACCGTGGGCATAAGAAGTTGCCAAAGCACCTCGTTACGAAAGGCTATATCCGCCTCCTTCTTAACGGCTTTGTCAAAACGCTCCACTTCTACCTGCTCCATACCGAAAACCTTAACTACGCGGATTCCGGAAAATACATCGTGCAGTACGGTGTTTACATCGCTGTTAGCGTGCCATTGCTGGTGGTATATCTTGTGCATATATCGCCTGCTCATCCTGAAAACAACAAGCAAAAGCGGTATCGGTATAACAATAAACACGGCAAGCCGCCAGTTCATAAAGAACAGTATGCCAAGCACCGCAATTATCAGCGACCCAAACTGAAACAGCTCCGGCACAAGGTTTGTTAAAAACTCCTTTAAAACCTGCGTATCGGAGGTTATCCTCGTAATAAGCTCACCCGCGGTACGGCGATGCACATCACCAAGCGACATCTTGGGTATACTGCTGAACACAAGCTCTCTAAGCTTAACGGCAACCTTGTTACCAACCGTTACCATTATAATACTGCGTACAACCCTTACGCCCACAACCGTTAGCCCGCAAAGAATCATAGCCGCGATAAGAGAATAAAACTTTGTGCTAACCTCGGAAAAGGGAAGCCCCGCGTTTATACATTCATCCACCAATCGCTTTTGAAGCTCAGGCTCTACAAGCCTGATAAGGCTGTTTGCAAAATAAAGGAACACCGCTATCCCCAACGGAAGCGCATAGGGCTTAACGTATTTTAAAAGCCTGCGGTACAGCCCCTTTTTGTCCGTACACATATCGCACTTGCTGCTGCCCGGTCTAAAGGGCTTGCCGCACTTGGGGCAACGCGTTTGCTTTTCGGGCACGGATTTATCAAACACCCTGCCCTCTTGTATAGCCAAGGCGCGTTTAACGAAACGGCGCAGATTTTCCGCGTTGTGCATATCACTGCGGCAAAGCTCTGCCTTGCCCGCGCCCTCTCCGTACTCCACGGCTATACAGCCAACGTACTGCACGGTTTTAATATCCTTAAGCTCGCTTACCGCAAGCTTTCTTGCGCCCTGCAAGTCATCAAAAAGATAAACCGTGTCCATAGTTAACGCAAGCGCGCCGTTTATGGGCTTGTTGTCAAAGCTTAGGTTATATTCCGATATGGACACAGGTCTTTCACCCTGCGGCGCTAAAGCCTTAAGGCTTTGCCGCACGGCTTGGCGCTGTGGCGATATCACGTTTTTTCTTTTGCGTTTGGAAAAAGGGTTGCCCATACTGTTTTTTCCTTTTAATTTAACTTACAAATACAGCTCTATCTTCCTGTAGCTTTTTCTGTCCAAAGCCGAAACGTCCGGTATAACGTAGCGGTTACCGCTTATATCGTTTATTATCAAATACGTATCGCTTATCCTTATTATACTGCCGAAGGTGTCCTTAAGCACAAGCTCCATAGCGCCAACGCTTGTGTCCACCTCCCACAGGGAATAGCCAAACTGCTCCTGCAGCTTGCGTATGCGCTTTATCTCAGGGCAGAAATACTTGCGGTTAAGCGCCTTTTCAACTATCTCCCTACCCTTACCGTCAAAATCCGCAAGGTTGCGGATAATGCCGTACTCCTTACCGTCCTCGTCCTGAACGGAGATAAATTCGTTAGGCTTCTCAAACGGGAACGCGCGATGGAACAAAACCCTGCCAAGGTCCTGCCAAACAGGCTGTTTGTTGCCCTGCTCCGCGTCCTTTGCCTCTATTGCAAGATCGTCCTTATTAACGGGTGGGATAAACGCGTTAAGTGCCGCAAAGCCGTTTTCCGTTTCGTAAAGCTTTGCGTTTTCGGGCGTGAAATATATAATATCAACAAGCTCTGTAAACGATTGTGCCATTGTTTTTTCCTCCTATTCCACACCAACGGTTTTCAAAGCCTCTGCTTGAAGCTTGTATAGCTTAAAGTATACGCCCTTCGCCTTCAAAAGCTCCTCTGCCGTGCCGCTTTCAACCACCGCGCCCTTTTCTATAACTATAAGCTTATCCGCATCCCTAAGCGTGGATAGGCGGTGCGCTATGATTATAGTGGTTCTACCGCGGGTTACGTTGTTAAGCGCGGCTTGTATCTGCCGCTCCGTTTGGGTATCCATAGCGGCTGTAGCCTCGTCAAGTATTAGTATCTTCGGGTTGGTAAGCAAGGCGCGCGCTATGGAAACACGCTGTTTCTCACCGCCGGACAAATCCTTGTTGCCAAGCCCTACCATAGTTTGATACCCATCCGGATACTTAATAATAAAATCGTGCGCGGATGCCGCCTTGGATGCGGCAATAACCTCCTCCTCCGTAGCGGAGGGGCGCGCGTATCTGATGTTTTCCATTATAGTGCCGCGGAACAAGTAGGTTTCCTGCGATACTATCGCAATATTTCCGCGTAGTGCCTTAAAGGAAAGCTCCTTTAAATCCACCCCGTCTATCCGCACCGTACCCTTTTGAGGGTCGTAAAGCCTTGTTAAAAGGTTGGCAAGCGTGCTTTTGCCTGCGCCTGTGTGCCCAACTATGCCAAGCGTTGTACCGTGCGGCACCTTAAAGCTAACGTCCTTAATAACGTCGCGCCCCTCTTCGTAGGCAAAATAAACACCGTCAAACTCCACGTCGCCCTTGATAACGTCCGGCACCAGCGCGCCTTCCTTTTCTGCAACGTCGGGCACGGCGTCGTTTATCTCAAATAAGCGTTGAAGCGCGTTAAGGCACTCCGTCCACCAATTGGCAACGTCTGCAAAGAAATCTATCGGCGCGTACACCATAGAAACGTAGGCAACAAACGCCATAAGGTCACCGTAGTTCATACCCCCTTGGCTTTCAATAACCTGCCTGCCGCCAACAGCCCACACCACAAACGAGCCTGCCTGCAAAAGGAAGCCCAAAAGCGGGAAGGTGCGGCTTGCGGTAACGCTAACCTCGGTATCCGCATCCGCCGTGGCTTGGCTGCGCGCATCAAAACGCTTTACCTCCAAATCCTCCCTTGCAAAGGATTTAACCACGCGCATACCGTTAAGCACATCCGATATAAGCGAGTTCATAGAACGCTTTTTGGAATAGGATTTTGCGTGCAGCTTTTTAAACAGCACGAACACAGACCTATACAGCAAAAAGAACACTGGCACCGTTATAAAGGTATACAGCGTTAGCAAGGGGTTTGTAAACAGCATTATTACCATAACGCCCACAAGCTGTATAAGGTTGGTTACAAGGTACGGAAACCCGTCACAAAAGAACCAATATATGGTGTTGGCATCGTTATTAATCTGGGTCATAAGCCCGCCCGTTTGGCGGGAGGAGAAAAAGCTTAACGAAAGCCTTGATATAGCTTTGTATATCGTGTTTTTAAGGTCGTAAATAACCCGCGTGGAAACGCGTGCGGAGATAACGGAGTTTATAAGGTTCACCAAAAGCGATATAAAGCGCACGCCCACGATAAGCCCCACAACGTACCATATCCTGCCGTAATGCTTGCCGCCTACGGTAAGCACGTCGTTATAAAACATCCTTGCGGATATCTGCGGCACAAGCAAGCCAATGCCCGTTATCATGGCTATGGTAAGCATAATCATTGCTATGTAGCCCTTGTACCGCACGAAGAAGTACGCAAGCTTTTTGGTTAGCCCCTTCCTATCCATACAGAAGCGGCAAACCTTGCGCTTCGGGTCGGGATACCTGCGCCCGCATTTGGGGCAATACGGCAACTCGCCTATATCCGCCTTAAGCTTCTCCTCGTTAAACTTGTCGTTCTCGCAAAGCTCCTTAAGCACGTCACGCAGCAAGCGCACGTCATGCTTACAGCTTCCCGTGTAGTTAAAAAGCAGCTCCGGCTTATCATCGCAAAGGCAGGTAAACATACCGCCGGAAACCTGCTCCTCCATACGGAAGCGCTTAAGCGTTTTAACATCGTATTCCTTAAAAAAGCTTTCCTTAAAGCAGGTACTGCTTTGCTTGCTAAAGCCGCCCGCGCGGCTTACGGCAACAACGCCCTCCGCTATATAAAGACGGCTTTTCGTCAACAGAACCCACACGTCCTTCGGGAAAAGGTCACGCCCAAGATCTGCACGCGCAATAACAAGCCAATCGCTACCGTCTTTCGCTTTGGCTTTTAAGTATTCAATTACAGCCTGTGGTGTTTTTTGCAGTTCTGTCATAGCACATACCTCTCTAAATTGATATTGTATACCAATTACTGTAAAAAATCAATACCCGCGCGCCCTTTTTATCAAAAACTTACTATTGCAAAGATGCTTTTACTATGTTATTATAGTTATAAATAAGCATGGAGGATGTATAAAATGTTTAATATTGCTATACTCGGTATGGGCGTTGTTGGCGGCGGCGTATACGAGGTGCTTAAAAATAACGCTTGCGCCATCTCTAAAAAGCTGGGTGGGGACGGTAGCACGCTTATAAACGTTGCTCACGTTTTGGATAAACGCAGCTTTGAAGGGCACGACCTTGCCGATAAGGTTACTGCTGATTACGATAAAATACTTAACGATAAAAGCGTTTCCGTTGTTGTTGAAACTATGGGCGGGGCGGAGCCTGCTTTTACCTTCTCTTTAAAGGCTTTGCAGGCAGGCAAAAGCGTTGTTACCTCTAATAAAGAGGTTGTTTCCAAATATGGGGACGTGTTGCTTAAAGCCGCAAAGGACAACGGCGTGTGCTATCTGTACGAGGCAAGCGTTGGCGGCGGTATCCCTGTTATCAACCCGCT
Organism: Eubacteriales bacterium; assembly: GCA_045592105.1. GTDB lineage: Bacteria > Bacillota > Clostridia > Oscillospirales > CAG-382 > SIG636. The sequence goes on along the minus strand of JAZNUB010000033.1, from coordinate 23,347 downwards.
TATAAACTGCTTAACGGCAAATAAGGTTACACGCATTGCGGGTATACTAAACGGCACAACCAACTATATTCTTACCGAAATGCTTACAAAAGGCGCATCCTTCGAAAGCGCACTAAAGGACGCGCAGGATAGAGGCTATGCAGAGCGTGACCCTTCTGCGGACGTTGAGGGCTTGGACGCGTTGCGTAAAATATGCATACTTGGCGGTATCGCCTTCGGCAAGCATATCCCTACCGAGGCGGCGGCACTTTGCAAGGGCATAACCGATATCAAGGCGGAGGATATTTCTGCCGCAGACAAAGCGGGCTACGCTATAAAGCTGCTTGGCGTTGCCAAGAAGTGTGGGGACAAGGCAAGCCTTATGGTTGCGCCTCACTTGGTTGCAAAGGGCACCCTTATTGCGGACACAGTTGGCGTGTTCAACGCGGTAGCCGTTACGGGCAATATGGTGGATGAGCTTGTGTTCTACGGCCGCGGTGCGGGCAGCCTGCCCACGGCAAGCGCCGTTGTTGCGGACATTATCTGTGCTATCCGTTGCCCCGTTGCAGAAACGCCCAGAGAAAAGGCGGAGGAGGGCTTTACCCTTCCGCTGGACGAAGCACCCGTTAAGCTATACGTTCGCGTTAAGGGCTGTGCTTGCAAGGCAAAGGCACTTGGCACCGTTACGGAGCTTGACGGCGGTGAGTACGCCGTTATAACCGAGGAAAAGCCGTATGCCGAGCTTGATAAGCTTATAGAGGAAAGCGGCGTTGAGGTTTTGGCTTCGCACTTCGTACTGTAAAAATCACCCCAACAATAAATTGGAGCTGTAGTTTCACAGCTCCATATTTTTATTGTGGCGATTAATACTTGATATTTCAAAAGCTTTATGTTATAATGTGCATAATTAAAAGCTTATAGGAGGATTATAATATGTATTGTCCAATATGCGGTAACCCGTGTGACGAAAACGCTGCTTTTTGCGGCAATTGCGGTAACCCGATCCAAACAAACCAGCCCAAGAAAGAAGAGTCTCAACCCGCGTACCAGCAGCCCACCCAGCAGCAACCTGCGTACCAACAGCCTGCGTATCAGCAGCCCGCGTACCAGCAGCCCGCGTACCAGCAGCCTGCGTATCAACAACCCACGTATCAACAGCCTGTATATCAATACGTTCAGCCTGTAAACGAACCTAACCCCGGCAATGGCAAAGGCATTGCATCTATGATACTTTCCATAATCGCCGTTGTTTTCTGCTGGATACCTATTTACAATATTTTTTCCCTTTTCCTTGCAATACCCGGCCTTATTCTCGGTATAATCGGCACCCTTCAGTCCTCTAAAGCGGGCAAAAGCAAGGGCAAGGCGTTAGTTGGTGTTATATTGTCGGCTGTTTCGCTGCTTGTTTTGTTCTTTTATTTTATTCTAATAGTAGTAGCTTCCACTTCTTCTTATTAAAGGTTGTTAGTTTTATAAAACACAAAAGGGGCTGTATCAAATCGAACGATTTGATACAGCCCCAACTAAGTTTGCCGAGTGACAAAACTTCACTAAAATACAAGATGCGTTGCCCTACAATTTAAGTACAAGGCTTTATTTTAAAGTTAAACCTTGTTGCGGTGCGTAGGGTTCCGGCATTTTTACATCCCCATTATTAATACTTGTTAATATGCACGTCCATCTGCGGATACGGTATTACTATTCCGCTTGCGTCGAACGCCTTCTTCACGTCCTCCACAAGGTCAAACCTAACGTTCCAATAGTCCTCCGTTTTGCACCAAACGCGCACGGTAAACACAAGCGCGCTTTGCCCGTGCTCTGATAGCCGAGCAAACGGCGCAGGGTCGTTAAGCACCTGCGGATGGCTGCTTATAACGCGCAAAATCAGCTCCTTCACCTTGTCCACATCGCAAGAGTACGAGGTGTTAAAGTTAAGATCCACCCTGCGTTTTTCCACCGCGGAATAGTTTTCCACCACGGTGTTTGTTAGCGTGCCGTTGGGCACGGTTATAACCTTGTTATCAGGCGTTTTAAGCACGGTATAAACAACCGTTATGGCAATCACGGTTCCTGCTGTTTCTGCCGTGGTGATATAATCGCCAACCTTAAACGGCTTAAATATCAATATCATCAGCCCGCCCGCAAAGTTGCTTAAAGCACCCTGCAAAGCAAGCCCTATTGCAACCCCGCAAGAGGCTATCGCCGCAAGAAACGAGGTTGCGGGTATCCCCAGCATCATCGCAACGGTAATAAACAGCACCGTGTAAAGTGCAAACCCCGTGAAGCTTACAAGAAACGAGCGCACGCTATCATCTATCTTAATAAGCTTATGGGTGGATTTTATCCACTTTTTTACCCACTTTATAAGCTTTAAGCCGACAAGCAGCACAACAATGGAGCCTAACAGCTTAATACCCCAAGAGGCACCAAGCTCAAACAAGAAATGCCACGCCTGTTTCCAATCCATAAACCTAATACCTCTGCCCTAAACGTATATTAAGCTATATCGCCACCGTCAAAGGGGTCTCCGCATTCGGGGCAGAACTTAGGGGGAGTTGTTCCCTTTTCGGGCTCCCAGCCGCACTTATCGCACTTGTACTGAGGAACGCCCGCGGGCTTCTTCGCTCCGCAGTTAGGGCAGAACTTGCCCTTGTTTACTGCACCGCAGGAGCAGGTCCAACCCTCAACCTCTGCGGGCCTTGGTGCGCCGCATTCGGGGCAGAACTTACCCGTAGGTGTAGCGCCGCAAGCGCATTTCCAACCGCCTTCAACCTTAGGCTCAGGCTTCTTTGCGCCGCATTCGGGGCAGAAATTGCCCGTTACGGTTGCGCCGCAAGCGCATTTCCAGCCCATGGCGCCTTTGCCTGCTTCCATATCTCTTTGAATCGCAGGGTTTACTACCCCCTGCTGTTGCTGCTGAGCTTGCTGTTGCATACCCATATTGTAAAAGTTTTGTGCCGCGTTAAAGCCGCCGCCCATTGCGTTACTTGCCATGCCCATGCCTAAAAAGCCCGTCATAGCACCGGCAGAGTTGTTAGCCGCTGCGTTCATCGCATCAGCAGTAGCATTGGTCATTCTGCCTGCCATCATAAAGCCGCTGCTGCCCATAAGAGCCGCATCTTCCATTTCCTTAAGCGCCTTCATATCCTCGTCTGCAAGGCTTATGGGGTTAAGCGCTATCTTACCTATGGTTATACCGCGGCTGTCCTCCCACTCTGCTTTAAGAGCCTCATTCATTGCCGCCTTAAGCTCGTTTACCTTGCCGGGTATCTGTGCAGGTCTTAGCTCCAACGCCGTCAATGCAGAGAATGCGGGCTGAAGGGCGGAGATAAACTCTGTCTTCAAGGTTTCGTCTATCTGATCTCTCGTGTATTCGTTTTCTACGTTGCCGCATACGTTGGTATAGAAAAGCAAGGGGTTGCTTATCTCATAGGAGTAGATGCCGTTGCAACGGATGCCAACGGTTTTGCTAAAGGCAAGCGCCTTGCTTGCAACCTCAAACATTATAGGCGTTTTAGTACCAAACTTGTTGCCAAGTATTTCTTTTGTGTTGAAGTAATACACTCTTTGGTCTTTGCCCGTGTCGCCGCCGTATGCAAAACGCTTGCCGATGGTCTTAAACGTGTCAATTATGCTCTTGCCAAGGCTGCCGGAGAATATGGAAGGCTCTGTTGAAGTATCGTATGTGAACTCACCGGGCTCTGCACATACTTCCACTATCTTGCCCTGCTCAACTATTATCATGCACTGACCGTCTGCAACGGCAATGCCTGAACCGTTGGAAATTATATTGTCCTCGCCCTTGGTGTTGGAGGATCTGCTGCTGGTTCTCTTTTGTCCTTTTCTTACAAGCACGTCGTTAGGAAGTGAGTCGCAATAGAAAAACTCCTTCCATTGATCTGCCAATGTGCCGCCGAGAGCACCTATACCTGCTTTAATAAGTCCCATAATATCAGTTCCTTTCTGAATGTTTTTATTATCAACTACTAATCAATAAACGTATTATACAATATATTCCGCAAAAATGCAATAATAACAACACGATATATATGAAAAAAGCAAATTGTTCTATAACCCCGAATTTGTCAAACGATAAACATTCTCACAAGGGTATTCAAAAAGTCATATAATCCGTGCCCGAAAGCAACACCTACATAACCGCAATCCTTAATTTTGTGTTTTGCAAAACCAAATACAAGTCCTATAAAAAATGTGAACAGTACCTGAATGATACTTCCGTTGATGATATGAAACAATCCGAACAGGAATGATGCGATTACAATCCCAAGCCACTTATTCTTTTCAAAGAAACTTACAAAGGCATCTTGCAAATATACACGAAATATAAATTCTTCTACCGGACCTATAATTAACAAAAGGAACAACAAATCATAGATGAGTACAAACCACGAAAAATCCGCATGATTTCCTACCAACGAAAAACCGCAAAGAGCAGGAATAACGGCAATTACAACACTTAGAACAAGTGCAATCGCAATACCAATCAAATATTGACGTTTGTTTTTGAGGTCAATCTCGATTTTCATATCCGTTAGTTTCATTGCAATAAATGCGATAAGCCCATTTAACAGATTGAGGAAAACTTTAGTTATTATTTTAAGTGCAGTTATGTCTATGTATTTTATGAATCTTGCGCTGAATGTGACTGCACATATCAATACAAGTGAGCAACATAAAACAACGATGTTTCTCTTTGTCAGTTTCATAATTATACCCACAAATTCTTATTTATCGAACTGATTATACCACGAATTACTGCATATTTCAATAAAATCGCCCGAAGCGCGATAAATGGGCAAAAAGAGATCTAAACAGGGGTAAAAACAAAAACGGTGTATACCAATTTAACGATTACATCCAATCATATGTAACCATTGTAGCATCCAGACTTATTTCTACACCCCAATATTTATTGTGTAAAAACCTATCTTTTCGCCTTTTTCTTATGTTAAAATCCAAGGTTATTTCTTTACAGCAATCCACTGCATACTTATACGACATAAATACACAGCCGTCCATCAGTTTGTTAAATATCCCTATTTGTTCTTGCAAGTCAATGATTTTATATTTGTTTTTACCATAGTATAATTTTGCATCACAGAAAGAGTCAAATTCGTACTTTATAACTAAGCGTTTATATTTATAACAAGGTGATCCATCAGCATTTTGCACACACTTATCAAGCTCATCATATGTAATGATCAAAGTGTTATTTAAAACATGTATTTTTGAAGCGTATGAATCATGCATAGGATCCATTTCTAAAAAGTTTTCCTTGGAATACATCTGTGTATTCATTATTTCACCGCCTCCCTTGGCTTCATTATATCGCGCTTTTGCCAATAAATCAAGGCTAAAGCCGTGTATATCATCAATTCCGCAGGAATTGTATATCATCATCGCGAAAGCGGAATACAGCCTACGGCTGATGAGATACACGCTTCGCGTGACGATATACGCCTTACGGCGATATGATGTTTTTCTCTTTGCTAAAAATGATGTTGCTCCACTTCGTTCCGCAATGATGCGATGTTTGCCTCAAACTGCGGCGAAGCCACACATCATTAGGCGAAGCCGTCATCATTGGCGTAGCCAATATCATTTGCCGCAGGCAAATATCATCCAAAAAACGCACCTTTGTCGGTAGACAAAATTGCGTTTTTGTTGCCTTAAACGTGATAAAAGATGTCTAAACGGGGGGATTCGAACATAAGGTGTCCAAATGAATTGTATATTATTATATGTAGTCAACATCTGTTCGATAGCCGTATACATAAACACAATCGTCAAATACCTCGCCGGGAACATGAATTTTTTTCAAAATATCAATCACAATTTCTTTGTTTATAGGAGTTAAATCAATTTTTAACCATTCTATCTCTTTTGAATATTCCATATCAACGCCAAAATGCGTCCATGTCGTATCAGAGTATATATAGCCATTTATCGTTTTGGTTGTCCATGGAATCAGTATGTTTCTTAAATTTTCATCCTCTGCACATTCAATGCCATAATAAAATTCTTTGAATATCTCTGTCCATTTCGTATTGTTCATTTCGTTTTCTCCTTCAAGGTTTTACAACTCGCAATCAACATTCGTCTGATACGTCCGCAAAGATTTCTGTGGTTTTTATACGTTTCTTCATCAATGCTGTTTGTGTTGAATAGTAGCTGTAACCACCCCTCAGTTTCGCTACATTCTTTTAGCGCGATCTCAAATTTTGAAAGCATATCTGCTTTGCTCTGTCCGTAATTTGCCTCACGTATATTTGCGTACACACTACTTGAACTTTTTCGGATCTGGAAAAGAGTGTTGGAAGGAGCTTTTATATTTTGACAAAGTAATTCCATATCGGTCGCAAGCTGTTCTGAATATATCAATAAATAGTTTTTGGCCATATAATCACTCCCTTCGAGGGGATTATATCATATTTTATAGGCTACTTCAAGAACTTTCGCCAACTCACGTCTCAATCACGCCGAAGGCGTGTATATCATCCGCAACTTGTTGCGGTATATCATCAATGCGGAGCATTGTATCTCATCAAGCCGCAGGGAAATGCACGCTGGCGCGTGATGAGATACACGGCGTTGCCGTGATGATATCCAGCCCCGCAGGGACTGATGATATGCCAAGCCTGCGGCTTGGATAAACAAAAACAGAACATTTGTCGGTAGACAAATGTTCTGTTTTTGTTGGTGGAGCGTCCGTGTTTAAATCTGAACCTATGGGAGAAGCGGTTACGTCTTCAAGGGACGTTGTTTTTGCGCTGTCTTTGTAATTGAACACAATTACTATTCTGTCATCGTAAAGGAAAACTGCGTTGATAAAAGCGTCAACCAATCTTCTGCGGTGTTCGGTTTTGGTGATGTCAAACTTTCTAAGCTTTGTAAACCATTCCACAACCATTGCTTTTGTAAGAGCCGGCTTTTTCATTTCCTCCTTAGCTATTTGCATAGATAGCTCTGTTTTGGCTCTTTCCAATTCCTCAAGCCTTTGTTTGGTTGACGGGGTAAGTATCCCCTGCTGTATGGCATTGATGATGTTTTCGATGCCTTTAGCTGTCTCAGAATACTGTTTTCTCAAAATAGGAATAACAGTATTTTCTTTGTTTAGTTCCTCTAAAACGTCATCAGCCAAGAGGTCAATCAGCTTATCATCGAACATGATGCTTTGTATATGTTTTATAACAAGGTTCTCGATGTAATCCTTCTTGACCGTCTTCTTATCGCAAAAGTGCTTTCTGACACCGTAGCATTTGTAATATCTGTGTACATCCAAAGTATGACTTGTGCCGCTTTCGCCAGTCATCATTCTTTCGCACTTGCCACAAAACAGCTTACCCGACAGTATGTACTCGTCCTCTGCCTTGTGCTTGGCAGGGGCTTTTTTGTTTATCTCCATTCTGCTTTGTACACGTTCAAAAAGCTCAACGGTTACTATCGCAGGTATGCCGTTAGGGGTTATTATGTCCCTGAACTTGTACTCGCCTATATATTTTCGGTTGTGAAGCATTCGGGCAACAGCGTTTACGGTAACCTTGCCGCCAACGTTGTTCTTCACGCCCTTTGCGTTAAGCTCATCTGCAACTTGGCGCATCGTTGCTCCGTTTGCATAGCTTTCAAAAGCCTCCACCACCGCAGGAGCAGTAAGAGGGTCTATCTCATAATACTGATTGCATACTTTATATCCAATTGGAACAGCTCCGCCGTTGGATTTGCATTTAAGAGCGTTTTCCGTAAGTCCGCGCAGAATTTTCTCAGATAGGTCTGCCGAATAATATTCGGACATTCCCTCAAGTACGGCTTCCATAAGTATTCCCGTTGGGTCATCCGTTATGTTTTCGGTAGCGGATATGACCTTAACCTTGTTCTTCTTCAACATGCTCTTATACATAGCAGAGTCAATGCGATTTCTTGAAAAACGGTCAAGCTTCCAGACTATAACATAATCAAAGGACTTGTTTGCGCTGTCCTTAATCATGTTTTGAAAGTCGGGGCGGTCAGCGGTACGAGCAGAGTAGGCACGGTCTATGTAAGTGCCTACGATAAGGTAGCCGTTCTTCTCGGCAAAAGCCTTGCACTCACGAAGCTGACCTTCAATAGACTCCTCACGCTGATTGTCGGAGGAAAACCTTGCATAAATTACTGCGTTTCTTCTTTCTTCCATCATCTAAATACCTTTCATTCATCTATTAACGCAATATTTTTTGTGCGTCTGTATATGTATTACAATATTAGTGCTAAAATAATGTTTTCGTCCTTCAAAAGCTCTCTTTTCCCTATATTATACCGCAAACCGAGTCTGCAGTCAAGCCGAGCTGTCTTAGAGCACTTTTCAAAAAAGCCCTCGAGTGAAGGTGTGCGACCCAACTCAAAGGCTTTTTCTGCATTTTTATCCCCAGGTGCCTCCACCGTGCCGCTTCGGTTCATAAAATGTTTACATTTTGGTTTTGAGCAGAGTTGTGTAATATGTATGTGTTTCGCTGTAACACATACATATTACCGGGGGGGGAAGCAAAGCCGTGTAATATATACGTGCTTCGCGGCAACAGCTGGCGAAGGCGTGTAACGGAAATATGTTGCGTAGGCGCAGAGCAACGAAGCCGTGTAACATATTTGTGTTTGGTGAGTAAAAACGCTAAAGTTATGTAATATATATGTGTTTCGCGGCAAAGCCTACGAACACATATATATTCGGTAAGAGAGCGTAAGCCTCACTTACCGCTTTTCCCCGTTTTCCTCGTTCCCGTCGTTCCCTTCGTTCCCCTCGTTTCCTTCGTCTCCCGCTGGGGGTTGTAGGGGTCTCCCCTGCGCCCTGTACTTATGTCAATAAGTACGAGGGCACATACTTATGGTATAAATCTACGAGGGGATGATGCGAAACTCATCTTTCTCTTTCTTTTGCCGTCGTGGATAACACGGCGGTTTTTGTTTTTAGCTAAAACTATTATCGGTGCCACCTTTCTTTAATAACCAATATGTACGGCGAGGCCATGCAGAAAATTTATCCCGGACTCGTCAAAGAAAGGAGCGCATTTATATGAGCACATCTAATACAGGTATCAAAATCGGACTTCCTTCCCTGAAGCTTAACAACGTTGGAACTAAATCAAAAAGCTGTGGCAGTTTTCAATCCGTTGCTCAAGAAGCCCTTGAGGAACGGTACGGTCTTGACCCGGACATTGACAGGGCGCTAAGCGGTCAAAACTTTATAGTAGGTTACAAATCGGCAAAAGAGCTTTTAGCGTATTCGGAAGAACACATCAAAGCCCTTAGCGCCGAATCCGTCGCAAAAGGCGGCAGAAAAATCCGTAAAGATGCCGTTGCGATGATTGCGACTATTATTAAACCGCCGGCTTCCTTTATGAACGCCTTGGCCGTCCAAGACCAGCATCGCTTTCTCGCAGATGCTTTATGCAAATTCTCAGAAATCGTCGGAGAGCACAACATAAAAAGCGTTGCCTATCACTTTGACGAGCTTGGCGCCCACGCTCACATTTTTTGGGAGCCAATGACAGCCGATGGTCGCCTATGCGCCAAAGATGTGCATAATCTTAAGTTCTTCAACAAGATTAACCGAGAAATCCCTGCTTATATGAAAAGCAAGGGATGGGACGTTGCAGACTGCGAAATCTACGACAAAGCCGCCGAAGCAGAAAAACGGAAAGAGTTAGGCGAGGACGAGTACAAAAAGCAAACCGCCGAAAAGCTTGCAAAACGAGGTCGCAGCAGCCGAACCTTCAAAACCGATGCCGAAGCCGACTTGCAAAAGGCGCTAAAAGAAAAAGCCAACGTTGATGACTACATCAAGGTGGCAAAGAAGTACAAAGCGGATTTGGAAAGAAGCATAGAGGACGGCAAAAGGAAGGTCACTCGCTTGACCGAAGAAATAGACTCAGCGGAAAGCGAGCTTGCGCCTCTTAAGGCACAGCTTGAGGCGTATAAGAAACTCCCACCGCCTGTATCTCCCGAACAGTTAAAGCGTGATGCCAAGACGAAAAAAAGATTGATTGGTGAAGATTCGATAATCCTCTCCTTGAAGGAGTTCGCAGCATGCCTCAACGCACGTACCCTACACGACTGGGCGCGTGACGCGATAAGGGACATTGAAGAAAAGTTAAAAAGCTTTTATAACAGCACTGTGGAAAACCTAAAAAAGCGCCTTCACATAGCAGAAAAGGAACGGGACGAAGCGATTAAGGAAAGAGATGAAGCTCGCTCAGAACTCAAGACCGCAATATCCGAAATAGAGGATTATGAGAACGATTTTTACGAGCTTTACAACAACGTACCGGAAGCGAAACGCTACTGGGAAAGTCGAGAAGAGTGGCGCACCACAGAGCAAGAGTATGACTACGATTATTAAGCAAAACAAATGCAAAGCTATATGCCCTGCATTTGTCTTAGTAAGATAGATTTAATTTAGAAAGGAAACACGTATGAAAAACACCTTATTATCCGTTATGACACTTGTCATAGCAAGCCTTGCAACCGTACACGAAAGCGTTTTACTTATCCTAGAATCAACGGACAGGCTTTTTATAGCGCCGTTGATGCGAAGGCTTAAAAAACGGCGCAAAAGTGGCAAAGCCGCTCCGCCATTACGACAACCAACAGAAAAGGAGATTTAACCAATGTTTTTAGCTTTTATTATTTTATCCGTAACTTTGCTTGATACCCAAGCCAAGCTTATGACCTTGCCCCAAAGCCAAGTACTGTCCACACAAATCGGTGTCTTAGACAGCCTCGGCACCTACAGTGTAATACAGCTTGCTATAGCTATCTTAGGCTGTGTATTTGTCTTGGCGGTTATGACCTTGCCAAGGCCCTTAGACAGCTCGGTAATCTCTCAGACAGCAAAAATACTCTGCGACAGACTAAGCAGCTACCTGAAAAGCAATGTGGCGGAAGAAAAAATCCCCGACCACGTTATCAAATCCCTCGCCCGTCTTTTTCTACCCGATATCATCGAATTCTATTCCACCGAGGAATCCACCGCCGAGCCCCAAAAACAGAAAAGGGAGACAGGCATCAAAACCTTACTCCCTAAGGGCTGAAATCTTTTTAATCCAACTTTTCTATTAAACTCTCTATAAAGCATTGTTCTTAATTGAATTAAATCATTGAAAATATAGTAAAAACGCTTTAAACTGTTATTTTTTACCTAAAAACGGTTGCACAACAAAACAGTTCGTGATATAATATTCGTGCTACACAATTATCAATCTTGAACGGCTATACGTTTGGTAAAAACGTAGGCTTTGCTTGTCATATCCGTTCAGGTGTGAAATTGTGTAGCAACAATGAGCGAAACTGCGTTTTTCGGTGCGTGGTTTCGACTGCGCACTTTTTTTAATTACGAAAAAAGTTGCAAGCGTTTAAAAATATGCGCCATCGTTTTTTACGTTATACAGTTTGCTTGTGTTAACAGTTGATAGGAATTAAGTCAAATACAACATAATGAAGATTATGTTGCAAAAAATCAAAAGGAGATATGATATTATGAAAAGAATTCTGTCCATTATTCTCACAGCTGTAATGATACTTTCCCTCGCTCCGCTTTCAACGTTGTCGGCTTCTGCGGTAACCGATTCACAAGGTTTAATATACACACTAAGCGAAGACAATACATATTACGTTGACGATTGCGATGAATCGGTAACAAGTGTGGTAATTCTTGCAGAAATCAATGGATTGCCTGTGACGAAAATTGATTATGATGCGTTCTATAATTGCACCTCACTAACAAGCATAACAATCCCTAATTCGGTAACAATAATCGGTGATAGGGCATTCTGTAATTGCATCTCACTAACAAGCATAGAAATCCCCGATTCTGTAACAACAATTGTTTCTTCTGCATTCTTAAATTGCACCTCACTAACAAGCATAGAACTCCCTGATTCTGTAACAGAAATCGGTCCTAGTGTATTCTCAAGGTGCACCTCACTAACAAGCATAGAAATCCCCGATTCTGTAACATCAATTGGTCATGGGGCATTCTCAAATTGCACCTCACTAACAAGCATAGAAATCCCCGCTTCTGTAACAACGATCGTTATGTCTGCATTCTCAAATTGCACCTCGCTAACAAGCATAGAAATTCCCGCTTCTGTAACAGCAATCGATTGGAATCCATTCTCCGGTTGCTCATCATTAGCATCGATAACCGTTGATGTTAATAATGAAGTATATCATAGCAAAGATAACTGCTTGATTGAAACTGCGACAAATAAACTTATTGCAGGTTGTAAAAATTCTACTATTCCTAATTATGTAACAACGATCGGTTTTTATGCATTCGCAGGTTGTTCTGCCCTAACAAGCATAGAAATCCCCGATTCTGTAACATCAATCGGTCGTTCTGCATTCTCAAATTGCACCTCGCTAACAAGCATAGAAATTCCCGATTCTGTAACAATAATCGTTTTGGGAGCATTTTATGCCTGTGATTTTCTCACAGATATCTATTGCCAAGCCGAATCACAGCCCAAAGGTTGGGATAAAGATTGGCTTGATAACTGTAGTGCAACAGTTCATTGGGGAACAACCGCCACTGAACCAAATCCAATAAACCCCGGAAGTTCATTTAAACAATGGTACTTTGAAGAACCAATTGTTATTTTTGATATTGGCGAAACGAAAACTTTAAATGTACATAGCCGTGATGTTGCTAATGTAAACGGAGAACTCGTTTATTCTAATGATAAAGTTGTTAATGCATCTGATATTGATTGGAATGCAGAACTCTATGAAGATTCAGGAGTTATTAAAATTGATGATAATGGCCAAATTACAGGTCTTTCTGAAGGGTATGAACATATTTTAATTAACAGTAAAAATGACCTTAACTTGAGCACATTTTGCCACGTATATGTTGGAGATCCTAACGTTTTAAATTACACAAGCACTTATGATACAAAGCAATATTATGCTGATGGAGGCTTTTACAGCGAGGTATCCTCTATTTCTGACTGTGTTGAAATCTATATTTTGCTTGAAAATAAATTAAAAGAAGCTGTAGCAAATATATCCGGCATTGATGAAATAATTGCCAAAGATACAGAAAAAGAAACCTTTAAGGATATTAAACCAATAACTCTTACTGCTTCGGTTAATGGCACAGGACTGTCTTTTGATAGAGATACATATACGAATACCTATACTGTTACTTTAGATGCGATTTCTCTAACACAGGCGGTTGATGACATTCTAATGCTCTTCCCGAACAACTTGACCGTTGCATCTTCCGGTAATAATTATACTGTTACAGTATCTTTAGAATCGGAAAGTTTTGAAACCCTAACGGACGAGTACTCGTTTACTATTGAAAATCTTGAAACAAAGAGTGCTAACGAGCATATTGATTTTATATCGTCAAATAAGGATTATAAGATTTCAAAACAAAATATATACGGCGAAACAATGGTTACGCTTAAAACGGGTGACTATAAGTGGTATGAGGATGAATATAATTGGTCAAAGTATTCCACATTTGATTTTGAAAATTATTATGAAGTTGTGTTTGCCGACATTTTGATTGAATTAATGAACACATCGCAATTGGGACATGTTTCACTGCTCCCCGTTGTAAAAGAATGGGTTGGGAACTATAAAACAATTTTGTCTGAAGTGTCAACAATCGTTGAAGATGACTACACGGGATACTTAAATGTAACAGACAACGCAATCGATAAGGTGCTAAAAAAGAGCAAATACACAACTGAAGGAATGGATGTACATGATGAAATTCGTGATCTTGTCGTATTAAAACTTAGAGATAAAGTTAGTATTGATAAAGTCAACTCTGCTTTTGCGGCAATCGATAAAACACAACAATATTTTTCATTCTTTGAGTTAAGTGTGGATATCACAAACGACATTGCTGATTTCATCGATGGTGTTTCAGTCCTGAATGCATATAAAGATATGGATGACGAATTTAAAGCAGTAATTCAAAACTTGTATAATCAAATTCCAAGTTCTGAAAAGAAATTGAAAGATGCTGTATATCATTATGTAAATGTTGATTCTTATTTAGGATATTCTTCTGAAATATTAAATGAAGTTCGAGATATGGCTGGTGACATTACACTTGATGTATTTAATACTTTATTTAAAAAGCAAGTGGTATCTTCAATATGTAACGCTATAGGAAATATAACATTAAAATCTGGAGCATTACTTTCTTCTACAACTGCTTTTTCTACTATTAGTACAGGGTTGGGCGCTGTTGCTACTGGTGCGACTTTAGGTATCTGCATTAGTGATATTCTATGTGATAACAGTGGAAAAGCGGCAGAAATGAGCAAAGTTGTTGCAATGTCTGAATTCGCGCAGTATATAATTAACACTTTAAATCATTATGAGTCTAAGTTATATAATGATAGAAATGATAATGCAGTTTCTCTTTTCGAGTATGCGTTTGCTTTGCATAAAGCAACACAGGGTTATATAATGCAACATACGGTCAATTCGCTCGAAACAAAAAGCGATTCACTTATCATTAAACTATTTAGTAGAGATGATTACGATGGTTTGATTACCGATATTTTGGCTCAAAAAAGAACAATGGACAATTTGCAATGCCACAACACCAATTCGTCTTCTACGGTGGCAAGTAACACAAAAGTCATTGCCATAAAATGTCCTGTTAATGTATTTGTTTGTGACGAAAGCGGTAAAGAAGTTGTAAGAATAGTAGATAATATTAAGGAATATGTTGCTGATGGGATTGACGTGTTTGTAGAGGGTGGTGAAAAATATATCGCTCTTCCTACTGACCAAAAATATTCTGTTAAGATAATTGCGACAGATTCAGGAACTATGGAGTATACCGTGACAGAATATGGGGCCGGTACAGAACGTTTAAGAACCATCACCAAGGATAATATACCACTTATCAACAACAGAGAGTTTAATGGACAAATAGTTAAAATGATGGATGTTGAACCGAGTAGTTATGCTTTAGTATACAACAATACTACTATATTCCCCGATGATGTAAAAATTCATACTTTGTTAGGTGACATTAACGGAGATAGTTACATCGATAACCTTGATGCTGCAATGGTGTTGAAATACGATGCCGGTATCATCGAGACTATCAACGTAGATAGGTCCGATGTTAACAACGACGGTTCTGCAGACAACCTTGATGCTGCGATGATTCTTAAATACGATGCAGGCATTATCGACAGCCTTTAAAAAAACTTACGCTTAACACTAAACCATACTTGACTTCCCCTCTCGGCAGAGAGGGGATTTTTCTTTGCCCTCTCCGATAGCCGGAAAATTTTTGAAAAAGTTTTTTCAAAAAGTTTTTTATATGCACATTTGTGTGCACGTACTACAAAACCGGTGTAATATACTTTACTGACAAATCAAGGGAACGCCCCCCAGCAAAAAAGCAAGCGGTCGTCAAAAGGCAACTGCTTGCTTACATTATATTCCTTTTAACTTTTGTCCTAACTACCTACAAAGAGCCATCAAAGCATAACTAAAAATCCGAACCCTTCTCCAACTGGATAAAGGTTCGGATTTTCACTGTTTGGTGGAGCATACGGGACTCGAACCCGTGACCCCAACACTGCCAGTGTTGTGCGCTCCCAGCTGCGCTAATGCCCCGTGCACGCATATTGTATCATAGGTTTTATATGTTTGTCAATAGGAAACGATACACAACTCCGCTGTGACATTAAAAAGCAAGGCTTGGTGCGGTTGACACCAAGCCTAAAATATAAACCTCATATTTTTTGCGGACATGTGCCGCAAAAAATATTCCTTGGGCTTTCGCGAGTGCCGCAAAGCGGCGCGAGGCGCGAGCGAACGAAAGCCAAAAATATATTCTTGGGGTCCCCACAAAAATGTATTTTTGTGGGGTAATCTTCGGGGTCCCCGCCACGAACGAAGTGAGTGGTGGGGGTAATATTTCAGGGTCCCCGCCACGAACAAAGTGAGTGGTGGGGAAAACTATCCCTTTAGCTTCGCCTTTTCCTTCATACGCGTTGCGTTATCAAGTATACGCTTTCTAAGCCTTATGGACTTAGGCGTTATCTCTATAAGCTCATCGTCTGCAATAAACTCTATCGCTTCCTCAAGGCTCATCTTCTTAGGTGTAACAAGCCTTAAAGCTTCGTCCGCACCCGCGCTTCTTATAGCGGTAAGGTGCTTCTTCTTGCACACGTTTACAACTATATCGTCGCCCTTAGGGGAAAGCCCAACTATCATACCCGCATAAACCTTTGTTGCGGGGTCGATAAACATCTGCCCTCTGTCCTGCGCGTTAAACAAGCCGTAGGAGGTAGCTTCACCGTCCTCATAAGCGATAAGGCTGCCTGTAAAGCGTTTTTGTATATCGCCCTTTTGAGGCTCGTAGCGTTCAAAAATGGTGTTAAGCACGCCCTCTCCGCGCGTATCTGTCAAAAACTCGGTCTTATAGCCGAAAAGCCCGCGGGTGGGTATCAAAAACTCCAGATGCATACGGCTGCCCTTGGGGTTCATCTCCACAAGCTCGCCCTTGCGGTAGCCCATCTTTTCCATAACCGCGCTAACGTAATCCTGCGGAACGTCCATAACCGCACGGTCAACAGGCTCGCACAAAACGCCGTCTATCTCCTTATATATAATACGCGGAGTGCTAACCATAAACTCAAAGCCATCACGGCGCATATTCTCCATAAGTATGGAAAGGTGCATCTCACCTCTGCCCGCAACGTTGTAGCTATCGGCACTGTCGGTTTCGCTAACGCGAAGCGACATATCCTTCATAGCTTCCTTAAACAGATAATCTCTTATATGGCGGGTGGTAACGTACTTACCCTCTCTGCCCGCAAAGGGGCCTGTATTAACGGAGAAGGTCATTTCAATAGTGGGGTCACCAATCTTAACGAAGGGAAGCGGGTCCGCCCCTTCGGTAGAGCAGATGGTGTTACCGATATTGATATCCTCGATACCCGAAACGCAGATTATATCACCAACGCGCGCTTCCTCAACAGGCTTTCTTACAAGCCCCTCTATCTGATACATAGCGCTTATCTTGCTCTTGTAGGGAGCTACGTCGTTGTGATAGTCGCACACAAGCACGTCCTGCTTAACTTTGATACCGCCGCGCTCTATCCTGCCTATGGCTATCTTACCAACGTAATCGTTATAGTCAACAGCGGAAACAAGCATTTGCGCCTCACCCGTTTCGTCCCCCTCAGGTGCGGGGATATGCTCAAGAATCGTGTCGAAAAGGGGCGACAAATCCTCACCCTGATGGTCGGGCGAGAGGCTTGCCGTTGCGTTACGAGCCGAGCAGAAAAGCACGGGGCTTTCAAGCTGGTCGTCATTAGCGTCAAGGTCAAGAAGAAGCTCCAAAACCTCGTCCCCAATCTCGTAAACGCGCGCATCGGGGCGGTCTATCTTATTAACAACTACTATAATTCTATGCCCAAGCTCGATAGCCTTTTGAAGCACGAAGCGGGTTTGGGGCATCGGGCCCTCTGCCGCGTCCACAAGCAGCAAAACGCCGTTTACCATTTTAAGTATACGCTCCACCTCACCACCGAAATCGGCGTGGCCGGGGGTATCTATAATGTTGATCTTAACGCCGTTATAAAAAGCGGCGGTGTTTTTTGCAAGTATGGTAATACCACGCTCACGCTCAAGCGCGTTACTGTCCATCACGCGCTCCGCAACCTCTTGGTTTTCCCTAAAGGTGCCGCTGAATTTAAGCATACCGTCCACAAGCGTGGTTTTGCCGTGGTCAACGTGTGCTATTATTGCTACATTTCTTAAATCGTTACGAACCAAAATATATTACCTGCTTTTCTTTTAGTATTATTTGTTCTTTAATGCTTTTTCAACAGCCTCAAGATCCTCTACAGTATTAACGCCAAGCACTTCACTTTCGTCCGGAAGCATAAACGCCGCGGTTTTTTCACCCTCCAAAGCAAGCACGGCGGGCACGTCCGTTAAATAGTATTCCCCGCTTACGGCGCTTTTTTGCAGCTTTGGCAACGCGCCAAACAACGCCTTGCCGCGGAATATGTAAAGCCCCGCGTTAAGCTCACGGATAAGCTTTTGCTCCTCCGTTGCATCCTTATGCTCCACGATAGCTTCAACAAACCCGTCCTTATCGCGAAGTATATGGCCGAAAGGCGGTATCTCCCCAACGGCGTTGAAGGTAACCATAGTGCAAGCTGCCCCGTTTTGCTTGTGCGCTTCCATTATAGCCCTCAGCGTTTCCTTACGGAAAAGAGGCATATCGCCGTTGATAACCATAATATCGTCATCACACTCACCCATAGCCTCTGCGGCGCACATAACCGCGTGCCCCGTGCCAAGCCTTTGCTCCTGACAAGCGAAGTTAAGATTGGGGAACGCCTCCATAACAACCTGCTTTTGGAAGCCTACCACCACCCAAACGTCCTTTTCAGGCACAAAATCCGCCGCCTCTAAAACGTACTGAATAAGCGGCTTGCCAAGCGCGGTACGCATAACCTTGGGTATAAGCGTTTGCTCACAGCCCAAACGCTTGCCCTGCCCTGCGGCAAGTATAAGTAATTTCATTTAATAATTCTCCTGTCAAAACAGCGTAATAACGCATAATCTAATATTACATTATACTCATTAGCTTTGACCGTGTCAATACGGAAAAGCTACTTTTTTGTTGCAGAAAGGGGGAGAACGCCTGTATTTACGGGCGAAACGATGGTTATAACAGGTGGTTGTTTCGGCGGCGCGAACGGCGAGCGCGGATTTGTAAACTATTTCGATACCGTTTTCAAGGGCTTAGACAGGCTATACATATTAAAGGGTGGCTGTGGCTGTGGTAAGTCGTCGCTTATGAGGGCGGTTGCGGCGGAGGCGGAAAGGCGCGGAGAAACGGTGGAGCCGGTATACTGCGCCTCCGACCCCGACAGCTTGGACGGTGTTATACTAAGACAGCGCGGAGTTGGCGTGCTTGACGGCACAGCCCCGCACGAGCGCGCGCCGAGATATACGGGGGTTGTAGACAGCATTGTTGACCTTGGCGAGTACCTAAACACCAAAAAGCTGAGGGAACGGTCTACGGAGATAATAGAGCTAACGGACAAAAAGAAGGCGTGCTACAAGCGAGCTTACGGGCTGCTTGCGGCGGCAGGCGGCATAAGAATGCAGATTTCACAGCTAACGGACAGCGCTGTGCTTTGGGGCAAAATGGAAGGCGCGGCAAAGCGGATAGCGGCAAAGCAGGCGGCGGGCGAAACGCATATAAGGCTGCGCCCACGCAAAGCGTTTTGCGGCAAGGGCTTGGTAAGTGCCGATGGCTACGGCGCAAGCGAGATATACGCGGTAAACGACCCATACGATATAGCGCACCACTTTTACCGTGCGCTGTTTGCCGCTTGCGTGGACAGGGGGGCTTCCATAACGATATCGCCCGATGCACAAAGCCCGCACAGGATAGAGGCTGTGCGTATGGACGAAAGCGGCGTTTTGTTCTGCGGCGACGGGGTTGAAACGGCAAGCAACGTGGTTAATATGGAACGCTTTGTGGACAAGGAGCAGATAAGAAGAACGCGCCATCAACGGCGGTTTTTGGAAAAGGCGCGGAAAGGGCTTACGGAAGCGGCAAGAGATGCGCTTGCGGAAGCGCGAAGCCTGCACGAAAAGCTTGAGGGCATCTACATCCCCGCTATGAGCTTTGCGCGCGTGGACAAAAGAACGGCGGCACTTATTAAAGAAATATTTGCATAATAACGCCTAACGCCGCATACCCTTTTTACAAAGGGGTGTTTATAATGACGGCAACAAAAAGAAAAACAAAAGGCGAAAAAACGCTGATAAAAAAACTGCTTATAAGCCTTGCGGCAGGGCTTGGTGCGTGCCTTGCGGTTAGCCTTGCGGGTGCGGTGGTAGCGATTAAGATGGGCAACGCGCTTTCGCTTGGTACGGCAGTAGCCGCGATATGCGTGTTTGCAGGGGCAATTACCTCCACCGCGCTTGGCGCAAAGCAAGGCGGCAAAGCGCTTACAGGCGTATACTGCGGCGCGTTGTTTGCAGGCGTGCTTGTGCTGTTTTCGCTTTGCTTTGGCGGCGATAGAGCGTACCCGCTTCCGCTTTTCGGTGCGGCGGCGGCAGGCACATTGCTTGGGTTTCTTGCTTTCTGCTTTAAAAAGCCCAACACCAAAAAGAAGCTGAAGAAATACATCAAAAACGCATAGCAACACCACGGGCAGAGGATGCTTGATACTTGACAAAATTCATTTTTCAAGTATAATTAAAGCATCAAGATAAAAAGAGGTGTTAAATATGCTTAGTTATTTGGCTAGTGTAGCAGACTCATCGGGTGAAGCAACCGCTTTTGCAGGCTTAAGCATCGTTATGATAATACTGTTTGCAGTAGTGGCAATAATCGGCTTGGCGGTTTACTTTATCCCCACAATAGTAGCTCTTTGCAGAAAGCATCCAAATAAAGGCGCTATCATAGTTTTAAACATATTCCTCGGTTGGTCCTTTATTGGTTGGGTAGTATCCTTGGTAATGGCTTGCTCCAGAAAGAATTAGTTTAGAAAACGGGGGTCGTCTCATAGCATTAACAAATTGTGAACGCTATGTGCAACCTTAACAAAAAATCAAGGGCGTTATTTGACTGCCCTTGATTTTTTTGCTTTTGTATATGGTTTCATCTCAAAATTTCAATTTGAGACAGCCCCTTGCCTAATATATTTACTACAACTTATTACTTAACAACAAGCACAAACCTTTGAGAATCTCCGTCGTTCTCTTCCCACAGATGCAAACCGGCACCTGCGTCTGCGTTGTTATCGCAAAGGTCAAGCACGGTTTTGCCGCCGAAGGATTTCAAACGGAAATAGCCCTTATCGTCAATCATAAGCCCCCATCTTTGCTGTTGGTCGCCCGTTGCGGCAGAAAGCCCAACGCCGTTTCCGTTGTTGTAGTGGCCGTCCCCACCCGTTACGTCTATTGCAACGCCGCTTGCGGCGGAGGTTATAAGATAAGTACCGTCGATATTCCTTGTAAACTTCCAAAGCCCGTTATCACCGGACGCGCTTTCTAATTTAAGGCTTGAGCCAGCCGCGGTAACGTACATACCGCTTTGGTGAACTATTTCGGCATAAAAGTTAGTGCCTACGTCAACACGGCGCAAGCCATCGCACTTCATTGCAACCTCGCTATGAACGGCGGGCGCAGTTGAAAGCACGGGATAATCACCGTTCCAGCTAATCTTTTGATAACGCACGGATCTATCGTCCCAGCCCGTGCCGGAAGCCGATTTAGCGTGATAAACAATCCAATCCTCGCTGTCGTCATAGCTTTTTGTAAAGCTACAATGTCCGGGGCCAAACGCCTTCTCTGCTTTAACCAAAAGCGGCTCAGGATTCTTTACCCAAGAGGATGCGTTAAGGAAGTTACCATCACTGCAACTTAGAACGCCTAAGCAATAATCATCCGTCCAACTGCCGCTGGCAGAATACACTATATGATACGTTTTGCTGATAGCGGTTGCGGTAACCACCTCGCCCTTAAGCACAGCACCCACCAAGCCGCTGTTTGCGGAATGAGAAGCCATTATGCTAAGCGCATCCGCCGTAACGCGGTACTGCACGTTTGCTTTGTAATTGCTTCTGTCCGTAACGCCGTTTACCACCTCGGTATAATCAAGATTTATCCAGCCCGTTACACCGTTATGCGTAATCTTCCCCCATCTGCCGCTATGCGTTAAAACGGCAGGCCCTTCGTTTACGTTGGGCATGCCTATCACTTCCCACGGGTACGAAGGCGTGGACAAAAGCACCCTTTCGCTACCAATCTGCGTGGGGCTGCTCATCTTCGCTATATATATGTTTTGAACGTAGTTCACGTCCCCCGGCCAGCCCGACCATATAAAATAAAGCCCGCCATCATCTGCTTGCAGTATCGTTGCATCTATCGCCCATTTGTCCGTGCTGTCCGTAATCTTGCCAACCATTGTAAAAGGCTGGGTAGGGTCTTGGCTGGTGCCCTTTAGCACGTACATTCTGTGGTTATCGTTGTTTCCGTCATCTGCGGCAACGTATATATACCACTCTCCGTTTATATAGTGCAGCTCAGGTGCCCAGTATTCCAAAGAATACATTGTGCCCACAGGCGCAGTATACACCCTGTTGCCGTTTGTTGCGGTCTTATCCAAGCCATCGGCGGCGGATACGTACACCCCATCACCGCCGGAATAGCAAAAGTAATAGTATTTTCCCTTTTTTGCAATCCACGGGTCGGGCGCAACGGTTATGCCCTGCTTGGTAACAGCAACACCCTCTTTAGGATAGTTGCGGGATAGATTAGATGCAATGATTTTTTCAATAGAAGTTCGTTCTGCTGCCGACATAGAGATAGCCCCCTTTGATTAATACGTAATATTTAAATACTGATACCCCATTATATTACTACACACGCATTTTTTCAAGTTATTTACAGCACAAATCCTTCTTTTTTGGCACGGCTTACAATATCCATTGCGCCAATTTGTATATAACATACAAAATATTCATATAACTTTGAACCCTCGCACAAATCACGGCGAAGCCTTGTATGTCATCATTGCGAAAGCGGAATACAGCCTACGGCTGATGAGATACACGCTTCGCGTGATGATATACGCCCTACGGCGATGATATACCATTGCTTTCGCAATGGATAAAAAATCGACAGGTCGAAACCTGTCGATTCAGACCGCTGACAAAGATAAAAGTCAGCGGTCTGAATGTGCTCACGTGAGCACATTTAAAAGCCTTGACAAAAAAGCCAAGGCGTATATAATGTTAGACAGGGTGTTACGATACACACGGTAGGCGGTTTAATGCTGCCCCCGAAAGGGGGATTTGCTTATGGATTACTTAATAGCTCTGATAATTTTATTAGTTTTATTAATTATACTTCTTGGCAAAAAGAAATAACCGCCAGCCATCCAATCTGAGCGGTTAGATCTTTTAACCTAACTTAGTGGGGGTAAACCGTCTATCGGTAGCACCCTTTCTATATATATTATAGCACATAAAACGCGTTTGTCAACACCTTTAAAAGGGAGTTTTATTCCGACAAAATATTGTATAATAATATCGGGGAGAAATAAAAACGAGTTGACAAAATGAGAAGCAGTTGCTAAAATATAAGCAATAAAACGCACGCAGAACGAACGAAAGGAGTGCGAGGTATGAAAGGCTACAAGATAAGATTTATTTTAACAGCGCTTAGTATTTGCCTTTGCTTAACGGCTTGTGGCACGTCAACGGCAGACGATAACAGCACAGCCGCAAGCGTGGATATCCAAAGCGGCATAAGCACCGAGCAAAGCGTAGACGTTAGCGCAGAGCAA
>JAZNUB010000032.1:0-28928 GCA_045592105.1 Eubacteriales bacterium | reverse complement strand
GGGCTGTCTCATAGCATTAACAAATTGTGAACGCTATGTGCAACCTTAACAAAAAATCAAGGGCGTTATTTAACTGCCCTTGATTTTTTTGTTACTTTTGTATATGGTTTCATCTCAAAATTTCAATTTGAGACAGCCCCTTTGTTATAGGTAATAGTAAAAGCGATTCGGACTTTTCTTCACTTAATGATAGAGCGTTTTACATTTGCTTTATTTTGTCAGAATTTCCACGGCGAATTTTGCACATTCCGAAACGTATTGTCCTTTTTTTATAACTACTGCCGGTTGGCGAGTGGTTATTTTTTCTTTAAGATTAAACAACGTAACCGCCTTACCTGCGCATGCCTTTTCCGCAAACTGCAAGGGTAAAATCGTGGCGCCTAAGCCCTCAAGCATCAAGGCTCTTGCCGTAACTATTCCGCCCTTTATTTCTACGGCGATTGTGGGGTAAAAGCCCGCGCCCGTGCACAGCTTGTCAAAAATCGTCCGCAACTCTTGCCCCTCGCCTACGGTTATAAAGGGTAATTTACTACAGCTTTTAAAGTCGATAGCACCGTCCTTTTCCGCAAACGACAGCTTATCAAGCATGGAGTTGGGCACTGCCAAAACAAGCCCATCGGGTTTTATGGGATATATATCGAAAAGTGTGTCATCTATAGGGTGGTTAAGTATGGCAAAGTCAAATTTTCCGTCAGCGGCATCCTTGCGAAGAATATCACTACGTGCTTCCTCCAAAATGATTTGTATATTCGGGTATTTCTCCTGCACTTTTTTCAAGACGCTTGGCATAAGATAGATGCATTTGGAAGGAGAAATGCCTACGGTCATTCTGCCGGCCGTACCGTTTTTAAACTGTTCCATGGAAGCAATCAATTGGTTTTCGCTGTAAAGCAGCTCCTTTGCCTTTCGTATAAAATACTCACCTGCGGGTGTAGGTTGAAGTGGCGTAGTATCACGGTTAAAAAGCTTAATTCCCAATTCGCCCTCCAGCAGCTTTATTTGCTTGCTTAATGCCGGCTGGGTTATTGAAAGCTTGTCCGCTAATTGAGAAAAACTGCACACTTCCGCTAACTGTATTGCGTATTGTAGCTGACGTGAATTCATCTATTGCCCCTCCTGTACCGCAGATTGCTTTTTATACTGTGCAAAAAGACAGCCTATGGAGAATATAAGCTTAACGGCATTGACTGCTATGGTTACGTAAGCAAGCCCCAAAATACCGTTGCTGTTTATGAAGAAATAAGCAGCAACCGCATATACTGCACCAAAGGAAATTTCAATAGTCGTATGCAAGGCGGTTTTGCCCTGAGAAAGGATAAGAGCCATAAACAAAGAGGCAATAAAGCCTAAAATAATCCCTAAATTAACTATAAAGTTGTAACCGATAACGGCGGAGTACATATCCGGATAGAACAGCTTTAAATAAATGGGTGTGCCTATTATAGAAATCCCGTAGAATATCACACCAAAGCCCAAAGCCGCTATGGAAAACCTGAACAGATTCTTTTTGGAAAGAGCTGTGCCCTTTACCGTCAAATAGGACAGAATAAGGGTGTTGATGGGCTGTATCAGCATTTGCATTGTTTTAGCGATAAGGGATACTATATGGTATTGGGTAACTGCCGCTTTTCCTACGGATGCTTTAAGGATAACCTTATCGAACTGCAAAACCAAATCCCTTATAAGTGTAGAGAAGGCAAGCATAGTAAAGGTTTTATAAAGTGTTCTCTTTAAATTATGCTTCTCTGTTTTTTTGAATATGTTTCCCTTAAAGAAGGTGTAGGTAAGCGCCATAACCTCACCGGTTATGAAGATTAATAGCCAAATATCCGTAAGGAAGTAAAGCCCCAAGCCTATAACGTAGCCTACGCTTATTATGCAGTAGTAAATAAAATACTCCTTAAATTTAAGGCTTAGTCTGAAATCTACCTGTGCATAAGCGCGCAGCAAGTATATAACGGAAAACAAGCCGAATGCAACGGCAAATACAGGGTTCTTGTTATCGATAAAGCCTATTATACCGCATATAACGGCGGAGAGGGCAGAGGATATACCTATGATTCCCGTGATGTCGGAATTATCTATGTCCGTATTTTTTCTAAGCACCAAACGGGCGTTGCTTATGGCGGTGCCAAAGGCTTGAGGAACTACGTAAATAACCCCTATAAAATATAGGATATTACCGGTAATGCTTTCACCGTGATACTTGGTTATAAGAGGATACACGATTAACTGCAGCACAACGTTCATCACCACGGTCGCCATAACCGTATATATAAGGTCGCCTGCTACCTTTGTTGATTTTTTGTTTAACATCTTAATACCGCTTTTCTCCGATTATCCTTGTGATTTTGTCACTTTGTCTTGTTTTGTTCTTCCTTCTTTTCTCTTTTGCGGTTAATGAAGTACAGCACAACGTCGGTGCTTACTACCAAGAAGTTGATTATGTATAAAGCAAGAACGATGTTAATATCGGCTTTACCTGTAACGTGCCCAACTATTTTGCCTGTTATACCTGATATGTATCCAACCAAAATTGCAAAAAGGAAAAACACGCTTTTGCCCTTTGTGGATTTAGAGGTTATGCTTTTATATACAGATATCGGCCAAGAAAGCCCAAAGCAAAACAGCATTATACCCTCGAAAATTACAACGTCCATTTTTAAAATCTCCTCTAAAAAAGTGGTTTACTGTATTTTAGCATAGTTTCTTCAAGGTTGCAATAGATGCGGTGAATTTTGAAATAATTAATAAAACCGTTGCACAATACGTATTTTATGATATAATGTATTTGAAAAACACTTCAGAAGGGAAGATAAATATGGGATTTAAACGCGCTCAATGGCATAGCGGGCTTACATATCAGCAAACCTGCGATCAATGCCACACCCTTGTTCAATATATGGACGACAAGCTTGATTTTCGCCCTTGGTATGCCGATGGCTTTGTGTACTGCCCAAAATGCAAAAAGCCTCTAAGGCACAACGAGAGTTATGCAATAAACGCCGCACCGGATGCTGCTAATCCGCAGCCTGTTGATATAAGCAGCGGGGAAGGTGCATTTTGCGTGCAATGCGGAAAGCAGTTTAACGATGGTGATAGGTTTTGTGCCGGTTGCGGCGCAAAGCGCGTTTGAAATGAATGAAAAGCTCCAACGGCTTTTGTGCTGTTGGAGCTTACTTTTGATTATTTAATGTCTTTTTTATTAAAGCTTCTAATCCCTAAGCCTATAAGCCCTGCACCCATAACTACGGGCGGAATGATAAAGTATAGCGCATCCTTTAAGCTGTACGAGGTGCTTGATGCAATCACAGCGGGATAGTTGAACACGTTTATTTTTTGTATAAACGTTAGTATCTCAATTAGTGCTTTGTTGCCGCCAAACTCGTTAAGCAGTTGGGTAGCAACATCTAAAATGGAAGTGATTATGCTGATACCCATTGTTCCTGCGATATACAGCACGATTACAAGCCCAACGTTTTTCATTGAAGCGCAAAGCCAGCAAATTAAAGCCGAAACAAACATATACGCTAAAAATTCAAACGCTAAGGATTCAATAATATACCAAAAATCCGACATAGTGAACGGAGCTTGCTGGAATTTGAAGAAGCACAAGCTTATTGCAAGCATAAGCAAAGCGTGCATTAGTACAACAACCCAAAGCACAGCGGCGCATACCGTGTACATAGACAGGAATATAGAACGGCGTGAATTACCGCATATAATCTTGTTGCGTACCGTGCCAAAGCTAAAATCCTTGCAAAGGATGATTGCAAGAAGCACGGGAACAATCAAACCAAAGTCGCTGCTTAAAGAAAAGGCGGTGAAGAAATGGTTCTTAGCAGAGGTAAGATCCCCCGCAATTACTTCTATCGAAGGGTCGTCCACAGCACTAAACAACAGACGATAAAGCAGAGGAGTTATAAGTGCAAAAACCGCACCAAGTATAAGAATTACGATAATCAGCTTGTCTTTAAGCACTCGCTTTAAATCAACCTTTATAAGATTAGTCATTGCGTGCACCTCCTACAACGGAAAGATAATAGTCCTCAATACTGGATTCAGTACAAATAACGCTTTGAATTTTGATGCCTGCGTTAATGATTCTTCCAAGCACATCGTTAAGGTCGATATCTCCTGCAATCTTTATGCCGTTTGGCATATACGTTACAGCATCGTTAGGCAAAACATCGGAAACTAACGCTTTAAGTGCGTCCACGTCCTCCGTTTTGATAATTGTGTTTTTACTGCATTCCTCGTGTAGCTGTGATGCCGTTATCTCTTTGACAATGCGGCCCTTTGAGATAATACCGTATTTTGTTGCAACCAAGGCAAGCTCCGTTAATATGTGTGACGAAATAAGGAAGGTTATGCCTTTTTCGCGGTTAAGCTTTAAGATAAGCTCTCTGATTTCAACGATGCCTGCGGGGTCAAGCCCGTTCATCGGTTCGTCAAGGATAAGAAATTGCGGCTCTCCTAACAAAGCCATTGCAATGCCAAGGCGTTGGCGCATACCGAGAGAGAAGTTGTTTACCTTCTTTTTATCGTTATACAGCTCTTCAAGCCCAACCTCTTTAAGTGTGGCAAGTATTCTGCTTTCGTCGTTAATGCCCAATAGCAAGCATTGCATTTTAAGGTTGTCATAAGCAGACATATTTCTGTAAACGGAAGGCGTTTCAACAATTGCGCCCAGCCCTCTGCGTGCTTTGTTTATATCCTTGGAGGTGTTTGAAACGCCAAACAGCTCAAAGCTGCCCGAATAAGGGGATATAAGCCCCGAAATAAGGCGGATAATGGTTGTTTTACCCGACCCATTTTCGCCAACGAAGCCGTAAATATCACCCTTGCAGATGTTCATCTGCGCACCGTTTACGGCAAAATGCTTTTTGTATTTTTTTGATAGCCCAAATGTTTGAAGAACGTATTCCATAGTTTCAAACCTTTCCTTAGTTAAAAGTTTTGATAAGCAGCACGTCGGTATATTGTATTACTGTTCTAATACAATAATACAACATTTGTTTCGCTTTGTCAATAGCTTTTTTAGAAAAATAAAGCGGCTGTATTAAAT
Source organism: Eubacteriales bacterium (assembly GCA_045592105.1). Taxonomy (GTDB): domain Bacteria; phylum Bacillota; class Clostridia; order Oscillospirales; family CAG-382; genus SIG636. Next base: position 23,860 of record JAZNUB010000032.1, on the reverse strand, counting down.
CAGGTTCGATTTAATACAGCCACAAGCGGAAATTATGTTTTCTTTGTGGTTTTTGTTTTGCATTTTGGGCAGGTTATTTCAATTTTACCTTTGCCTTTAGGCACGCGCAAAACCGCGCCGCATTTTTTGCATTTGAAAAACTTGTGTGTTTTACGTTCTTTAAAAATGCGTTTTCTTCTTCTGAAAAAGCTTTTGATTTTACCCGTTAAATTCAAAAACCATCTTCGTTCTGCTTGCCTTTTATATATGTTTTTGGAGAAACAACGAAATAGGGAATAAACGCTTGCGGCAAGCCCCAAGGGGTAAAGCACCCAGCAATACGGTATAATGGAAAGCACCGAAAACGCCAAAAACACAAACAAAAGGAACAGCGAAAGCTCATCACCGCCATATCTGCCGTACATAAACACACTAAGCTTATAAGCCGCTTTTTTAAAGAAATCTTTCATAAACTAAATACACCTCGTATGCTTTGTAGCACCAAAAGTTTAAATTAAATTTAAAGAGGCTTTCACAAATCTATGTGCAAAAGCCTCTGTATTCTATTCTTCTAAAAGCTTTTCAGCTATAAGCGCCGCGGTTTCAACAAAGTGCAAACACGGGCGGCTTTTATAAAAGCTTTCATCGCGTTTTGTAGGTACAGGGCTTGCGGGTACTGCGCTTGGAAGGCGAAGCAGCTCTCTGCAAATGATGGTGCTGTGCTGAGCCTTGAATTGGTTTGCCATATCCTGCACAAGCGCATATACCCCAGCTTTTGCCGCATCGTCATTAGCACCATATCCTTTAAGTACGCCTGCTACCATAAACATACCGCTAACGGCACCGCAAACCTCTCTAAGCCTGCCCATGCCGCCACCAAAGGTTGAGGAAAGCTTTAAGCAAAGCTCCTCCTCCATACCAAGCTCCTCGCTAAAAGCGGCAAAAACCGCTTGCGCGCAATTAGCACCGTCCACAAACAAATCGCACGCTTTATCTGCGTATTTACCCATTGTTTGTGCCTTCCTTTTCAAGTATATCGGTAAGCGCATCAAGCCAATCGCCCTCAAACAGCTCTATAAGCCCCTTGTCACTTGCGGCGGCAAGCTTAATATCCATAGGAAGCTTAGAAACGCTGTTAATGCCGTGCTTCTTTGCGATATCGTCTATGTGGCTTTCGCCAAAAATCTTGTGCTGTTCGCCACAGTTTCCGCAAAGGAAATAAGACATATTTTCAACCAAGCCGAATATCGGTATATTCATAAGCTCCGCCATTTTAACAGCCTTTTCCACTATAACGGAAACAAGCTCCTGCGGGGAAGCAACAACGATTATACCTTTTATGGGGAGGGATTGGAACACTGTAAGCGGCACGTCCCCCGTTCCGGGAGGCATATCTACAAACATAAAGTCCACATCGCCCCATACAACGTCCGTCCAGAACTGTTTAACGGTTCCTGCAATAACGGGACCGCGCCAAACAACGGGGTCTGTTTCGTTCTCCAACAGATAGTTAAGCGACATTAGCTTAATACCCGTTTTGCTCATAACGGGAAAGATGCCCGCATCACTACCCTCAGCACGCTCTTTAGCCGTGCCAAACGCACGCGGAACGGAAGGGCCTGTGATATCAGCATCAAGCACGCCAACCTCATAACCCTTACGGCGCATATTTACTGCAAGCAACGTTGTAACAAGAGTTTTACCAACGCCGCCCTTGCCGCTGACAACGGCATACACGTTTTTTACGTTAGACAATGCGTTTTGCTCTTCAAGAAAGCTTTCCTTCTTGCGAGAGGAGCAATTTGCACTGCAGGTTTCACAATTGTGTGTACATTCACTCATTTTATTGCCTCGCTTTAATATTTATAAAACTATTATACCCCTTTTTGCGTTTAAGTCAATAGCTATGTATAACAAAAGAATATTGCAAAAACGTAATAATCTGTGTTATAATCGTGTTGTTTAGCAGGGAGTGAGTGAAAATGGCTATAAGAAAAGCAGAAAGTAAAGACATACAAGGAATAATGCAGCTGTTGTATCAGGTGGCAGAGGTTCATCATAAAGGCAGGCCCGATTTGTTCAAGGGCGGCAGCAGCAAATATTTGCCTGCGGATTTGGAAGCTATTATTTCAAACGAGCAAACGCCTGTTTTGGTTGCTACCGACGATGGCGGCACGGTTTTGGGGCACGCCTTTTGCGTTTTTAAAAGAGCAGGCGAAACACGTGTTTTGGAGGATAGGCTTACTCTCTATATTGACGATATATGTATAGATGAAAAGCACCGCGGCAAGCACATAGGCACAAGGCTTTGCGATGCCGTTCTTCAGCTGGCTAAAAACGCAGGCTGTTACAACGTTACCCTTAACGTATGGTGTCTTAACGAAGGAGCAATGGAGTTTTATAAAGCCCTTGGTTTCAAAAACCAAAAAATAACTATGGAAATGATTATATAGTTTTACCAAAAAGAAAAAAAGCCGCGGTGTGCGGCTTTTTAATATGCAAATCAATGCTCTATCGAGGAGAATAGTGCTTTGTAGGCGGAAATTGCCTCCTCAAAGCCATCGGGGAAACCGTGAAAGTTGTTTGCGCTAAAGCTTTTCCCGCTTGGGAAAACCGCCTCCGCATTAAAAACGCTTGTATCTAAGCTGAATGCAAAGTGTGCATAAAGCTTGTGCGCCTTCCAATTGAATGCGCCGCATCTTTCGGTTACTTCTTCCAGCGCCGCCCAAAACTCATCCGTTATCGGCACGCCCTCGTATTTGTGCTGTATGCCGTCTTCATCATACCAATCCGCGCATACGGCACCGTTGTTTACGGAAAAGGCAACGCATTTGCTTGTATCGTTGCAAACGTAGTTGAACATAAAAACAACGTTTTGTTTTTCTTTTTTTCTTTTAAACATAGGAATCACTCTTCCAGCAAAAAGCTTAATACTTCTGTTTCATCGGTTATAACAACGCTTGTTTTGCCGTTACCGTATTTGCCGCCGCCACAGCCGTAATAGTTAATTTTTATAAAATACACGGTATCGCCCATAACGTAATAATAGGCGTAAGCAGTACCTGCAAAGCTTGTATCAAGCTTTGCTTCCTTAAACTCTGTAAGCGGTTTATTGCTGTATGGGTTTTTAGCGTCGTAAACCTTACAGCCCTTGCTTAAAAGCGTATCGAAAATATCCTTGGCGTATTCATTTATCTCCGCATGCTCGCACCCGCTAAAATCAGCTTGCAGCTTTTCGTGGGTTGCAGTAGCGCGGATAACCACTGCCTTTTCGGGCAGGAAAAGCCAACGCCCATCCAGTGCTTCCGCCGCCTCCGTATTAGAGAAAATATCGGTACTGTTTTGCTCGATATCCTCTTTTGCACAGCCTGCCAGCACAAACAACAGGGAAAACAGTATAATAAATATCCTTTTCATTCTATCACCTAACAGATTTGTTTTTACCCATACAGTATAAAAGAATAAAGCGTTTATGTCAACACAAAGGCAACATTTTTTGCGTTTTTTATTAGTGCGGCTAAAGGCAAGCTGTTAAAAATCAATTAATATAATCTTTAGAATTAATAAGTATACTATTTTTAAAAAAAGTGGTATAATAAACAGAAAACTTTAAAAGGACGATGTTTGATGGATAAGCGGAAGGTTATATATTACAGCGATGAGCTTAACGATGAGTTCTCGCTTGCACAGATAACCCCAAAGAAAATAGACGGCACATATAAGTATATCCACACATCCGCTTTTAAACGTTTTACACGATTCTTTTGGTATCGCTTAGTTGCAACGCCTATCGCGTTTCTGTATACAAAGGTTGTTTTCCACCAGAAAACCGTTGGCAAGCACGTTTTAAAGGGCTATAAAAAGGAAGGCTATTTTTTCTACGGCAATCATACGCAGGATATCGGTGATGCGCTGATCCCAAGCACGCTTAATTTTCCAAAAAGTAACTATGTTATAGTGCACCCAAACAACGTTTCTATGCCGTTCCTCGGCAGGGTTACACCTTCACTCGGCGCATTGCCCTTGCCGGACGATACTGCCGCATACAGAAATTTTGCTAAGGCTGTTGAACAGCGTATTTCTCAAGGGAACGCCGTGGTTATATATCCCGAGGCGCATATTTGGCCGTATTATACCAAGATACGCCCTTTTACCGATGTATCGTTTTCCTATCCCGTTAAGCACAACGCGCCTGTTTTTTGCTTCACAAACACTTATCAAAAGCGTTGGCTGGGGAAGCGGCCGCGTATCGTTACGTATATAGACGGGCCTTTTTTTGCGAACGAAGCCTTGCCTATGCGGGCGCGCAAAACCGATTTAAGAGATAGGGTATACCGCTGTATGTGTGAGCGTGCAAAGAATTCTACGGTGGAGCAGATTAAGTACATAAAAAGAGAAGACGTAAATGGTTAATATTTTGTTTTGCGGTAATGACAAGGTGTTTGACGGTATGCTTACCTGTGCGTTATCTATACTTAAGCGCACAACAAATCAAGAGCCGTTTGCATTTTATGTTTTTACTATGGATGTTTCGCATATAAAAAGCTCGTACGTTTCCGTAACTGATGAGCAGATACGTTTCTTTGAAGGTGTTATTAAGCAATACAACTGCAAAAACACTGTTTTGAAGGTGGACGTTACGGAACTTTATATGAAGGAGTTCAGCGGTTGCCCAAACGAGGGCGCTTATTGCTCGCCCTATACGTTGATACGCCTTTTTGCCGATAAGGTAGAAGCCTTGCCGGATAAGCTTTTATATCTGGATGCGGATATTATGTTTAACAGGGACGTTCATTTGTTGTACGATACCAATGTTGAGGGTGTTGAATACGCCGCGGCAAGGGATCACTACGGAAAGTATCTAATAAGCCCAAACTATGTAAACGCAGGCGTTTTGCTTTTAAACCTTGCATATATACGCAAAACGGGGCTGCTTGAAAAAGCAAGGCTGCTTATAAAAACAAAAAAGCTTACTTTTGCGGACCAAAGCGCAATAATACGGTCTACCACCAAAAAGAAAATGCTGCCCCAGCGGTTTAACGACCAAAAGTATCTGCATAAGCACACGGTTGTAAGGCATTTTTCCAAAAGGCTGTTTTGGTTGCCGTATCCACATACAGACAATATAAAGCAATGGCAGGTAAGTAAGGTACATAAGGTTTTTGGCTACTATTGCTTTGATGATATTCTATACGAATATATATACTTAATTGAAAAATTTAAAAGAGGACTATAATATAATGTTGAACCAACCAATACCGATTTTCTATGCGTGCGATGGCGATTTTGTTAAATACACAATGGTATCGCTGTATTCTATGATAAAAAACGCATCTAAGAACTATAAATATCGCGTACATATACTTCACACCGATATCCCCGAAGAAACGAAAAAGCTTGTATACGAGCTTGGCAACGAAAACTTTGAGATTTGCTTTGACGATGTAACGGAGTATCTTAAATCCATATCGGACAAGTTGCCTATAAGGGATTATTATTCCAAAACTACGTATTACAGGCTGTTTATCGCTGAAATGTTTCCCGAATATAATAAAGCTATATATATGGATAGCGATACGATAATACAGGGGGATATAAGCAAGCTGTACCAAACAAATATAGGCGATGCTTACGTTGGAGCTTGCCACGAGCAGGCAATGGTGCAGGTGGACGAGTACGGCACTTACGTTGAAAGGGTGGTTGGCGTATCACGCTATAATTTTTTCAACGCGGGTATGCTGGTTATCAACTGCGAGCAGTTCAGGCTTCGCTTTGTGCTTGATAAGTTTATTGAGTATTTGCATATCTATAATTTTGTTGTAACGCAGGACGAGGATTATCTTAACCTTATTTGTAAGGACCACGTATATTGGCTGGACCAAAGATGGAACACCGAAATTTTCGGGGAGATAGGATATCCTATCGAGCAGGCAAATGTGTTGCATTATATTATGACCAACAAGCCGTGGCACTATAAAGATTGCTTGCACGGTGATTTGTTTTGGCGTTATGCAAAGGAAACAAAGGTGTATAACGACCTTGTTTGTATACTTAACTCCTATACGGAAGAAGAGCGCGAAAGGGACAGGATATCGTGCGAAAAGCTTTTACAGCTTGCAGTTAAGGAAACAAACAGGGAAGATAATTTCCTCAACCGTATGAACAAATTGAAGCGCGCAAAGGATAGGGTAGAGGTGCTTCGCAAGATTGAGGAATACGAAAGGGCAGGCAAATTTGACGTGGATGTAGAGCAGGACCCACCCGGTAAGGTTTTAATGCCCGATGAGATAGAATACATACACAAAAGCATTTCCGATAAGCTTAAAACGAAGTTTGCTTATATGATTGCAAGAAAATTCGTTTATAATCTTATCGATGAAAAGAAGCTTATAATCAAAGAAATAAAGGGTATAGAGCATTTTAAAAACCTTCAAAGCGGTGCCATAATAACCTGCAACCATTTTAACGCGTTTGACAGCTTTGCTATCCAAATCGCGTACGAGGCGGCAGAGCAGCCAAACCGTACCTTTTACAGGGTTATCCGCGAGGGGAATTACACGGCGTTTCCCGGCTTTTACGGGTTCTTGATGCGCCATTGCAACACGTTGCCGTTATCCTCGCATCATAGAACGCTTAAAAAGTTTATGGATGCAACGAACCAATTGCTTAAGGAAGGGCATTTTGTGCTTGTTTATCCTGAACAAAGCATGTGGTGGAATTATCGCAAGCCCAAGCCTTTAAAATCGGGCGCATATATGTTTGCAACCAAAAATAACGTGCCCGTGCTTCCTTGCTTTATAACGATGAAGGATTCCCACATAATGGGTGAGGACGGTTTCTACGTTCAGGAGTATACGATTCATATAAGTGAGCCCATATATCCCGATAACAGCTTGGGGCGCAACGAAAAAACGCAGAAGATGATGGATGAAAACTTTAAGGTGTGGAAGGATATATACGAAAGGGAATATCAAATTCCGCTAACCTATACCACCGAGGTGTAAAATACCCAAATAAGCAGAAAGCGGTAAATAAATGATACTAAAAATAATAGCGCTTGGATTGATGGCAATATTTTATATTTGCTATTTTTCCAAAATGATTAGCCAAAAGAAAAAGGGAATACGTACAGACCAACTTGGAAAAGGAAAAGAAGGTTTTCTAAAATTTATTGAAATTACCTTAAAAATTACTACGTATCTACTCCCGATCCTGCAAATCATCAGCATACTGTTTTATTTTAAATCTTCATATTCTCTGCTTCGGATTGCAGGAGTTGTACTTGAGCTATTCGGCGTTGTTGTTTTTGTTGTATCAGTAGTGGAGATGAAGGAAAACTGGAGAGCAGGTGTTCAAAGAGAGGATAAAACAAAACTTGTAACAACAGGAATTTACTCCATAAGCCGCAACCCTGCTTTTTTGGGGTTTGACTTTATGTATATTGGTATTCTAATAGCTTTCTTTAATTGGTATCTGTGGTTTGCAACGGTATTTGCTGTGTGTTTGTTTCACTTGCAAATTGTAAATGTTGAAGAAGATTTTTTGGTGGAAACATTTGGACAAGAATATCTTAAATATAAGAAAAAAGTTTGTAGATATTTGGGAAGAAAATTTTGGGTTAAATAAGGCTATTGAATATGCCAAATCCCAATTTATCGAACAGTAAAACTCCGGCAGACTTGAAATCTGTCGGAGTTTTATCGTGTTTATAATAGATGTTTTTTTAGTATTGTGTGTCTTTGTCAGCAATACAGCAAAAGGTGCAGGCTTATGCCTGCACCTTTTGCCGAAATTTGAGGAGAATTATAATACGAAAACAATCAACATTGCAAAAAAGCAATAAAGTTTGATTCCTTGGCTATACAATACCTTATGATGCTTAAATGAAACTTAAGATAAAAACAATATTTAATCGTTTAGGTACAGCCTCGGAACACGTGCGGAGATACCGCACACTATCTCGTAGTTTATGGTGCCGATAATATCCGCCATCTCGCTAACCTCGCCACCGGCTCCAAAGATTTGCACCTCGTCACCCTCGCGGCAATCAATATCGCTAACGTCTATCATAAACATATCCATGCAAACTCTGCCCAAAATGGGTGCCTTAACGCCGTTTACAACAACGCCGTAACGATTTGATAAAAGCCTGGGCATCCCATCAGCGTATCCAAAGGATACAACAGCGCGCCTAACCTTGCCGCTTGCTTTATACGTTCTCCCGTAGCTAACGGTGTCCCCCTCTGATAATTCGCCTATCGTTGCTATGCGTGCGTAAACGTGCATTGCAGGCTTAAAAGGGAAATCCGTGGCACTGCGCTCAAGCCCGTAAAGCCCTATGCCTTGGCGCACCATATCAAGCTGCATTTCGGGGTATCTAAGCGTTGCGGCACTATTACAGCAATGCCTTGTTCCAACGCTTTTTCCTTTTGCCGTAAGGGCTTCGGTTACAGCTAAAAACGCGCTGAACTGCTGTTTTGTAAAGCTGTCAGTTTCGCCGTCTGCATCTGCAAAGTGCGTAAATATTCCGTTAACCTTAATGCCTTCAATATCGTATATCGGCAAAATGCTATCCGCGCATTTTTCCGCATCTTCTGCATTGTGGCAATAAAAGCCAAGCCTGCTCATACCCGTATCAACCTTTATGTGTATGGTGGGCTTTCCGTCTTTAACAATGCTTTTTGCGTACTCAACGCTGTCACACGCTTGCTGTATGTCGTATTGAACTAACTTATCTCTTTCAAAAACAGGCGTTTTGCCAAGTATTAAAATGTTGCCGCTTATGCCGCTTTTTCTAAGCTCAACAGCCTCATCTGCCGTTGCAACCGCAAAATCGGTTACTCCAAGCTCTGAAAGTGCGGTTGCAACCTTAACCGCACCGTGACCGTATGCGTTCGCTTTAACAACTGCCATCATCCTGCAATTTTTATTAAGCCTTGATATTATGCCGACAGCGTTGGATCGTATAGCGTTAAGATCAATCCTCGCCTCTGCACGGTTTACCATCATATTTTAAGCCTCCGTTATTATTTTGTATATCCTTTTTTGCTTCCCGTTATAAAAGCTAATTTTACTTATATTATTTTCGTTTATCGTTGCTTCAGCGTATAAAGCGTCCGCCTGTGCGTGAATAACGCCGTTTTTGTGCTCTCCCAAGGAGCGAAGCAGCTCAAGCGCGGCGGAAAAATCAGCGGCAATATCCACAGAAGCACCGCCTAATTGCGTTTTAATACCACCGTAGGAAAGCGTGTACCCAACACCGTCTGCCGTAACTGCCGTAAGCCCTGTTATAGATAGCGGCTTAGTAAAGCTGTATTCAGCGTAAACGCCTTCCAAAACGGCTTTAAACTCTATGCCGCTTAATTCCTCCGTTACGGCATATCGCCCCTTTTGCGGTATCTCAAAACCCGTATCAGCCGTTGTGCAAGCAGATATCAAGAGAACAAACGGCAAAACAAGCAACAATAAACGCTTCAATTATATCACCCGAAATACATTATTCGGCCAATTATCTCCGGTAGTTCTGATGGCAGCATAGAATAAACGCCTTTTTCTTTTGCCAAGGCATCTGCCGCGGCACCATGTAGATACACGCCAAGGCAAGCCGCCTCGTAGCAGGGAAGCCCTTGTGCAAGCAGGGAAGCTATAAGACCGGCAAGCACATCGCCGCTTCCGCCCTTGGCAAGCCCTGTGTTGCCCGTGGTGTTTATACAAAGCCTTCCGTTCGGTGCGGCAATAACCGTTGCGGCACCTTTTAATACGGTTACAAAGCCGTATTCTTTCGCAAAGTCCTGCGCGCTTTTCACTCTGCTTGCGTTTATTTCTTCAGTGCTAACCCCTGCAAGCCTGCCCATTTCTGCGGGATGCGGCGTAATAACTAACGAAGCTGTAATAGACCTATATAATTCTATGTTGCCTGCTATGCAATTTATTCCGTCTGCATCAAGAACCGTAGGTAGCTTTGTGCTAAGCAAAAGCTCTTTGATCCGTTGGTCGTGCACGCGCCCGCAACCACAGCCCAAAAGAAGTGCAGTAGCACGTATTTGGTTTGGCAGAAGATCCTCGGTTTTGTCGGAAACGATAGCTTCGTACAGCTTCCCTCTGGTTGCCAGCGCACATAGCTTGTCCGTATATAGGCGTACAAGCCCAACACCGCTTTTTAAAGCCGCCAAGCACGATAATGCCGCGGCACCGCACATATTTTCGCTACCGCATATTGCGGCTAATGTGCCAAACGTGCCTTTGTGCGCGTTTGCGTTTCGTGGCGGCAAAAGCTTAATAAGCTCTCTGCTTGTAAGAGAAGCGTAAGGGGTGTACTTGCTTATGGTTTCGGCGCCTATACCTATATCTTCAACAAAAACCTCGCCGCATACCTGCTTCGACGGATAGCTTACAAGTGCTATCTTAAAGGCAGTAAAGGTGCAGGTCATATCGGCGTTTACGCATAAATTAGGCATTTCATCGCTATCAGCTAATATCCCGCTGGGCAGGTCAACCGCAACAACAAAAGCTTTGCTTTCATTTATCAGCTTTACCGCCTCTGCATATTTCCCCTCAAGCGTGCCTTTAAATGAGAAGCCGAAAATGCAATCAATAACCGTGTCGGCATTAGAAATACAATCAAACTTGGCTTCAAGGCTACCGCCTTTTGAAATATACTCATTGCAGTATTTTTTCGCAAGCGCAGAGGTTGGCTCCGATACGGCAATAACAGTAACGGAAACGCCTCTTTTAAGTAACAAACAGCCCAGCGCGTATCCATCCCCACCGTTGTTGCCTTTGCCGCATACGATGCAGATTTTCCCACAGGAACGGTTTACATAATCTAAACGCATTAGTATCGCCTTCGCCGCGTTTTGCATCAATACGTCACTATCAATACCACAGCCTTCGTCCATTGCTTTTATTTGCTGTGAAAGATAAATGCTGTTAACCGTCATATTACACTATTTTGTATGCGGCGGAGTTGTAAAACTTTAGAATACCTTTTGTTTTCTTAAGCACTTCAAAATATACCGCACATTTTTGCCCGTCTTCGTTTGTAAATACCATACAAACTATATCCGATGCGTTCATAGAAGAAACGCATTTGTACTTTTTTTCAGCACCCACAGCCTCTGCGGGAACAGCACCGTTGTATGCAACGATTGCATCAGCGGCGGAGATACGAGTTTCAAAAAGAGTAGTCCTTTTTCTGCCGCCGTATACCACGCACATTTTAAGCTCGCCACCTGCAATGGTATAGTCGTATTCCACGTTTGTATATTTCCAAAATATAAAAGCTATGTATACAATTATAACCATAGCCATCGGCAACACTATAATAGTTGCACGGGCAAATGTAATTATCAAATAAGTCAGCAAGAAAAACACAACTGCGGCAGCAGCGATAATAGCCGCTTTTAAAAGCCGCGTCTTTTTTGTTGGCGCTTGAACAACCGAATGTTCAACAAAGTTTGGAGAGCTACCGTCACCGTACATATTAACACCTCAGATATTTTGATACCCCTACAATAGCACACAAGCGTTTTTATTTCAAGAGAAACGAACCAAAAACTTAAAATCCTTGGCAAAAAACTTCGTTGTTTTCGGAAAAAGGAATAAGCTCACAGTTTTCGTATATCGGAGTAAGGTAGGTATATGGATAGCCTTTTCCGATCAGAGCATAAACCGTTCCGTTGCAATCGCTTGTAAAGCATTTAAACCTAACACAGTGCGGTAAAATAAAGCTGCTTTCGTTACAAGATAACAGCTTTATTATCGTTTGGTCGTTTTCGGTATACGCTAAAAGATAGCCGTTACAAAGCGGAAAGCTGCTTAAAAAATCTGTGCCTTCGTTATTGGCAGTACCAACAACCTCAAGAACTCTTCCGTCTGTGCCGATTTTTACGGCCGTGTTTCGGTACGTTAGAAGAATGCCTGTTCTATCGGGATACAAAAACGCGCTTAATAGTGGGCCTGCAAATACGTTGGGGGTAATAGCGGCTGTTTCCTCAAGCTCGCAGTTAAGCACGTATATTCTGTTACCGCACCGTTCTGAAAGCGCAAGCAAACCGCCGTTGCAAAAGCAAGAGGAGATAAAAAAATAAGGTCTTGCAGTTGTTATACAGCATTTACTGCTTATATTGTAAATTTTACATCTAAAACCGTTTGCGGCAAGTATTCTATCGTTGTTTATGGCAACGCTGTCTGCGGATAGGCTGTCCGGAAAAATAATAGGAAGCTTCATTTTCGTAAATAGACGGCGCTTTGCCGCCATCCCTCCAGTTTAATAGTCAATAACAATGTATGCAGATAAACTGTTTTTGACAAAACGATTGAAATTATTGTTAATATGTGTTATATATATAGTAAGTTTAGTTTACAAATACGAGGTGCTATATGTATAAAAACAGAAAAAAGAATTATCCTTATTATGAGGTACGGCCTTGTGAAAGTATACGAATGCTTGTTGATTCCTCTGCAAAGCTGTATCCGGAGAAAAATGCCTTCTGCTATCGCTACAACGGCGAGGACAAGGCTTTAACATACACCGATTTTAAAAAACAGGTGGATGCGTTAGGAACTGCTTTATATAGCCTTAATGTTGGCAAAAGCCATATTGCTATCATTGGAGACAACTCATACTTTTGGGTTCTTTCCTATGTTACCACTCTTATTTCAGAGTGCGTTGTAACACCTGTGGACAAAGAGCTTCCTGTAGAGGATATTGCTAATATATTAAACCATTCTGATTGCGAGGTTGTTTTTTATTCCGCTTCTCAGGCAAAAAAGCTTGAATATATTAAAGAAAACGTGTCTTCTGTAAAAACGTTTATTCTTATGGACGGTATGAATGCCGAAGCAAGAAATACCTATGCGCTTTCAGATTTGCTTGAGGGTGGAGCAAGGCTGCTTGAGGAAGGGGATACAAGGTTTTTGGATGTAGTACCCGATATGTTTGGGCTGAAACAGCTGATATATACTTCCGGTACAACGGGTAAAAGTAAGGGCGTTATGCTATCACAGGATACCTTGTGTTTTAACGTTGTTAAAAGCCAGGAGCTGATGAGGATAACAGAGCGATGTTTGTCGGTGCTTCCATACAATCATTGCTACGAGGCTACCTGCGGCTTGCTTACGATGCTTCATAGGGGTATGACTATATGCATTAACGAAAGCTTAAGAACGGTTTTGCCAAACCTTAAGAAATATAAGCCAACGGAAATGCAGATAGTACCGCTTTATGCAGAAACATTTTATCGTAGGATATGGGCAACGATAGAGGAAAAAGGCTTAACCAACAAGGTTAAAACGGGAATAAAGCTTAGCAACGCGTTGCTTAAGGTTGGTATAGACGTTAGAAGAAAGCTGTTTAAGGATATACACGATAACTTTGGCGGCGAGCTTTTGATACTGATATGCGGTGGTGCACCCTTGAAGCCGCATTTGACAGAGTTTTTCGAAAGCATTGGTATTGTAATGATAAATGGTTACGGCATAACGGAGTGCGGACCGCTGATTTCGATAAACAGACCCGAATATCATAATTTTGAAGCTGTGGGCTTGCCGCTTAAGGATACCGAGGTAAAGATTTTTGAGCCTAACGAGAACGGAGAGGGCGAGATAATAGTTAAAGGTAGAAATGTAATGCTTGGCTACTATAAGAATCAAGCCGCTACGGATGAGGTTATAGTAGACGGTTTTTTCCACACGGGAGATATCGGCAAGCTTGATGAAAATGGGTTTGTATATATAACGGGCAGAAAGAAAAACCTTATAGTATTAAAAAACGGCAAAAATATATATCCCGAGGAAATAGAAAACGCCCTTTTGGATATACCTTACATATCTGAGGTTGTTGTGTATTCAGCAAACATAGCAGGTGAGGATAATAAGGCGCTTGGTGCAGAAATATTCCCTAACATTGAAAAGGCGAACGCGGATGGTATTAAGGATGTAGAGGCTGTAATAAAAAACGCAGTATCAGAATACAACAAAAACCAACCTGCGTATAAAGTTATTAAGCAAATTGTTTTCCGAAAAGAAGAGTTTGAGAAAACAACAACCAAGAAGATAAAACGTAATTATAACAAATAATAAAGGCGGCGGTATTATCAAGAGAATAAAGATTTTTGCATTGCTTTTTGCTTTCGTATTTGTGATCACAGCGTGTGAAGGCGAAAAAAGCCCCTTGCTGTCTAACGACGATAGTTTTATCAGTGATGAAGCTTTGTCTTCTGAGATGTCGGAGGGAAGCGATGCTTCTGCCGTAATAAGCGGAGAGGGAAGCGATATGGAAGTTTTTTGCGGCGGAATATATGAAGGAAGAGAAAGAATAAAGTTTGTTGCATTGGGGGATTCCATTGCCAGAGGCTTTGGTCTTAAAGACCCTAAAAATTGCGCTTATCCCGCAATTGTATGTGAGGCTGTACGGCAAAGGCTGGTTGGTACCGAGGTGGAGTTTTATAACTACGCCGTTGACGGAGATACCACCACGGACCTTCTAAAGCTTATGGAACATGGCACAAAGGAGCTTGACGGGGCAGATATCGTAACCTTAAGCATAGGTGCAAACAACATACTTTTGCCATTTTTTAGGTGCTTGGCACAGCTTTCTACGGTGTTGGGGGATTTGAACGGCACAAATGAAAGTACTGAAGATAAGCTTGATATAAATTTTGTGTTTGACAGCGTTAATAAAGCAATACGAAGCGAGCAGTTTTCTGCCGAGCTTAGCGCAGGGATAGCAACGGCTAAGGCGGATTTGGAAAAGGTACTTGCACAGATAAAAAGGCGCGCTCCCGATGCGGTGATAATGGTAATGCTTGTTTACAGCCCTTATCACGAGGTTGAGATATCGCTTCCCTATATAGAACAAAAAATTGTGTTTGGCGATTTGTCCGACAAATGGGTTGGAGAACTGGATTCCGTTATTAAAGAAAAAGCGGTAGAAGCAGGCTGCATTATAGTTGATTGCTTTGAGCCTTTTAAAAGCAAGGATGGCTTGTTAAACGTTGCGATAAGCGCAATACCTCCCAAATTTTCCATCGACCCGCATCCGAATTTGTCGGGACATATCTATATAGCAAATTTGCATATCGCAGAATTGCTAAAGCAGTAATGCCGTCGTTTGCTGAAGTGTTGACTTTGGTGTGCCGGCGTGGTAAAATTTTAACGATATTGATTTAAAAACAGAGGAGTAATTTGTAATGGAAAAACTTCTTGCAAAGCTTAGTTTAAGAGAAAAAATCGGTCAAATGCTGATGTTTGACTTTAGAAAGTGGCAAAACAGCGATGAAGAAAAGCAGTCTGATTATACCGTAATGTCGGACGAGGTTAAAGGCCTTATTCAGCGCCACAAGCTTGGTAACGTAATTTTGTTTGCGGAAAACTTTGAGTCTGTTGAACAGATTACGCGCCTTAATCACGCTTTTCAATCCTGTGTTGAAACTGATATACCTATGCTTATAGGTGTAGATCAGGAGGGCGGCAGGGTAGTAAGAATGAGCAATGGCTGTTCTTTGCCCGGAAACATGGCACTTTCTGCCTCCAACAACGAGGAAAACGCGTACACGGCAGGATATATCACAGGTAAAGAGCTTGCCGCAGTTGGCATTAATTGCGATTTTGCGCCTTCTGTTGATATCAATAACAACCCTAACAACCCTGTTATTAACGTGCGTTCCTACTCCTCAGATCAATATATAACCGCACGCTACGGCGCTGCTATGGCAAAGGGCTTGCAGGCTGCAGGTGTTGCCGCTACTGCCAAGCATTTCCCCGGGCACGGTGATACCAATGTGGATTCTCATATAGGCCTGCCCTTTATCAATTCTACATACGAGCAGCTTATGGCGTTTGAGATAGTTCCTTTTGCCGAGGCTATTAAGAACGGCTGTAAGATGATAATGAGCGGTCATATCCAGTTCCCCAACATAGAAAAAGAAGCTGTTATTTCCAAGCAGGATAAAAGCAGATATACGCTTCCCGCCACCTTGTCTAAGCGTTTCTTGACGGATATTTTGAGAAACGAGCTTGGTTTTGAGGGCGTTGTTATAACGGATTCTATGCAGATGCAAGCAATATCAAGCCACGTTGGTTCTGAGCTGGCTAACGTTCTTGCAATTAATGCAGGCGTTGATATTTTGCTTATGTGTACCTCCTTGCGTTCTCTTAAGGATGAAGCTAAGCTTAAAGCGATAATAGATAACATCGTTTCCGCCGTTGAGGATGGGCGTATACCTATGGAGCGTATTGATGAATCTACTTTGCGCGTTTTAAAGCTAAAGAAGGCACTTGGTTTATTTGATGCACCCGTTGTTGATGTTGAAGCTGCGGTGGCTAACGCACTTTCCGTTGTTGGTTGCCAAGAAAACCGCGCCGCTGAAAGGCTTATTGCGGCGGAGAGCGTAACGGTTCTTAATAACAACGGCGTTCTTCCTATTGTTACCGAAAATAAAAAGACCGCTTTGTTTGCTGCCTATTCCAACAAGGTAAGCGCATTTGAGCTTGCTTTAAATCGCCTAAAGAATGAAAACAAGCTTGGCGATGTAGATTATTCAACATACATATATTCGGGTAAAAATGAATTGGATAACGATGCAAAGAAGGCAATTGATGATTGTGATAATCTTTTGTTGCTAACTGAAACCGAGCCTAATATGGCGCACTCCAATTGGTATATTGCGTTCCCTAAGGCTGTGTGTGAATATGCGGCATCCGTTGGCAAAAAGGTTGTTGTAATCAGCGCGTTTATGCCTTACGATGCTTCTATCTACAGAAATGCGGATGGGCTTGTGCTTTGCTACTGCGCAAAGGGTGTACCGAGTGCGGTTGCTAAGGACGTGAACTCCACACTTGCATACGGCGTTAATATTCCGGCCGCTTTTGAGGTGGTGCTTGGTAAAGCGCGTTGCTGTGGCAGGCTTACCGTTGATATCCCTGAAATGAACGAAAACGGAAGCTTTGATACGGCAAAGGTGATATATCCCATAGGCAGCGGTATGGACCTTAACTGAAAAATAAAATAATAAAAAGCAAAAAAGCTATTGACTTTTTAAGAATATGGTGTTATAATAGCTCCCGCAGTCAACGGACTGCGATTTCTGGGTGTGGCGCAGTTTGGTAGCGCGCTACCTTGGGGTGGTAGAGGCCGTGGGTTCAAGTCCCGCCACTCAGACCATATCGAGTGTTCATAACGGATTTTAGTTATGGACACTCGATTTTTTTTGCGATTACGATTTTCTGCGGTATGTATGGAGTAGGTTTTATCCTGCTCTTTTGTTTTGTGCGGATTTGGTAATATAAGACCTTTCGGACCGAATAGAATTAATTATACATAGCAAGTTTCTGTAAATACCATTTATACAAATTTTTCAACATTATTCTATGCGCTACTTGACAATTCAATAAAAGTATGGTTTAATAAATAAGTATAAATGCGAATTTGCGAAGTATATATTTTTATAAGATTTGTGCAAGATTTGCATTGCGTATATTTAATCGTTTTTCTATGAAAAAATAAAAAAATATAAAACATAAGCAAAAGGGAAGGTATTTTTTATGAAGAAAGCATTCAAGTTAATTTCATTACTGCTTTGCTTAGCAATGTGTTTTTCCTGCTTTGCCGCTTGTGGTAACAGCACGAAAAACAAAGGTGATGATGGTGAGATGGACGAAAGCGGTAACTACCGCCCCAGTAGTGACGTTGCTCAGGTAGAATTCTGGATCAACGGTGACAAGTACGAGCTTGAGGTTTTCTCTTCGCTTGTTGATAAGTTTAATGAAAAATATGAAGGTCAAATTAAAGTAAATCTTAAGCAAAAGCCTTCTGATGGTTATGAAACCGCTGTTGAAACCGCACTTTCCGGCAACAAGCTTGACATTTTCTATGTTGGCGATGCAGGTTACAAGGCTTATGCAGAACAAGGCTTGCTTTATGACATTACGGATTTCGTTGAAAGCAGCACAATTTATGATATGTCTAAAATGTGGCCCAATGTTGTTACACGTTACAAGTACGATGTAAACACAAAGCTTTCCGGTACCGATACTGGCAGATATTACGGTGTTCCTAAGGACATTGGCCCGACCGTTATATTCTATAATGAAACCGAATTTGAAAAAGCAGGCGTTAAGGTTATCAGCGTAGCTGCTGACCAACTTGATGCATACAACGGTGGCGCAAAGGATGACAGGGGTAACACCAAGGCTGATGTTGGTCTTTCCGATGTTACTGTTAAGGAATACGGCTATTTCGTTGTAAACGATCAGAAGTATTTCAACAACCAGATCCCTATGAGCTGGGATGAAACTGTTGAGCTTGCAAATATTCTTCAAAACAATATGACCAATCCTAATGCTTACGGTTATTTCACCGAATGGTGGTTTAACTACGGTTGGTCCGTTGGCGGTGACTGTATACAGTTCGTTCCCACAACAGATTCCGCATACAACGGCGGTTGGTATGACTTTACGCTTAGCGATGATACACCCAACTTTATCGTTGCAGACGACGTAAGTGATGCTGTTACCGTAAACGGCAACAGCTATAAAGCGGGCGAGATCATTTCCTATCAGGATAAGCTTGGTCTTAATTCTACTGCTACCGTTGGCGAAAACTATAGCAAGGCCATTACTGCAGAGGTTACTGCTCTTGTAAATGATGGTAAGCTTAACCAGCTTCCTTCTCAGAGAGAAGCTTTCACAGAATTTGTAAGGCTTGCTTCCAAGACCTCTACCGTTGTTGACACCGTTGATGGCGTTGATCTTTACGGTTATGGCGTAACCCCTACTCCTAACTCCATCGGCTCCGATGCCGGTAAGACTCAGGCTTTCGCACAGGGCGAGATTGCAATGTTGGTTGACGGTAGATGGCGTGTTTCTTATTTCCGTGATCCCGATTCCGGCGTAAACTTCACTTGGGATGTTTGTCCTCTTCCTATGTACAGAGATTACGATGTTGACGGTTTTGGCGCAGAGAGAGAAGTAACCGTACACGGCGTTGAGGCCGGTCATAGTGGTTCCGTTGGTCTTTGCATAAACAACAATTCCATTCTTAAGGTTGCTTCTTGGAAGTTTATCGAGTTTGTAGCAAGCGAAGAAGGTCAGACCGCGCAGGCTCAGAAAGGCTTTGCAATTCCTCTTCAGAAAGAGCTTGCAAACAGCGAAGTATTCCTTCAGACAGATAAGATGCCTCGTAACTCCAAGGTGTTCATCACCGCTGCTGAGGTTCAGGGCGCAGGTGACTGGTGGTATCTCACCGATAAAGCTTGGATTGATGACTGGGCAGGCGTTCTTAACGGTGACGTTAGAAACGGCAAGAAGAGCATGACAGAATTCTTCGAGTGCAAGCAGTTCTCTGATACATACAGCAAATTGCTTAAATACACCGAAAAGAAATAAGTTTTTGAGAGAATATAATTATGAGTCTTGAAAAAATTCATAAAAGAAGAAAAAACAAAGGCATAAGCGAAAATCTTAGCGGCTTTGCTATGGGAAGCATCCCCGTAATCGGTTTCGTGCTGTTTGGTATGATACCGTTGCTGTTGGCTATAGCTATGGCGTTTATGTACGTTCCCGGAAAGGGCGATTTGGCAAACGCTGAGTTTGTTGGGTTCCAGAACTTTAAAAACGTTTTAACCGACAATATGTTTTGGCAATCTATTCTCAATACTTTAAGGATGGCAATTTCTTTGCCTATCTGTATTGTGATAGCTCTTGTTGTGGCGTTTTTGCTAACAAAGGATATAAAAGGCAGAAACTTTTTCAGAGCAGTTTATTTCGTTCCGTACGTTTGCTGTGCGGTTGCAGTTGCCCTTATGTGGGAGCTGATTTTTAACCAAAATCACGGTATAATCAACTCTTGGCTGGGGCTTACCAGGGAAAATGCTATACCTTGGCTTACCGATTCCTCAACCTACACTTTATGTTTGATAATTATAGGTATATGGAGCGGTACCGCATACGGTATCGTGCTTTACGGTGCGGCACTTACAAACGTAAATCGTTCTCTTTACGAAGCGGCTGAGGTTGACGGTGCAAATGCCTTAAAATCCTTCTTTAATATCACGCTTCCAAGCGTTTCTCCCACGTCATTTTTCCTTTTGACAACGGGGCTTATCGGTGCTTTGCAGGAATTTACCCGTCCGCAGATCATCAGCGGTAACGGTGCAGGCCCGAATAACGATGGTTTAACCATTGTGTTCTACATTTACAGAAGGGCTTTTCAATACAACAACCAAATGGGTGAGGCCGCTGCCGCGGCGTTTATCCTGTCTGTGATGATATTAATCGTTACGGCGATAAACTTTGTTGTATCAAATAGGTGGGTGAGTTATGATTAAGAGTAAGAAAAAGAAGTTCAATGCAAAGAGCTTTCTTGGTAAAACGTTTGTATATATTGGTCTTATCATTTTCGCTCTTTGGGTTTTGATGCCTTTCTCCTTGGTGTTGCTTACCTCCTTTAAGGGCAAAATCGAGGCTAATAGCTTGGATTTCCATTGGTGGCCCAGAGAATTTACATTCCAGGGCTACAAAGAGGTTCTTGAATATGATATGGGTACTGCCTATGAGGGTTTGCCGCTTATCATTTCGGGCTTTATTAACACGCTTTGGATTGTTATTCCGCCTACGTTGTTGGGGCTTTTCTCCTCTGCGGTAAGTGCTTATGCTTTTGCAAAACTAAGGTTTAGATTTAGCAATAATATGTTTGCACTTCTGTTGGCAACAATGATGATCCCCGGCACTATCCTTTTGACTCCTACGTTTATTATCTATAATCAGATTGGCTGGGTAAACACACCCTTTCCTTTGATGATTCCAGGTATGTTTGGTACTGCCACTTGCGTATTCTTTATGAGGCAGTTCTATTTGGGCATCCCGACAGAGCTGATAGAGGCTGCTAAAATTGACGGAATGAATTATTTCTCAATTTTCTTCAAGATTATGGTGCCTCTTTCCGTTCCTGCCTTGCTTGCTCAGGCACTGCTTGGATTTATCGGCGGATATAACGACTATCTTGGGCCACTTATTTATCTTCAGGACCCCGAATTATACACAATGCAAATTGCGATGAACCAGTTAAAGAGCTATTTTGAGGGCAGGGACGTTCCGGCTATGATGGCTGCAACCGTAATCAGTATTATCCCTACAATAGTTTTATACATAATCGCACAAAAGCGTTTTGTAGAGGGTGTTGCTACAAGTGGTATGAAAGTATAATTTAAGGAGACGTTTTATGTTTAAAAGAAATGTTTCGATTCTATTGGTGGTTTTAACGGTATTTTCTTTGTTAATAACCTCTGGTTGTACAAAGAATGAACCTAACGAAAGTGAACAAGGTGAAAACTCTGTTCAGGGCACTTTCAACTTTATTACCTACGATAAAGACACGTTTGAAAAGTATTCTTATAATAAAAATCTTTATTATTTGAACGAGTTGAACTTCCAAATTGCTGACCCCTCTGTGATTTTCATTGAGGAAGGCGAAGAAAAGGGATACTTTTACGCTTACGGTACCAGCGATCTTATTCAGTGCCACGGTTTCCAGTGCTGGAGATCCAAGGATATGACTAACTGGGAATATGTTGGCATAGCTTTCCAGCCCGACTATTCTGAGGCGTGGGCTATTAACAACTATTGGGCTCCTGAGGTTTTGTATGACAAAGGGGTATATTACCTCTTCTACAATGCACAAAACCCCAACAGTGGTAACCGCCATTGCATGAGCGTTGCTGTTTCCGATACACCTTATGGTCCTTTCGAGAGTGTTGACGGTACTAAGAATCTTGATGGTAAGATGCTTTCTAAAAACGAACCTGTTTACGATTTCTCCGGAAAGCTTCCCAATCGTGAAGGTATTCAGAACCACACAATAGATCTTCACCCCTTTATCGACCCCGTTACAGGTGATAAGTATTTGTACTTTACTGCACATCAGGATTGGAACAAGAGAACTTATCAAGAAATATACGGCGTAAAGATGAAGGACTGGTTCACTCCTGACTATTCTACGCTTACCCAGCTTACCTCTATTTTTAACAGCACCGTTGCCGATTTCAAAGAAGAGATGGCTGGCGGTCAAATCCAGTTCGGTGATATTGATGAAGGCCAAAACCAGCAGGCTACTGTAAACGAAGGGCCTTTCGTATATTACCATGAAGGTACATATTACCTTACCTATTCTGTTTACACCTACACAAGCCCCAATTATCAGGTTAGACAGGCTCTTGCAACGTCTCCTCTTGGCAGTTACACTAAGGTTCCTGTTGACGATGGCGGCAGACTTCTTTATACAGAAAGCGGTTGGGAAAATATAGCAAGTGCAGGCCACCACTGCTTCATTAAATGCGGCGATCAGCTTATGATAGCTTATCACACGTTCCTCGACAGAAGAACTATAGCAGAGGGTAGAGCTCTTGCAGTTGATGAGGTACAGTTTGTTAAGAACAGTAGCGGGCAGCTTCTGATGCACGTAAACGGGCCTACTTATTCATACCAGCCTCTTCCTGCATCCGTTTCCGGCTATAAGAATGTTGCTCCCAGTGCAACTGTTACTGCTTCTCATACCGCAGAAGACAGCGATATTAAGTATCTAACCGATGGTGCATATAAAGTACACCAGAACGATCTTGTAAAAGAGTATAAAACACAAACTGTTGATGCAGCTACCAAAACAACTATCAACTTTAAGTTTGAGGATTGGGTAAACGTTCGCTCTGTATTGCTTTACAACAGCTTGGACTATAACCTTTCCGTTCCCAATATTTCAAGTGTTAAACTTAAGTATAAGACAAGCAATGGTTTTGATTGGGCAGAGGCTAAAAACGTTTCGTTCAATTATAACTGGCACTCTGATTTGCGTTCTACAATGTACCCCGGCGGCGCAATAATGCTTGAGTTTGATGAAATGCCCGTTATGGAAGTTGAAATCACAATCAACCTTTCTGACAGCATTCCCGCAGTTGCTATCGGTGAGATTATGATTATGGGCAAAAAGGTAGAAAATCCTGCGCCTGTAACCGCTTTCGAGCAATACTCCTACACTAATCCCGATCCTGTTGATTACATCAAGTATCACGACAGCGAAAAGGTTGGCACCGTTGGTGATTTGCACACCACTTGGGGATATGGTGATCTTGCTACCGACGACGGAACAGACAATGCATATATTGAAAATACCGCTCCCGGTGATCAGTTTGCATATTTTAAGGGTGCTGAGGGTTATAAATTCTACTTTGAAGCAGAATTTACAATCACCGAGAAAAAGCCTTACAGACATATTTCCGGCGTAGAGGAGCTTTATCCTAAGTTGGGCTTGGTATTGAAGTCTAATGCAGGTAGCACATTCTTCTATATTGACTCTGCTTACACAGATGGCTTCAACAAAAAGGTTGTTGGCTACTGTCAGAGGAAGCAGGATAATAGTGACTATGACTGGTCTGCAACTGAAACACTTGCTGATTGGGATATCGATTATACCGATGGTAAATATACCAAGCTTGCTATCGCACGTGTAGACGATACATATTACTTCTTTGTAAATGACAAGCTGTTCGCAACAGAAACAGGCCTTAGAGGTCTTTCCGGTGAGAACGTTTATGGCGGATGTCTTGTGTTTAATATGGGTATTCGTGTAAAGAATTACAACACAATTTCCGGCGAGCAAGAGGTGCTTAACAAGATACAGTCCTTGGGTGTTGAAAACAACTAAGTGCTTGTTCAAGACGATTTGCCTTACGGCAAATCGTCTTGATTCTTTGGTGCCTTTTAAGGCGTGGAAATAAACCCCCAGTTCAACTGGGGGAAGAAAGAATACTTTAGTATATGCATAATAAAACCTCCGTGATATAATGTGTAAAGGTTTGGCGACCGCATTACACAAAGATAAAAGGAGGTT
>JAZNUB010000031.1:0-11075 GCA_045592105.1 Eubacteriales bacterium | reverse complement strand
CTTACCGCTTGGCGATGGCGCCATTCCTACGTCCTTAGAAAAGCACATTGCCCAAACGGGCTGGAGCGGATTACGGGGCTCGAACCCGCCACCTCGACCTTGGCAAGGTCGCGCTCTACCAAATGAGCTAAATCCGCATATCATAAAATTTGTGGCGATCCGGATGGGACTCGAACCCACGACCTCTAGCGTGACAGGCTAGCGTTCTAACCAACTGAACTACCGGACCATATCTGCCCCGCTTGTTTGAGGCCTGTTTTTGTGCCCCTCAAATCAGCGCTTGATTATAATACCACAGTTTTTTCAGTTTTGCAATAGTTTTTTTGAAATTTTTTCAGTTTTTTTTATTATTTTTTTCGCCTTCCATTTTTATGCCGCCAACTGAAGCAAAATGCTTAGTTGGCGGGCTTTTTTCTTGCTTGATTTTTTAACCCTTAAATTAATACCCGTTCGTTCGGCAAAAAAGGACTATAGCATATAAATTATCTATTTTTTGTTTATTATCAATAACGGCAGTTTAAATTCGCTTACTTTCCGCTTCTTCGCTCTAAATATCATTGACAAATCCCTTTGAGTGTGTTATACTGATTACAGTTGGTGGCCGCCACAAATAAATAACAAATTATTCACAAGGAGGAAACTGATATGAAAAACAAAAAATCTTTATGTACAGTTTTAGCAGTTTTATTAATGATATCGTTTATCTTTTCCGCTTGCACAGACGATGAAAAGCTTTCTGCTTCATCCGAAGGAACCGCAAGCAAGGAAGAAAACAGCATAAACGAGCTGTACGGCAAGCCTAAGCTATCAGAGCTTAGCGATGAGGCTTTAGCAGAGTACCTTACAAACTCGGGGTTTGATTTTTCAAAATATAATGCCGAAGATCTTAATAAGATTAGAATACTTATACGGCAATCGGAATCCAACTTGGAAACTCCTGTTATTACCGTTAGTGCGCAGGAGCTGGTTGATGCATGTATAAAGCTTCATAATGTCATCAGGCAATATTACGGTTTACCCCCAAAAGATTATAACTTTTCTACCGCACCTGACAGCAGCGAAGAAACTACCGAAAACACCGCTGTCATATATACGGTAGACGGTGATAACGGCCACCTTGACAAAAAGATGGTAATAACGAACGGCGAGCCACGCGATATAGTAGATGCCCTTATAGAAAACGGCTCATTGCCGGAAGGCGTGGTGCTTAACAGCTTTAGTTATGAGGGCGTTACGGGCAGGATAGATATGAATAAGGTTTACGGCGATGCCGTTTGCTCGGGAACCTATGCGGAATGGAAATACATAAGCGTTCTCATCAACTCGTTCCTCGAAAGCTACAAGCTGGAGCAGATATGGCTTACAATAGACGGTGAAACCTTGGTAACAGGGCATCACGGCAGCTTTGACTACGCTTTGGGCTATCAGGAAAACTTAGTTTAAGCCTTTTTATATCAAAGAAAAATGGGGGCTGTATCAAACCGAACGGTTTGATACAGCCCCAGCAATTTTATTTAAACATTTCAGAGGACAGATACCTCTCCCCCGTATCGGGCAGTAGAACGGCTATGTTTTTTTCAGCGTACTCGTTCTGTTTTGCAAGCTGCAAAGCCGCGCTTAAAGCCGCGCCTGAGGATATGCCGCACAAAATGCCCTCCGTTTTTGCAAGAAGCCTGCCGCAATCGTAAGCTTCCTCCTCCGTTACGGTTATTATACGGTTTATAACGCTTGTATCAAGCACCTGCGGCACAAAGCCCGCACCTATGCCCTGCAAGCCGTGCGCGCCAGCTTTGCCGCCCGAAAGCACAGCAGAGCATGCGGGCTCCACGCCCACTATCTCTATATCCTCGCGCTGTTCCTTTAAATATCTGCCAACGCCCGTTATAGTGCCGCCCGTGCCAACGCCTGCAACAAAGCAATCAAGCTTGCCGCCCAAATCCTCAAAAAGCTCGCGCGCGGTGGTGGAATAATGCGCCTTTGGGTTTGCGCTGTTTTCAAACTGCCCCATTATAAGGCTGCCCTCTATATTTTTGGAAAGCTCCTTAGCTTTTTCAATGGCACCTGCCATCCCCAAAGCCCCGTTGCATAAAATAAGCTCTGCTCCATAGGCTGTCATAAGCCTTCTGCGCTCTACGGACATAGTATCGGGCATAACTATTATAACCCTGTACCCACGCAAAGCGCCGATGCAAGCAAGCCCTATACCTGTGTTACCTGACGTAGGCTCTATAATAACGCCGCCCTTTTTAAGCGTACCGTCCGCCTCTGCCTTATCAAGCATAGCCAAGGCTACCCTATCCTTGGCAGAGCCTGCGGGGTTAAACATCTCAAGCTTTAAATAAAGCCGTGCTTTAAGCTTTAGCTTTTCCTCTATGCGTGAAGCGCGCAACAACGGCGTACCGCCAACAAGCTGCTCCAACGAAGTATATACCCGTGCCATACAGTTCCTCCGCCGTTATCACAGCTTGAGCTCTTGCTTTATATACTTTGCAAGCATTTTTCCTACACGGCGATGACATTTTTCGTTAGGATGGCCGTTACCGCCTATCTCGTCCTGATACTCGTACATAGAGCGTATTTTAACAAAACGCGCGTTATCGTCCGCAAAAGTGTTTACAGCCTCCTCGATAGCGTTGTAAGCGCAGGTCTGCATCATGCCGTAAGCCCAGATGATAAGCGCCTTGGGGTATTTGCTTCTTACAAGCTTTAGGAAATCAACAGCCGCTTCCGTAAAGGTTTTATCCTCTACCTTGCCGCAGTAATCGTTTGTACCTGCGTTGATAACAACAACATCCGGCGTCCAAGCGGTAAAGTCCCACGGCTCTCTCGTTTCGCGGGAAGCGTGCGTAAAGAACGTTGGTATCTCGTAATCCTTAACGCCGTTGCAGTTAAAGTAAACGCCCTTGCCCGATATACATTCATAGTGCGCGTCCGCCCCTAAAAGCGAAGCGCATATATAGGCGTATGCCCTTGTGCTGTCCTGCTGGAAGGTGTAAAACAGCTTTTCGGTAGCAGGTGCAAGGTTGCCGTAGCCCGCCGTTATAGAATCCCCTAAGAATTCTATCTTCAAGCCCTCCTTGGGTACGGAAGGAAGCAAAGCAGGCGTTGTGCCGAATATTTCCGCCCCTGTGAAAACTATCCGTTCTTCACCCTCGGTTATCTTTATAAGCTCTATCGCGTGCCTTTTGTTCTGCAAGCCCTCTATTATTATCTTTTCGTTCCCTGTTGAAAGCGCAAAACGCTGGCAAATATTATCAACCTTAACAAGCACGTAAAAGGTATACGGCTTTTTAAACTCTGCAAAGCTTAATATAACCGCGTTGCCCCTAAAGGTGAAATAAAATCCGCTGTTCGGCCAATCAAAAGCGGGAAAACCGTTGGAATAGGTGTGCCTGCCAAACGTTACTATCTCTTTTTCGTTCCCTTGTATCATTTTGCTTGCCATAAACAAAATCCTCCATTTTTACATCTTCATTATATATGTTAATACAAATTATTGTATATTAGGTGAACAAATTGTCAATAATATTTTGTAAATTTCAAGTATCACAAGCGGCGCGGCTGACAACAGCGCAACAACAGCCCATTGCTCACCGTTTAAAGCCACCGTTCCGAAAACGGTGCGAAACGGTGCGATAACCACGGTTGACAATTGCATTGCTGTGCACAGCACGAAGGAGCCGCACAGCCAGCCGTTGCCAAAAAGCCCCGCCTTGATTATAGGCTTATCGCTTCTCATATTAAACGAATGAACAAGCTGGGACAGAGAAAGTACCATAAAGCTTAATGTACTGCCTATTGCGGCACTGCCGTAATACCTAAGCCCTATGCAATACGCCGTGAAGGACAACGCACCAATCAAAAGCCCCTCAAATGCAATTTTCAAGCCTACGTTGCCCGAAAACAGCCCCGCCTTTGAGCTTATGGGCGGCTTTTTCATTAAATCCTCGTGTGTTTTTTCCATCCCCAAGGATATCGCAGGCAAAGAATCAGTTACAAGGTTCACCCATAGAAGCTGTATTGCCGCCAGCGGCGAGCCAAGCCCTGCCATCATAGCGGTAAACACGGTAAGTATCTCCCCGATATTGCAGGACAGCAAAAAGCGAACGCTTCTTCTTATGTTTTCGTATATTCCCCTGCCGTGGCGGACCGCTTGAACGATAGTTGCAAAGTTATCGTCGGTTAAAACAAGGTCTGCCGCTTCTCTTGCAACGTCGGTGCCGCACCCACCCATGGCACAGCCTATATCCGCCTTTTTTAAAGCGGGTGCATCGTTTACACCGTCACCCGTCATAGCAACAACAAGCCCCGCATTCTTGTACGCCTCCACTATCTTAACCTTAAACTCAGGCGTGGCGCGTGCGAACACACAGGCAGAGCGTATGGCTTCATCACGCTTATCTTCAGGCAAAGCCTTTATTTCGTTCTCGGTATATGCCGTATCGCCTTCACGCCATATACCAACGGCTTTGGCTATGGAGATAGCCGTGTCCTTGTGGTCGCCCGTTATCATAACAGGCTTTATCCCTGCACGCAGGCACATTGCAACCGCCTCCGCCGCTTCGGGGCGCGGTGGGTCCTTCATCCCCACAAGGCAAGCGAAGCTGAACTTTATGTCACCACCGAAAGCATCGTTTGGCACCGTGGCGCAATCAGCCCAAGCAAAGCCCAGAACGCGTAGCCCCCTACGCGCCATATCCTCCGATGCGTTTTTCATACCCGACATATCGCCTTTGCAGTATTGCGCTATAACGTCCGGCGCGCCCTTTATTATAACGCGGTACTGATTTTTATAGCGATGCACCGTTGCCATGCGCTTAGTTTCGGAGGAGAACGGCACCTCTGCCACCCTTGGGTATTCCTCCTCGGTGTGAAGGCTGTTCACACCAAGAGATGCGGCGTATTCCAAAAGCGCGTTTTCGGTAGGCGAGGAGCCGTTGTTGCAAAGCACAGAAAACAGCTTTAGCTTCTCGGTATCGCCAAAGGTTTCGGTAACCGTCATTTTATTCATCGTAAGCGTGCCCGTTTTATCTGAGCAGATTACGTTGGCACACCCAAGCGTTTCTACCGCGGGCAAGCGTTTTACAACCGCGCGCCGCTTAGCAAGCCGCTGTACGCCTATCGACAGCACTATCGTTACTATCGCAGGAAGCCCCTCGGGGATAGCGGCAACGGCAAGGCTTACGGAGGTCATAAACATATCAATAGGCGGCATTCTTTTTATCAGCGCGTACACAAAGATGGCTCCGCATATCAAAAGCGCGATGTTACCAAGCATACTGCCCGTTTTTGCAAGCCGCTTTTGCAAAGGCGTTTTCTCCGTTTTTGTTTCGGTTATCAGCCCTGCAATGCGCCCTACCTCGCTTTCCTTGCCCGTTGCGGTTACAACAAAGCTTCCGTGCCCGCCGATAACTGCGGTAGAGCCAAACACCATATTCTTCATCTCGGCAATATGCGCGTTTTCATCTATTATGGCATCGCTTTTCTTTTCCGCGCCCTCTGCTTCACCCGTTAGCACGGATTCATCAGTTACAAGCCCCTCCGCACTTATAAGGCGACCGTCCGCAGGCACAAAATCGCCCTTCTCCAGATAAACTATATCGCCTGCAACTATCTCCTCGCTACGCACCTTTATCTTCTCGCCATCGCGCAAAACCGTGCTTTCGGGCATAGACAAATTGCGTAGCGCCTCTATCGCCTTTTCTGCCTTGCTTTCCTGTATCACGCCTATCACAGCGTTAAAAAGCACTATCAAAAGTATTATAAGGCTATCCACACTGCTCTCACCCGTTACGGCTGACACCGCGAACGACACGGCAGATGCGGCAAGCAGTATTATTATCATCTTGTCTGATAGCTGTGCTAAAAACCGCTTTATAAGCGGCACCTTCTTTTGATTTGAAAATACATTGCGCCCGTTTTTTGCAAGCCGCTTTTCTGCCTCCGCTTTGCTTAGACCCTTCCTGTCGCTTTTCAGCTCCGATAGCACGCTGTTAACGCTTTTGTTTTGCCAATGCAATTATATCACTCCTTGTTTTATATAGTAGGTACAGATTTGGTATCAACATCAAAGCTCCCCATATATCAGCCGCCGCGAAAGCACCGCCCTCTGTCATAAGCGCACCTGCAAACGCGCCACCTATTACAGCAAGCTTGAAGATTATATGCGTTATTTTGCCGTTGGGAAGCAAAAAATGCATTGCCTCCTCCCCGTAAAAGCACCAGCTTACTATCGCGGCAAACGCAAAAACGCTTATTGCCACAAGATAAAACGCCTTCCCTGCGCCGCCATAGCATAGGCTGAATACGCCAAGCACGCTGTTTTCGCCCGTGCAAAGCAGGCACAAAGCGGTTAGCGTGCTTACAACAAAGCTGTCGATAACCACCTCGCCAACGCCCCAAAGCCCTTGTATGTGCGAGCTTGCTTCGCTACCCGCGCAATAAGACAAAGGAGAGGAGCCCATGCCCGCCTCGTTGCTAAAGGTGCCGCGCGTGCATCCTACGCGCATCATTACCGTCATACCCATACCGCCAAGCGCGGGCTTTATCCCAAGTGCTTCCGCAAAGATGCGCTCAAAAGCACGAGGCAGGGCTGAAGCATTGGAAACAAGAATAGCCAAGCACAAAAACACAAACGCCACGGAAACAAGCGGAAGCGCCACCGTATTAAAGCCCGCGATATAGCGTTTGCCTCCGGCTATGACAACGCCAACGGAGAGGGCTACAATAACCGCGCACAAAAGCCGCCCGTTTACAGCGGTGCCAACAGCACTTGCCAAAGCGCCCGCTTGAACAACGCTACCGCCTGCCGCCGCTGAAAGCACGGTTAGCAACGCAAACAAGCACGCCAAGCCGTTTTTGCCCATCGCACGCAAGCAGTACATTGCGCCGCCCGCAAAGCCGCGCTGTGTTTTTACGCGTTTGCTGTGAGCGATAGCGATTTCGGCATACTTTAAGCCTATGCCCAAAAAGGAGCATACCCACATCCAAAATATACTGCCTGCACCGCCAACGCTTATTGCAAGTGCAACGCCGCTTATACTGCCAACCCCCACCGTACCGCCAAGGGCTGTGGACAACGCCGCAAGCGAGGACAGGTTGCCGCCATAGCCTTTTTTCTGCGGCGCAAAAAACGTTTTAGCAAAAGCGTTATACAAGCTTTTGGGGTTAAAAAAGCCCAGCCTTGCCGTAAAATACAAGCCAAACGCCGATATAACGGCAACTGTTGGCATCCCCCAAAGCATATCACGCATATATATCAACAAACGCATATGATCCATCCTTTGTTAAATATATATGCCGTAACAACCGTAAAAATTAAAAAAATGCAAAAAAGGCTTGCAATGACGGCTGAAAGTTGGTAGAATATTGTCGAATAATTATCGGGAGGTATCGCTATGCAAGGTGATATTTTCTTCAGCGAAGCCAAGAAGGGCTATAATAAGGAAGAGGTTCAGGCGTTTTTATTAAGGCTGGACGAGGAGAACCGCGATGCACTGCAAAGCAAGGCGGATGAATACAAAAGGCTTTTGAACGAAAAGGAAGCGATGAAAGCCGATTACGAAAAGCGCATTGCTTCGCTTGAAGCAGAGCTTGCGGAAAAGGTTTCTAAATGCGAGGAAAATGCCGCTAAGTACGAGGAGCTTTGTGCGCGGATGGGCGAAAAGCTTCTTTTTGCGGAACAGCAGGCTGAAAAGATTATTTCAGAAGCAAATGCAACAAAGCAAAAGATAGATGCAGAGGCCACGCTTAAGGCGGAGCAGAACGTTGCCGCGATAACCGCAAAAGCGCGCGAGGATGCGGCGGCGGCTTTGCGTGCGGCTGATATACTAAGGCAAAAGAGTGTGCTTATTAATTCCGGGCTGGAGCAGACTAAGCGTATATTAGAGGATGCTATTGCCCAAATAGAAAAGGCTGCAAAAAATGCTTAAGATTAACACAATGGATATTAAACACGCCGCGGCAGAACTGCACGCGGGGGATGAGCTTGTGCTTTCGGGCGTTGTGTATACCGCGCGCGATGCGGCGCATAAGCTTATAACACAGCTTTTGGCGGAGGGGAAGCAGTTGCCCTTTCAGCTTGAGGGCGCAGTTATTTACTACGCAGGCCCTACGCAAACACCAAAGGGTGCTGTTTGCGGCTCGTTCGGACCAACCACGTCTTGCAGGATGGATGCGTTCACTCCCCTTCTTTTGGAGAAAGGTGTTTCGGCAACCATTGGCAAAGGCGGCAGAAGCGTTGCCGTAACCGAAGCTATTATCAAAAACAAAAGCCCTTATTTCGCCGCATTAGGCGGTGCAGGTGCTTTAGCGGCAAGCTGTATAACCGCTTGCGAGGTTATTGGGTTTGAACATTTGGGGTGTGAATCGGTTAAACGCTTGGAGTTTAATCGTTTTCCTCTTTACGTTGCAACGGATATATACGGCAACAGCATTTACGATTTAGGGGGAAAGCTTTAATATGGATAACAAAGCTCTGCTTTTAGAAGCGGAAAAATATATCGTTTCAAAGCGTGCGGAGTATCAGCGCGATTTGGCAAGCCTTATTGAAATAGAAAGCGTTGGTACCGACCCTTGCGGTGAGTACGTTTTTGGCAAAGGTAGCGCCGCAGCTATTGACAAAATGCTTGAAATTGGTAAAGGCTACGGCTTTGATACCGAAAACCACGATTACTATTGTGCAAGCCTTGTATATGGCAACAAAGACGAGGAGCTTGGCATGATAGCCCACCTTGACGTTGTGCCTGCGGGCGACGGATGGAGCTATCCACCATACAAGCTAAGCGTTGAAAACGGCTTGCTTATAGGCCGCGGTACCGAGGACGATAAGGGCCCTGCCGTTGCCGCTTTGTACGCAATGCGTTTCCTCAAGGATAAGGGGATAAAGCTTCCGTTTTCCGTTAGGCTTTTGCTTGGCGGTGACGAGGAGCGCGGCATGAGCGACTTGCCGCATTTTCTGAAAAGCCACAAGGCACCGTTTTTTTCCTTCACGCCTGATAGTGAGTTTCCTGTTTGTTGCGGAGAAAAAGGCATTGGCAAGATTGATGTTGCCTTTAACAACGTGCTTTCAAGGATCGTTTCTATAAGCGGTGGTACGGTTACAAACGCAGTTGCGGGCAAGGCACAAGCCATTGTACGCGATGTTGAGCGTGCATCGCTTCCCTCCTCGCGCGGTATCGAGATAAGCTACGATAACGGCAACGCAACAATAACCGCAGAAGGCAAAACCGCGCACGCTGCAATGCCGCACGACGGTGTAAACGCCATATCGGTGCTTGCCGCGTACTTGCTTGATAATTTGCAGTTTAAGGGCGGCGAAAGGCTTATGCTGGAATTTATGCGCGATATCTGCGGAGATTTTCTTGGAACAAAGCTTGGTATTGCCGCTAACGACGCGCTTATGGGCGAGCTTACTTGCGTTGGTGGGCTTCTAAAAACCGAAAACGGAAAAGTAATACAAAACTTTAATATACGCTTCCCCTTGCCCGGCAGTTGGGATAGTATAATAAGCGTGGTCACTGCATCTGCCGCAAAATATGGCGCTACGGTTATCAAACACGGCTATTCCGAGGGGTACAGCTTTAGCCCTGAAAAGCCCGAGATTATGGCTTTAACTAACGCTTGCGAAGCCGTTACAGGCGAAGATAGCAAGCCATATACCATGGGCGGCGGCACGTACGCGAGAAGCTTTCCAAACACGGTTGCGTTTGGCAGTACCTTACAAAAGCATCGCGGGCTTTTAGGCGAGGGGCGCGGCAAAGCGCACGATAGGGATGAATATTTAAGTGTTGCAGAATTTGAAAGCTCGGTTAAGATATTTATCCTATCCATCATTAATATTGCAAAGCTTAAAGAAAAAGAATAAGCTGCCCAACGGTAGCACTTTAATGGGGCTGTATCAAATCGAACGATTTAATACAGCCCCATTTTCCTCTCGTCAACACCTTAGGCTTCAGAACCGCAACAACAAGCTTTGCTAATAATAATCACAAATCTTCAAAATCTATTTCGTTTTAACTTCTACCCAACTATTGACAAAGAGCTTGTTTTCATTATATAATCACTGATATATCATACTATAAAGGTGGTCTTATGAAGAAATTTGCAGCAATTTTAGTATTATTTTCCGTTGCATTAACTTCCTTTGTGGCTTGTAACACCAACGACGAGAGTACATCTGCTGATAACAGCAATGCTTATTCCGAAAATTTAGATGAAGAATCCGTTACCGGCACTGAATCTACTGATTACGTTCCCACAGAAACATCTAACCATATTTCAGCCGAAGACTCAACGGACGATACAAGTTTTGTTGAAGAGTCCGTTGTTCCAACTACTCCTTCCGAAGACATTACTGCTGACGACATTAAAAAACCTACGGTTGAATCACAACCTGAGAGCTCTAACTCTAACGATTCTACAGCCGAAACTACGGTTGAACGCCCAGATTACGTAGGCGTATGGGAACATACAACGCATCCACATTACGTTACCGTTTCAGAACAAAATGGAAACACGATTAAATTATTAATTGTTGCAGTTAGAGGAGAAGCTAACAGTATAGCAGACTGCGAGGGTACGGTGACTTTGGTAAACGGAAAAGGCAGTTTCAATTTCACAGACAGTTTTACTAACAGCGGCAAGTGCTTTATCGAAATTGAAAACGATACGATGAAATTAAGTTTTGAAAATAGCGCGCCGCCCCAATTTTGGAGCGTAAGCGTTGGCGCAGGAAGCTACAAAAAGGTAACCGACGAGAACTAAAAGCTGTTCCCTCTCTTGAAAGTATACATTTTTGGTGACGATTGCAAAAAATTAATAAAGTATAGGCACATAGTTCTGTATTTTTTATGATGCTCCCAAATTCCCTCTCAAAAAGCAGTATCATAAACATTAATAGCCTAAAACGTAAAGGGTAGATGCGTTTGCATCTACCCTCAGACCGCTGACAAAGGCACAGAACACGAAAAAACAAAATTTCATTCCCATAAAGAAGAAAATTCGAGGAGTTTCATTGAACTAGTCAATAGTTAGTAGACACAAAAAATAATATTTTTAAGCCGTCTGTTCAAGCC
>JAZNUB010000030.1:0-5560 GCA_045592105.1 Eubacteriales bacterium | reverse complement strand
CAGCCGCTGCCCTTGACAGACATTCAATTTTCTGTTAATACTATAATTAAGAGGTGGTGTCAATGCCACCACCCCAGAAATAATATTCTGCCCTATTTTACGCCACCGATTGGAGTTTACACAAAATTTGGGATATACCCGTATTTTGCAAGGATATAATATCCCCATCCCGTATTCTTTATTTAACGCATCGTACCACCAATAATTTTTTGTGCCTTTTTTAGTTTTTTGATAGTACTTAGACTCAGCCCATCTTGACGGAATCCCATATCTATCGCACCGCGTGAAAAGGCGTAACATATCCCCATCAATATAAGTGTTAATATACCAAAAGCGTAGAAAGACAAAACATCTTCGTTTACTTTTGAGTAGATTGCGGGTATCAATGGGAAGGTTAAACTTGTACCAATAAGTAACAGGCAAGGAACAAGCATCACCACAATCACCTTTAAGGCTTTCTTGTCGTCTGGATACATTTTTTTGTGTTTTGAAATATCCGCGACCAACGTAGCCAAACCAAAGATGGGTATAATTATGACAATGCTGCCTATCAAACCGAGAATCATAAACCCGGGACTTTGTGCATCAAAAACAGTAATGATCACAGCGTAGGCGATTATTGGAGCAAGCGCAAATATAACTCCGACAGTCATAATGAGTTTATATTTGATAGATATTTGCTTCTTCTTTTTCTTTTTTGCCATATTCCCTCCATCAATTAGCTTGCGCTAACAGAACCGGCTTTTGCTACGCCTTTATATGTCAATTTCCATATTTCGTGTTTTACATCTGTAAAAGTATCCTTTTTGAAATTATCATAAAACAATGTTCTGGTCTGAGAGAAATAATACTTCCTTTGAATTTTTGATGTAAACATTGAACGACCTAGATTATTACCCATCTTGTGTAGGTGTTTTGATGTACCTTTAGTTAAACCATTCCCGCGGGAAGATACTGCTCCAACAGCAGCATTAACAGCCACTTCTGTGTAGTCTATTTTATCAAAACCTTTCTCTCTGCCTTGCTCAATAATGTTTTCTCCTGCAGATAGTGCTGCCCCTCCTAAGACTTGAGTCACCGGAGGCAGACCCGTTGCAGCTAAAGCGCCGCCTGCAGCCCCAAAAGCAGCGGAAATGCCTATGTCTTCCCATGTCTCCTTAGATTTGAGAGCATCAAAACCATCTTCTATAATTGCTTCGACTGCTGTAGATACAGCACTGACAACCGCGCCAACGACGGCTCCGGCTATTATATGCCAAAAATCTCCGCCATCGTCTTTTCGCATAACAGGATTATTATCGCAGTACGCAAAAAGATTCTTATCTGTAAAATCAGTTGGAGTGGCTGCAATAACTTCAAGAGCATCACAACTCAACATTCTACAAACAACAGGGTCATAATATCTGGATTGTAGATAATAGAAACCTGTCTCTGTATCGTAGTAGTAGCTTCTGTAACGGAAGGGGTTGATGTTGGCTATATGGCTTGCGTTAGTGGAAACATCGTTACCGCTTGCATCGGTAATTGCAGTTATTTCACCAAAAGCGTTGTACTGATACTTAGCAACGAGCTGCCCGTCAACGTTATATATACCGATAACATCGCCTTGCAGGTTCTTTGAGAATATATAGTTTTCGCCGCCATATATCATACCCATTATCGACCCTTTATCGTCGTAGGTATAATATATGTTTGTGCCGTTACGGTTCTCTGCTACTATGGTATTACCGTCAAGGGTATATTTTACCATGCCGGTAATATTTCCGTTTACACCGACGAATTGCTTGCCGGTTCTGATACCGTCCGAATTATATGAGTAGTTTGTTAGTAAACCGTTGTCATGGGTAAACAACGACATCTGCCTGCCATACCATACAATCCTTGTGGAATTTCTCCAATTAAGCGGGTTGCCTATTCCGTCATAGGTTATTGCAGTACCGTTGTAATTGGTTAGCAAATCGCCCTAAGAACTTTACAACAGCTTGTCCCACAGGGGACGGGAGGATAAATCTCGTCCCCTTGTTCTTAGGTGATGATTACGCGGTTATACTTTAATCAACACAACCGTTCTATAATGTGCGCCGCTCAGATGTTTCATCTTCATAAAATCCTCCAGAAATAATATTCATTTTCGACGCACGTAGACAAATATTAAGCCGCCAACAGCGAGAACACAAAAACACAGAAGTGCAAGCCACACCCTAAAGCTTTTAAAAAAAGCGGAGCTGTTTTCATTTTTGTTATCAGAGGTTTCAGCATTTAGCACGTATTCCGATTCGTCTAAATATTCGGCAATATTTAAAATATTATCGATTGTGCCGCAAGTGTATATTGTATCCTCAGCACTAGGAGAGCCTAAAACTTCATACACTTCACCAGGATTCTCTTTTTCCCATTTTTCTTTAGCTGATAAATATTCTTCATGCTTATTTAGCCATTTATGTGCAGTGCTCTTAATCTCTTCTGTTGTTAATATTTGATCAACGTTGGAAGATGAAGGTGTATTATGATATCCAACAGGAATAATAATTTGTTCCGCTCCGTTTTGAACAAAAAAGCAACTACTTCTGAAATAAAGATAATCCAATTCACAAATTTTACATTAGAGGATGAAACAAATTCGTCTTTGCTTAGTATTTTGCAAATTCGTTCTGCGTGGTCAGCATAACTGCAAGATGCCATATATTGTTGCGACTTACCCATAAATAGTTGCGAGTCTGCACTTGATAATAATTGTTTCTGTACCACCATTGATGGCTTGAATAAAAGGCTGTAAGCAACACCTGCTTCAATATAAAACTTAATGTTGCCGGCATATTCTCCATCCTCTGTTATTAACTTAGCAATATATACGTTGCCTTGTTTTTTGTCCTCTTCCGAAGGTGATTTACCCTTTACGTCAAGTTTTAAGGTCATAACCCCTGATTTTGCAAATTCAAACATATCAATAGTATAAACGGGGGTTATTGATTCTTTCAATATTTTTATTTTTAAACTTTCAAACAACTTATAATAACCAAAAGTTTCTTTTTGCACTGATTGATACGCAATCTCTTGGGTTGATTTTGATGCATATATGCTCTTGTTTGACCCTTCCGTAGCAAATGCGACTCCAAAAGTTGAAAAAATTATTGTTGTTAAAAGCAATAAACAAAGTACAATTCTTTTCATCGTTATAACTCCTCTCTATTGACAGTATACAAAGTAACAAAGTTTATAGTTTCCATTTATTGTACTGCGTAAATAACTACATCTGCCTGCCATACCATACAATATTTGTTGCATTGCGCCAATTTAGCGGATTGCCTATTGCATCATAGTTTATGGACGTACCGTTGTAATTGGTAAGTAGATCGCCACAAGAATTTTACAACAGCTTGTCCAACAGGGGACGGGACAAAAATTCCGTCCCCTGTTATCATCGAGGAACATTTATGGGGGCGTGGCTTTCACTAACACAAAGAATCATTCCCTGCGTTGTGAAAAATGCTTTGCAATGATTTTATTCATTAGAATTACCGACTTTTGTAATCTCTAAATCAAAAATCAAATCATCAAAGTCGTCATTGATTTTGTGGTCATTGCAATAAAAACGATATTTGTTTTCGCTTATCTGCTCGGGCATCATAGCACAACCAAATACTAACGAATGGTAAAATTCACTGTCTTCACTTTGACCACGGTTAGCAATAGCTATCCTTCCACTTTCTATAATCAGATCTAAACATATTGTTGGTTTGGGTTTCCCTTTCCAAAAAGATATTTGTGGAAAGGATTTACTGTGAGGCTTGATCTCTTTTCCATCTACCATCATTTTGCCTTTGAAGTCTGTGAAAAATATAACCAAGGACTGATCGTTTTTTGCGTTTGATTTAACATAATCAAATTTTAAAATGAAACGACCTTTTTCACAAAAACGAAACAATTTTATGATTTTCTTGCCTTTGTATTCCATTTCTATGTTGTCTCCAAACAAAACGCTAAAAGGTGTCATTCCCATTGTTTTTTCCTCCTAATCAAGTTATGATCTAAAATGCCTATAAGGATCTTTAGCATCGCGATCCCAAGGCGATAGCTGTATTTTTCGCATATCATTCATATAAAAACGAATATTGCTGTAAGACCTCATCAAGCTTTTCTGATTTGCCACCACCGTATTTCTTTAACGCTTGCATATTCTTCCTTGACATAGGTACAAAGACGCTTTTTTTAATTTGTTGGTTAATAAAATCAAGTTTAGATGGATTTCCAATACAAATTACAGAATCTAAATCCACTTCTTTCTTAAAAATACCTACTCCATACCGAAATCTTATCGGGCAGATTTCAATATTTTCTATCTTCTCCCAAGCTATAGTTAAGCTCTTGTTTTGGATAGTCAATTCATCTAATTTGCTTATACAAAAAGCATTTGGTATAATTAAAAAACGAACCAAAACAATAAACCCACAATATACCAAAGCAAAAAATAACTTAATAGTGACATTTGAAAAAGGAATAGCAACTACAGGTAACAAAAACAAAATTGTAGGCAATGTCAGCCAATGTATAATTAATTGTTTGCTTCCAATTGTCCAATATTTCTTCACTCAATACACCTCGATTATTACTACCAAATTAGTTTCTTTTCAAACTTATTCAAAAGCTCTTTTGATTTTTCAAGAATATTGCATTGAAATTCTGTATTTGTTGTAGCTCCAACAGCATGCACATCTATTGGTGTTCCTGCGCTCGCTCCTACTGAAACGCTTCCTCCAACAAATTCATCTGTTCCTTCAAACGTAGATATTACATCAGCTCCAACAGTAACACCAGCTATGTTCCCGGAAGCACCAACATTTAATGAATTGCCATTTAAATCTTCTAACGTATCCAAAGCTGTATACGTATACGTTGCAGAAAGTCCTAAAGATGCAACTCCGATAGCAACACCTGATGCATTTTCAAAAACATTTGCTTTTGAAGTTTGCAATGCTATATTAAAAGAAGAGTCAATAGAAAAATTAATTGAAAATGATACCCCAGCAAATAAATATGCGGAAAAATTATAGCCAATTGAAAACGTCCATTCTCCTGTAGGGTCGATGTTATAAATCGGGGCATTGTTACAGTAAACATACATATTGTTACCAACAATACCTTGACCTGTCGAAACATACACATCAGCATTGAGGAAACATCCTACAACGGGGTCATAGTAGCGAGATTGCAGGTAGTAAAATCCGGTTTCGGTATCGTAATAGTAGCCGCGATAACGGAAGGGGTTGGCTGTACCTATGGTGCTTGCAAGGGTGCCGGTAACACTTAAAACCTCTCCATAGGGGCTATAGGTATATTCTACAACAAGGTTTCCGTTTGCGGTATATATACCAGTTACGTCGCCTTGGAGGTTTTTACGGTAGGTATACAACTGGTTGTTGTACATCATACCCATTATGGCGCCTTTTTCGTCATAAACATAGTAGATATACGTACCGTTACGGTTTTCTGCTATTATCTTACTGCCATCCGTTATATAATTAACGGTTGTATTACCGTAGGTTTTGCTTTGGCGGATGCC
>JAZNUB010000029.1:0-37621 GCA_045592105.1 Eubacteriales bacterium | reverse complement strand
AGTATACGAAATCAACAAGTACACGGTAGAGTTCGTTGACTGGGACGGCAAGATAATCAATTACGAAACCGTAGCACACGGCGGCAGTGCAACCGCACCCGCTGCTCCTACCAGAACAGGCTACACCTTCGTTGGCTGGGACGTAGCGTTTGACAATATCACGGCAGATACAACCGTAAACGCAGTATACGAAATCAATAAGTATACCGTAACCTTCGTAGACCACGACGGTACTGTACTGAAGACCGAAACAGTAGAACACGGCGCGGATGCAACTGCTCCTGCTGATCCCGTATGGGCAGGCCACACCTTCACAGGTTGGTTGGGCAGCTACACCAACGTTCAGAAGGACGAAACAGTTAAGGCCGTTTACGACCAAGAGCTGTTTACCGTAACCTTCGTTGACTACAACGGTGATATACTCAAGAGCGAAACCGTATTAAGCGGTAACGGTGCAACCGCACCCATAGCTCCCGAACGCGAAGGCTACACCTTTATCGGTTGGGACAAGGCGTTTGATAACATCACGGCTGATACAGTAGTAAACGCAGTATACGAAATCAATAAGTATACCGTAACCTTCGTAGACCACGATGGTACGGTACTGAAGACCGAAACAGTAGAACACGGCGCGGATGCAACCGCACCGGCTGACCCTGTATGGGCAGGCCACACCTTCAAGGGTTGGGACAAGGCGTTTGACAACATCACGGCTGATACTGTGGTGAACGCAATGTACGAAACCAACTTCTACACCGTAACCTTCGTAACAGACGGTAACGGTAGCTTGACAGGGCAGACAGTACACACCGTTCCCGCAGGCACAAGCTGGACAGAGCTTGAAATCCCCGAAACTACTGCAAATAAGGGCTTCAAGTTCAGCCATTGGTCCGTAGGCGAGCCTGACACGGCAACCGGCGACATAACCGTAACCGCAATCTTCGTTAAGGATGACGACCAATACTTCGATGTAACCTTCATCGCAGGCGAGCACGGCACTCTTAACGGAACCGCAAGCTACACCGATATTATTATCGATACCGCTTGGAGCGAGATAGCCGTTCCTGTACCCGAGGCTGAATACGGCTACAAGTTTGCAGGCTGGGATATCACCTTCCCCAAGAGGATAACGAGCGACGTTGTTGCAACGGCTCTGTTCGTGAAGGATGAAAGCTTGTGGCACACCGTTCGCTTCACAAGCTCCGCAAACGGCTACTTGGCAGGCACAACGGTTTATACAGAAATTCTTAACGGTACAAGCTTTGCAGAAATAGCAGTACCCACACCGATAGCGGCAGAAGGCTATGTATTTACTGAATGGGCACCGTCCTTCCCCGAAACCATTGAGGGCGACCATACCTTCACCGCAAGCTTCAAGTCTGTAAGCGAGCTTCCGATAGTTCTTGACATCACAAACGCATACTACGAGGACGGTAAGATAACCGTTGTTGGTACTACCGAAAACGTGGTTGACCAATGGGATGTTGCTATCAAGGTAACCGCAGCAGATAAAACTGTAACCTTCATCACCGTTAAGTATGGTGATATCAATACAGGCAACGGCACGTTCAAGCACACCTTCACCGTAAATCCTGCTGATATAAGCGGCGATGTTTACGTTGATATGAAGCTTGTAACCGTTCCCGTTCCTGCTGACCGCGAGCCCGTTGACTACGACCTTTACACCGTGAAGTTCACAAGCACCGCGGGCGGCTACCTTGCAGGCAACGCTGTTTACAGCGGCATCCTTGAAGGCTCCGCTTGGGCAGACGTGATCAGCGCGGTACCCACTCCCATCCCCACAGAGGGCTACTCCTTCATCGGTTGGGACAAGGCGTTTGTTGACACGGTTGACAGCGATATGGTTTACGTAGCAAGGTTTGAAAAGGCAGTTGTAATGCCCTTCGATATAACCGAGGCTATATACAACCCC
Organism: Eubacteriales bacterium; assembly: GCA_045592105.1. Lineage (GTDB taxonomy): Bacteria > Bacillota > Clostridia > Oscillospirales > CAG-382 > SIG636. The sequence continues at coordinate 35,688 of JAZNUB010000029.1, read as the reverse complement.
GCAACCGGCAAGCTAACGGTAGAAGGCTACGCTGAGGATGCACAGGATCAATGGAACGTTGCGTTTATGACCTATGCTAACGTTGACAGCGTAGAGAATATAACAAGCGAAACACTTGTAAACGTAACCACCTTGAAGTATGGCGACATTAAGACCGATGCAAACGATGGCCACTTCGTTGCAGAGTTTGCAGTATACGGCGCGGCACTTGAAGGCAAGGTATACGTAAGCGGCAAGTACGTTGAGGTTGAAAGCGAACTCGATGCAGAACGCGTAAAGACCTACTTGTACTTCGATAAGAACGCGGCAGATGCAATAGACGGCGCAACAACCGAAACGCTGCTTTACATTGGCGATGTTATCAACTCCGCACTTACTACCGACTACCCGACCAGAGCAAACTACGAGTTTGTTGAGTGGGCGGCTGACAGAGTTGGCACCTCCATACCTGAGGGCACGGTAATGACCGGTGCAGGCTACACGGCATACGCTAAGTGGCGCGAAAGCACCGTAATCGTAACCTTTAAGGATTACGACGGTACCATTCTCAAGGCTGAAAGCGTTCCTTACGGCGGCGCGGCAACCGCACCTGCTGACCCTGCAAGAGAGGGCTACTACTTTGCAGGCTGGGATAAGAGCTTCAGCAACGTAACGGAGAATATAACCGTTACCGCAACCTATGTAAGATACCGCTTCGAGGCTCCTAAGCAGTGGTACATAGTAAACGAGCCTTTGGCTGATAACCACAAGCTTTACAGAATCCTTGAAGACGGCACGGAACAGCTTATAGACAAGGCGCTTTACACGGTAGAGGCTCTGCCCACAACGGCAGACACCGCGTATGCTGACTGCCTTGGCTGGCACGAGCTTGGCGTTGTATTTGACGATACGCTTTACGGCGTAGTTTACGAAACCGCGTTTGATGCGTTCGTAATACCCGATAAGCTTATCCTCGAAGAAGAAAGCCCGCTTGAACGCAAGGATAAATACAACCTTGACAAGGATTACAGCGCTGACATAACCGACGCTATCGAATACGAAATGATCTTTGGCTTGAAAGAACGTCAGGAAGTTCAAGTGCTTATAGATGAGTTCATCAATATGTACTTCATCAACTACTACACCGATCCTTCCGAGATTGATTACGAGGTTCGCATTGTAAACGAAGACGGTAGCGCATTCAAGAGCTTGTACGTTTGCACCGGCGCAAGAGTTCAGCTTGTTATCGAAGGCGTTGTTTATGACGAGGTTCAGGTAGTTGTTCTTGGCGATGTGGACGGCAACGGCATTGTAAACGAGGGAGACCTTGAATGTATATGCAACTATCGCATCGGCTTGAAACGACCTGATGGCGTATACTATCTGGCAGCTGATACCGCATCCGAACAAGAGCTTAACGAGGCAGATATGGAAATCATCCGTAACTTCCGCATCGGCGTTGGTAACATGTACGCCGCTTGGGACGCAGCAAGCCACGTTTACAGCAGGGATTATTCCGAAAGGTTTGCAAATATCCCAAGTGCGATAGCTCCGTAAGCTAAAACAGCAATAATCGCAAACAGCGGTTAAATAGAAAGTGCCGCAGGCGAAAGCCTGCGGCACTTTTGCGTGTGTATGATATTGGGCCTTTTGTTTATAATTGGATGGAATTCGAATCGTAGGGCGGGGGCTTGCTCCCGCCGAGAGGAGTTATGTGGTGTGTGAAGCCCATGCTGCTAAGATAAAGGGATAAGTATTTGCCTTTTGAGGTTTGTTTATGCTTGTGGGGAGAGTTGCTTCTCCAGCCATTCGAAAACGTACTGTATATATTCGTCCCAAAAGTCCCAATTATGCGCGCCTGCACCCTCGCGGTAGGTAAAATCGTATCCGCACTCCTCCAGCTTGCGGCGCAGGTTGTTTGCGTTTTCGTACAAAAAGTCCTCTTTCCCTATGCCCATATACAGGCGAGGGCGAAGCGGATTGTCCTTTTGCTTTTCGGCAAGGTACATTATATCGTCCTCGTCCGGCACTTGCAGCTCCGTGCCGAAAACGGGCGAAAGCTCGCGGCTGAAAAGGTCTAAGCTTTTTATATCGCCGCAAGGGGAAAGCCCCGCACCCGCGCAAAAACGCTCCGGCTCCCTAAGCGCAATCTTCAACGCGCCGTAGCCGCCCATTGAAAGCCCTGCTATGAAGCTGTCCTCTCTCTTGGCGGACACGTTTAAAAGCTCGCAAACGATGCGTGGCACCTCTTTAGCAACGTGGTCGTAGTACCTAAGCCCATGCTTCATATTGCAGTAATAGCTTTTGTCCGCGCGCGGCATAACCACGCAGATGCCAAACTTGTTCGCATAACGCTCTATGGAAGAAAGGCGCATCCACGAAAGTGCATCGCCCCCCAACCCGTGCAATAGGTAAAGGCACTTGTACGCGCCCGCCTTTGCGTTTGTTTCAACCCCAATTTGCCCGCCCGTTGCGCGCTGGGGGATTATAACACCCGCCTCGGTTTGCATACCCAAAACCTCGCTGTAAAAGCGCAAATCTATAAAAGCCATATATTAAAACCTCCCTTTTTCTTGATTATAGCCGCAACTTTAGATATTGTCAACAAAAAGGGCTTGACAAAGGCTGTCTAATGTGTTAGACTACTGTTGTCTAATAGATTAGACAACGAAAGGAAAGGGAGAGGAAAATGAACAAAAAGAGAAGGAAAACAACAATTGTGATATCCGCCGTGGTGGCGGTTGTGCTTGTTTGTGCGTTGCTGGTGCGGGGCTTTGCTTTTTCCGCTGCCAACCCGCTTGCAAGGGCAACCGTGCATTGTGAATACAACGGCACGGTTACGGAGGAAAGGCTTTCCGCCAAGGATTGGTGGACGATAGCCACTATGTTTAACGGCAAGCCACAAAAGCCCGATATGTCGCGCTGCCCAAAAAGTGAAAGCCTTTCTATAAAGGCGGGGCGGCAAACCTACTATATCGGTAGGGACGATTGCGGGCTTATTTACTCCGTAAACAGAGAAAAGGTGTTTTTCCTTGAAGGGGCAGAGCTGCAAGCTATGCGTGCGATACTTTCAAAATACATTCCTGAAAAGGGGCTTAGATATTGATATGAACGATAACCGTATACCTAAAATACACGAAAGCGAGTACCGCTTTTGCCTTATACTTTGGGAAACAGAGCCTATAACCTGCTCCGCGCTTGCGAAGCTGTGCAAGGAGAAGCTTGGCTGGTCGCGCACTACTACTTACACCGTTATTAAACGTCTTTCAGAGCGCGGAGTGGTTAAAAGCGAGAACGGCACGGTTACATCGCTTATAAGCAAGGAGCTATCGCAAAGCGCGGATATGGAGGAGCTTATAGAAAAGCGTTTTGAGGGAAGCTTGCCCGCGTTCATTGCGGCGTTTGCAAGGAAGCAGAGGATGAGCCGAGAGGAGTACGAGGCGCTTAAAGAGCTTATAGAGAAGGGTGGCAAGTGATATGCAAAGCCTGTTTGTGGGCGTGCTTAACCTAAGCCTAACCGCAAGCGTTTTGCTGTTGGCGGTGCTTGTGATAAGATGCCTTATTAAGCGCATTGTTCCCCGTTTTACGGTGTGCGCGCTTTGGGGCGCGGCGGCTTTGTGCTTGGTGCTTCCTTTTTCGGTGGAAAGCGATGTTTCCGTTCTGCCAAGCAATGAGATAGTTGTTCTTTCGGAGTTTAAATACACCCCTATAACAGAGAAATACACGACCGAATTGTGGGTTAAAAAAGGGGTAACGGAGGAGGATATGCCGCAACCGCCCGTTATTGTGCAAAGCGGGTTTGATGCGGTGGACAACAGAATTAACGCAAGCATAAGCGGCTCTGTTATGGAGAAGGCGTATGCCGTTAGCCTTGTAAAAACTTGTGCTAATATTTGGCTTGGCGGTGTGTTGCTTATGATAGCGTATTTTGTTTTTAGTATGGCAAGGCTGAAGCGAAGGCTTAATGCGGCTGTTTGCGATGATGGCGGCGTTATAAGAAACAGCGTTATGGAAACGCCTTTTGTTCTTGGGGTTATCCGCCCGCGCATATATCTGCCGTGTGGCTTAAACGAGGAAACGGAAGGCTATATTTTAGCGCACGAGCGCGCACATATCAAGCGTTTGGACCACATTGTAAAGCCTTTGGGCTTTTTTGTGCTGGCACTGCATTGGTTTAATCCGCTGGTCTGGGCGGCGTACTTTCTGCTTTCACGCGATATAGAGATAGCCTGCGACGAAAAGGTTATTAAGAATATGGACGAAGGCGAGCGCAAAAAATACGCAGCCGCTTTGTTGGAGTGCGGAGCAAAAAGCACCTTGGTTGCCGTGTGCCCCGTTGCTTTCGGCGGCACGGAGATAAAAAACAGAATAGTTTCCGCTCTGCACTATCAAAAGCGCGCTGCGTGGATAGCTCCTGCCGTTTTGGTGCTTGGGGCTGTGCTGCTTGCTTTCTTCGGAACGAAGCCCGTTTCTGCTTCTTACAATTGGGCGCCGCAGAAGGAAGCTTCCATAGAGTTTGTGGACAAAGGCGAAGGCTGGGCGTTTACCTCCGATGGCACGCTTTATATAGGCGGGAACAGCTATGTGGACGAAATGTTTTTTGAGCAGAAGCCCTGGGACAAACACAAAAACAATGTAAAGGCGCTTGTTATCACGGGAAAGCTTGATGTTGTTGGGGCTTACGCGTTCGGCAATTATCCGAAGCTTACAACCGTTGAGATGCATAACGAGATAACAAGCATAAAAGAGGGCGCGTTTTACGGCTGTGCCGCGTTGGAAAGCGTGAAGCTTTCTACCAAGATAAAAAGTATAGAGGATAGTGCTTTTTGCGGTTGCAAAAAGCTAAAAAGCATAGATTTCCCCACAAACCTCAGGTATATCGAAGCAAGGGCGTTTAAGGGCTGTACCTCATTAAAGAGGGTGGCAGTACCAAACGGAGTGGCTATTATATCCGAAAAGGCGTTTTACGGCTGTTCCTCGTTGCAAGAGATAAGCCTGCCTAACACCTTAACCTATTACGCCGAAGATGCTTTAATGGAATGTAACAGCCTTTCGTATATCGTGTTTAACGGCACTATGGAGGAGTGGGAAAGCGTTTCTCACAGTCGCGGCGCAGGCAACGTTGCGGTTGAATGTGTTGACGGCGTTGTGTATACTGAAGGCGGCTTTGATTTCTCCAAGGACGGCGGAGCGTAGCAACGCATATTAAGGCTTGTATTGCATTTTCCTATAAAAACCTTGTTTAGCCAAGGTAAATATGGCAAAATTTATAAAACCATACGGCAAAAACTGTGGTATAATATAAAAAAAACGGAAAACGCGGTACAACTACTATGGAAAACAACAATCAATACAGAAAAATGACGGAAACCCCAATACCGTCGCTTATAATCTCTTTAGGTGTTCCAACCACCATAAGTATGCTAATAACAAATGTTTACAATATGGCAGACTCGTATTTTGTAAGCAAGGTATCGCTAAGCGCGGGCGGCGCAACAGGGGTTGTTTTCGGTATAATGAGCATTCTGCAAGCGTTTGGCTTTATGTTTGGGCACGGCGCGGGCAGTAACATAAGCCGCCTGCTTGGCAAAAGGGAGCAGGAGCAGGCAAGCAGATACGCCTCCACAGGCTTTTTTGGCGCGTTGGTGTGCGGAGCTTTGATTATGCTTTTCGGGCTTTTGTTTTTAAAGCCGCTTATGCGCTTGCTTGGCAGTACGGATACAATTTTGCCATACGCTATGGATTACGGGCGTATGATTTTTATAGCCGCACCTGCTATGACGGCAAGCTGTGTTTTAAACAACGTGCTTCGCTACGAGGGTAAGGCATTCCTTGCAATGGTGGGCTTAACCACGGGCGGGCTTCTTAATATCGCGCTGGACCCTTTGTTTATCTTCACGCTGGGGTTGGGCATAGAGGGCGCGGGGCTTGCCACGGCTATATCGCAGTATATCTCGTTTGCGATACTGTTTTCAATGTTTCTGCTTGGCAAAACGCAAAGCAAAATATCGCCGCGCTATCTTAAGGCACAGCCTAAAACGCTTGGCGATATAATAGTAACGGGGCTTCCAAGCCTTGCAAGGCAGGGGCTTAACAGCGTGTCAACAATGGTGCTTAACGGGCAGGCAAAGGCGTTTGGCGATGCCGCTATCGCCGCTATGGGCTACGTTGGCAGAACAAGCAGCCTTATCTTCAGCGTTGGGCTTGGTATCGGGCAGGGCTTTCAGCCTGTATCGGGCTTTAACTACGGCGCAAAAAAATACTCCCGCGTTAAGAAGGGCGCTTTGTTCACGCTTGCCTTCGGCGCAGGCTTTATAGGCTTGATTGCGTGCGGATGCTTTGCCCTCGCTCCGCAAATTATACAGATTTTCCGAAAGGAAGCAGAGGTTGTTGCCATAGGCGGGCAAGCGTTGCGGATACAATGCGCATTCCTTATGTTCTTGCCCATATCGGTGGTGGCAACGATGATGTTTCAAAGCATAGGCAAAAACTTTCGCGCGCTGTTGCTTTCGTGCCTTCAAAGCGGGCTTGTGTTTATCCCGCTTTGCGTGGTGCTTCCGCGGTTTATAGGCGTTTTGGGCATAGAGCTTGCACAGCCGCTTGCGTATTTTGCCAGCGCGCTTGTTTCACTTCCGTTTTTGCTTGTGTTCCTTAAACGCCTGCCAAAGGACGAATGACTATTATTAAGCTTTTGAAAAAGCACCCTGTGCTTCTGATGTAGTAAGACAAAAAGCTCCTGCCGTTTGTTTACGGTGGGGGCTTAATGCGTTTTTTGCCCGCTTCGCTCCTAAAAACGCAGAGCTCGTATCAAGCCCTGCCATTTTCCCCCCCACCAAAACAAAACGCCACCCCTATCGGAGTGGCTGTTGTTTTGAATTATCCCATCAAGATTGATACAAGAAAGACTTTAACCTAAAAATGGGGTGTAAAGTCTTGCACGGGTATCTTGCGGGTTTCAAATTTAAGAAAATTTGCCGATGTGGGGGTCAAATTGCGTAAAATATATTGATTTCCATCTAAAAATGTGATATACTTTTTTTGCCAAACAAATCTGAATAACGAGTAAAAGGTGGACCTTTATATTTTTATAGGGGTTTTATATCCTTTTGCCATTACAACTTATTGAATACGGTAAAAACGTAATTCCACCTGGGTTGTAATGAGGTTTACCTTTTACGTTTAGGATTTGTTTGGCGACAATCGGAGTTGCGTTTTTCGGTGCGTTGACTTCGGTTGGCGCACTTTTTATTTTTGAGAATTTTTTAAGAAAAGAGGATTATTATGGGAACCATTACAGATTTATATGTTGCTGGCAAAATTGGCTATGCGGTCGGTGAACACTTTGCCGAAAGATTGCAAAGTTCTGCGCAAAACGCACAAGCGTTGTATTACAGCGCTGCTGCTGTTAACAACATTCGAAGTGCAATTTATCAAAAGAAAAAGGAAATTGTTACATCTTCGGTAACACAGGATATTTTGAACGCTATTTTTACCGACCCCGGTCATCCACCTAAAGAAATACTGTTTTGTGCCTCGGGTGTTGTTGTTTCTCCCATCGAAGCAAATATGCGTTCTTATCATCCTACGGGCGTTTTGGCATATGTTTCGGAAGTTCCAATATCGTATGAAATGGGTGCGGCTTTGTGCTTAATGATTCAGGATATGTACCCCAAATCCTACGATTTTCCGAACATAGGCATCGATGAGCTTACTACACGACTTAACGATGGCACATGGTACACAGTGCTTAACCTAAAGCAGCCTTTGTTATTCCAAGCGGTTCGTCCCCAGTTCACACCAAAAGAGTTGTACGAAAATTCGGATACCGAAAGCAAAATTTCGTATACCGATCCGCTTAAGAAAAACAGAGGGATTTATGTATTGAGTGGTTTAGCATGTGCAATACTTTCGTTTGTTTTTAATTGGTTTGCAGGGCAGTGGCTTTTCGGCTTGATTTTTGCGGTAGCATCCCTTGTTTTTGCCTTCATTTCGCTAAGAAAAGCATCAAAAGTAGCTGCTTTAATTTCTGTTCTCGGTGCAATAGCCTTAGGAGCATCTTTTGTGTCGTTAATTATAAATGAAGTATTTCATTAATGATTTACAAAGAATTTTTGATAATAGCTAAACTAAAACACAACCAAAAGCACTATGTTAAGGGTCAAATATACATTAGAACAAGGATGTTACTGCGGTAGCATCCTTGTTCTGTTTTAGAATTAGTTGCTTTTTAAAAATGACCCCCCTTTGCAGAAGAAAAAGGGCGTTTGAAACCGATAAACCCAATAGTGTGTAAAATAAACGCCAGCCACAGGCTGTATTTGGACAGCCCTATATAAAGCGAAATGGCCGAAAGCCCTTGTAAATAAAGGATTTTCAGCTGTTGTAAACAAAAAAGTCACCTCGTAAAGAGATGACTATTTTGTATCAACGAATGTTGACTTTTTTGGTGCGCCTAACAGGACTTTCCACTCGCGAACGAAAGAGCCCCCGGCTCTTTCTCCTGCGTTTTTGTCCGCTTCGCTCCTAAAACCGCAGAGTTCGTATCAAGCCCTGCCATTTTCCCCCCACCAAAACAAAACGCCACCCCTATCGGAGTGGCTGTTGTTTTGGTGCGCCTAACAGGACTTGAACCTGCAAGCCGAAGCACTGGTTTCTAAGAAAAGAACTATCAAAGTGACAGTATCAAAACGGCAAATTGTTCACGGCTTTCGTTAGTTTGTCATTAGAGTAATGGACGTATATTTGCGTTGTGCTTATATTTGAATGACCTAACAATTGCCGTACTGTTTCAATGTCTGCTCCTGCTTGCAAAGCGTGGGTAGCAAAAGAATGACGAAGCTTGTGCGGCGTTAGATATCGCAAACTTGGGTTTTGCCGCTTTAGCTCTGTTATTGTTGCTTTGTACTGATGCGAAAACGTGCTTAACGCTATCGGCTTTTCTGGATCCTTTGGGCTTTTGAAAATGTAGCCGTTTCCGTTAGACGAAAGGTACAAAGATTTTAATGCGTTAAAACTAATTGAATTAAGAGGAACAAACCTATCTTGTGAAGTTTTTGTTTTGTTCACCACGCTACAAGCGGGGCTGTCTCATAGCATTAACAAATTGTGAACGCTATGTGCAACCTTAACAAAAAAATCAAGGGCATTATTTGGCTGCCCTTGATTTTTTTGTTGCTTTTGTATATGGTTCCATCTCAAAATTTCAATTTGAGACAGCCCCTGCTTTTTATTCGTATTCTACAACGTTTGTCCAACGGTGCAAAAGCTCTTTTTCCGCTTCGATGCGCTTTATGGATTGAGAAGCAGCAATAATAGGCATCCACTTTTGAACGTACTGCATTGCAGTATCGCTCTTCTTGCAATAAAGCTTAAGATACTTTTCACCAAGCTGGCTTTCGCCCGCAAGCCAAAACATAAGATATGAACGTGCGGCATCAGCAGCACCGTTTCCCTGTACAGCGTGCGACCAGTCCAATATAAACGGAACTCCCTTATCGGATATTATGATGTTGGAGGGGTCAAAATCGCCGTGCAAAAGCTTGTTATGCTTTGGCATAGACTCAAGCCTTGTGTGCAGTTCATAACGCGTTGTAGCGTCAAGATCGGTCTTCTCTATCTTGTCGTGCATCTTATCCTTAAGCTTATTAAGAAGCGGGCAGGTGTGAGAATGCATTTCAAGCTGAAGGTCCACAAACATATCCATGTAATAATCAAGCTTATCGGGATTGCTGTCTATAAGCTGCTGAAGCGTTTGACCGGGGATGTAATCAGCGCGAAATGCCCAGCATCCGTCAATAGTCATAACTTCAAGTATACGAGGAATGTTAAGACCAGTTTGCTCAACTCTTGCTTGGTTTAAAGCCTCGTTCAAAACGTCTGCCTTGGAAAAGCTTTTATTAAAAAGCTTAACAACCGTATCACCGTCACGGAATATTGTTTTGGTGGGTCTGACAGCAAGAACGTTATCGTTAACAATGTTCATTATACTTCCTCCTTTGTGCCGTAATAAGCGTTAAGATACATCTTCTTTATTTCGCTCATCAAAGGATAGCGCGGGTTTGCACCTGTGCATTGATCGTCAAACGCCTGCTCTGTCATCTCGTCAAGCCTTGCAAGGAAATCAGCCTCGTCAACACCGTAATCCTTAATAGTTGCCTTAATACCAACTCTGCCCTTAAGCTCATCAATAGCGTTAATCAAACCGTTAAGCTTTTCGGTATCGTTTTCGCCCTTGATGCCGAGATAGTCTGCAACCTCAGCGTAGCGTGCAAGCGTGTGCGGATGTGTATACTGCGGGAACGTACCCATTTTAGGCGGAACCTCAACTGCGTTAAAGCGTATTACCTCATTAATAAGCAAAGCGTTTGCCACACCGTGAGGTAAATGGTGGAACGCGCCAAGCTTATGTGCCATAGAGTGGCAAACACCGAGGAAAGCGTTTGCAAACGCCATACCAGCCATAGTAGCCGCGTTGGCCATTTTTTCTCTTGCTACTGCATCGGTCTGACCGTTGTCATAAGCGCTGGGTAGATTTTCAAATACCATCTTAAGAGCGCGCAGAGCCAAACCGTCTGTAAAATCTGTTGCCATTATAGAAGCGTATGCTTCAAGCGCGTGAACGGCGGCATCAATACCGGATGCAGACGTAAGTCCTTTAGGTGCGCTCATCATCAAATCAGCATCAACAATAGCCATATCGGGCATAAGCTCATAATCAGCAAGCGGATATTTTACACCTGTCTTTTCATCGGTAATAACAGCAAACGGAGTTACCTCAGAGCCGGTACCGGCAGACGTGGGTACAGCGATGAAATATGCCTTTTCACCCATTTTGGGGAAGCCGTATACACGCTTACGTATATCCATAAAGCGCATAGCCATATCCATAAAATCTACTTCCGGATGTTCATAAAGCACCCACATGATCTTAGCGGCATCCATTGCAGAGCCACCGCCAAGCGCAATTATTACGTCAGGCGCAAAAGCTGCCATCTGCTCTGCACCTGCTTTTGCACTTGCAAGTGTAGGGTCAGGCTCAACCGCAGAGAAGGTAGTGTGAGTAATGCCAAGCTCGTTAAGCTTGTTTTCAATAGGCTTAGAGTAGCCGTTTTTATACAAAAAGCTGTCGGTTACTATAAAAGCCTTTTTGGTCTTACTGATATCGCTAAGCTCACCCAAAGCAACGGGCAAGCAGCCCTTCTTAATATAAACCTTTTCGGGAGCACGGAACCAAAGCATATTTTCTCTCCTTTCCGCAACGTTTTTAATGTTAAGCAAATGTTCAATACCAACGTTTTCAGAAACGCTGTTGCCACCCCAGCTACCACAGCCAAGTGTTAGAGAGGGGCGCATTGCAAAGTTGTATAAATCACCGATACCGCCGTGAGAAGAAGGTGTATTAACAACAACGCGGCAGGTCTTCATACGTTCTGCGAATGCATCAAACACATCCTTGCAGGTTATAGTGTTAATGAAAATCGAAGAAGTGTGGCCGTATCCGCCATCAGCAATAAGCCTTTCAGCCTTTGCAAAAGCATCCTCAACATCGGTAGCCTTATACATTGCAAGCACGGGAGAAAGCTTTTCGTGTGCAAACGCCTCGGAAAGCTCAACACTTTCAATCTCACCGATAAGAACCTTTGTGCCTGCAGGTACGGTAAAGCCGGATATTTCTGCTATTCTAACCGCGCTCTGCCCAACGATGGCTGCGTTAAGCGAGCCGTTTATTATCATCGTGTGCCTTACCTTATCGATCTCATCGCCCTTAAGGAAGTACGCACCTCTATATTCAAATTCAGCCTTAACAGCATCGTACACGTCTTCAAATACTATTGTAGACTGCTCCGAAGCACAAATCATACCATTATCAAAGGTTTTAGAATGGATAATGGAGTTTACGGCAAGTACGATATCCGCACTGCTGTGAATTATCGCAGGTGTATTACCCGCACCAACGCCGATAGCAGGCTTACCGCTGGAGTATGCGGATTTAACCATGCCGGGGCCACCGGTTGCAAGGATGGTATCGGATTCCTTCATAAGCATATTTGTCATCTCAAGAGAAGGCTTGTCGATCCAGCCGATAATCCCTTCAGGTGCTCCTGCCTGAACTGCGGCTTCAAGCACAACCTTTGCCGCAGCAATCGTAGAGTTCTTTGCACGCGGATGGGGGCTGATTATAATACCGTTTCTGGTTTTTAACGAAATAAGAGTTTTAAATATTGCAGTAGAAGTAGGATTGGTTGTGGGAATAACAGCAGCCAAAATACCTAAAGGTTCTGCAATTTTTTGAATACCGTATGCGCTGTCGCTATAAATAACACCGCAAGTTTTTGTATCCTTATAAGCGTTGTATATATACTCTGCCGCGTAGTGATTCTTGATTACCTTATCTTCAACAACGCCCATACCCGTTTCTTCAGCGGCAAGCTTTGCAAGCGGGATACGCGCCCTGTCAGCAGCCATAGCAGCAGCACGGAAGATTTTATCTACCTGCTCCTGAGAATATCTTGAAAATATTTCCTGTGCTTTGCGTACATCACTAATACGCTGCTCAAGCGCCTCTACGCTATCAGTTACAGGATACTGTTTATCGTTCATAATTATAAGTTCCTCCGTTACATTTGTGCAATATTAATATAGCATTTTATAAAAAGAAAGTCAATATAAACAAAAGTTGCAACACAAAAATATACGATTCTTACAAATACCACTTAGCATATCGACAACATTTTATCATTTTTGCCGTGCTTGCAGTTGAAAATTACCATCTATATAGTCCTACCACTATCAAATACTAAAAAAACAAGTGTGGCATCCTGTAATGGACACCACACTTACAAAGCTTAGATATTCAGTAATTATGCCTTGCCGTTGCAGCCAAGAACGTTAACAAGCTTATGACGAACAAGCTCTTTGATGTTTGCTCTTGCGGGCTTAAGATATTCTCTGGGGTCAAACTTATCGGGATGTTCGTTAAAGAACTGACGGATAGTACCCGTCATAGCAAGTCTAAGGTCAGAGTCAATATTTATCTTACATACGGACAATGCAGCAGCCTGACGAAGCTGTTCTTCGGGAACGCCGATAGCGCCGGGCATCTTACCGCCGTTTTCGTTAATCATTGTAACGTAGTTCTGAGGAACGGAAGAAGAACCGTGAAGAACTATCGGGAAACCGGGAAGTCTTCTGCTAACTTCTTCAAGAATATCAAAACGAAGCTGGGGCTTTGTGCCGGGCTTAAACTTGTATGCGCCGTGGCTGGTGCCGATAGCGATAGCAAGAGAGTCAACCGCTGTTCTGGAAACGAACTCTTCTACTTCTTCGGGACGGGTGTAGGAAGAATCTTCAGCGGAAACCTGAACCTCATCCTCTATACCTGCAAGAGTACCAAGCTCACCTTCAACAACAACGCCGTGTGCGTGAGCATACTCAACAACCTTTTTGGTGAGAGCGATGTTCTCTTCAAAGGACTTGGAGGAACCATCGATCATAACGGAGGTAAAGCCACCGTCTATACAAGACTTGCAGGTTTCGAAATCGGGGCCGTGGTCAAGGTGAAGAACAACGGGGATCTCGGGACACTCAATAATAGCAGCTTCAACAAGCTTTACAAGATAAGTGTGGTTAGCGTAAGCACGCGCACCCTTGGAAACCTGAAGGATAACGGGAGCTTTTTCTTCTTTACAAGCTTCGGTTATACCCTGAACGATCTCCATATTATTGACATTGAACGCGCCTATTGCATAGCCGCCTTCGTATGCCTTTTTAAACATTTCGGAAGAATTAACTAATGCCATGGTACATGCATCTCCTTTAAAAAAATTAGTTTTACTTCTGGTAGTTTAGCAGTATTTGTAACACTTGTCAAGCAAAACCGAAAAAATAATGCTAAAAACTGCTAAAAAAGTGATTGATTTTAGCGTAAAAGTATGATATAGTTATTTGAAATTAATTGTTTGAAAGGATGAAACAAGACAATGAGCACATTAAAAGGCGCATGTATTATCGGTCAGTCCGGCGGTCCTACCTCCGTTATTAACGCTTCTGCGTACGGTTGTATAAAGACTGCTCTTGAAAACGAAAACATTACTAAGGTTTACGGTGCACTTAACGGCATTAAGGGCGTTCTTAACGACAACCTTATTGATATGGGTAAAGAAGACCCTGCTGAACTTGAGCACATGAAATACACCCCTTCCTCTGCTTTGGGCTCCTGCCGCTACAAGCTTAAGGATGCTGAGGTTGACGAAACAGATTATCACCGTATTCTCGAGATCTTCAAGAAGTATGATGTTCGCTACTTCTTCTACAACGGCGGTAATGACTCTATGGATACCTGCAACAAGATATCCAAGTTTATGATGAAGCACAACTACGAATGCCGTGTTATGGGTATCCCCAAGACGATCGATAACGACCTTGCTGGTACCGACCACTGCCCCGGCTATGCTTCTGCTGCTAAGTATATCGCTACTTCTCTTATGGAGATATATCACGATGCTCGCGTTTATGACACCGGCATGATCACCATCGTTGAAATTATGGGTAGAAACGCCGGCTGGCTTACTGCTGCTGCTTCTCTTGCTTGCTATAAGGGCTGCGGTCCCGACCTTATTTACCTCCCTGAGGTTTCCTTCAACGTAAAGGACTTTATCGAAAAGGTTAAGGATATCTATGCAAAGAACGGTCAGTGCATAGTTGCTGTTTCCGAAGGCATCCATAACAGAATGGGCCGCCTCATTTCCGACACCGGCAAGCTTGACAGCTTTGGTCATCCCCAGCTTGGTGGTCTTGCTTCCCTTCTTGCAAAGAAGGTTGAAAAAGCAACGGGCGCAAAGGTTAGAGCTATAGAGCTTTCTCTTCTCCAGCGTTGTGCTGCTCACTGCGCTTCTCAAACCGATATCGACGAAAGCTTTGCAGCAGGTAAAGCAGCAGTTGATTATGCAACCGCAGGCGTTACCGATAAGATGGTTGGCTTCAAGCGTAAGAAGACCAAGAAGGGCTACAAGTGCGAAATCGAGCTTTTCGATCTTTCCGTTGTTGCTAACGCAGAAAAGAAAGTTCCCAAGAGCTGGATGAACGCTACCAAGGATGGCCTTAACGAAAAGTTCATCGCTTACGCGCTTCCTCTTATCCAGGGCGAAACACAGCTTACCAAGGAAGACAGCTTGCCCAGATTTGTTCATCTTAAAAAGATAAAAGCGGAGTAATTTAGTAAAGCATATAACGCCTCGCTTGTTATAAGCGAGGCGTTTTCATCAAATCCTGCATATTATATTAGTAAACATTTCGATACATATTTCTCGGAGGGTTTAGTATGATACACAATACAATTCTTGATGCCGTTGGTAACACCCCGATTATCAGGCTCAACAATATCGTACCCAAGGGCGCGGCAGAGGTTTTGGTAAAGTTTGAAGGGCTTAACGTTGGCGGCTCTATTAAAACAAGAACTGCGCTTAATATGATACAAAAAGCTAAAGAGGACGGTCTTATTAAAGAAAATACTGTTATCGTTGAACCAACAAGCGGTAACCAAGGCATTGGGTTGGCGCTTGCAGGTGCCGTAATGGGGCTTGAGGTTATCATTGTACTGCCGGACAGCGTTAGCGAAGAGCGCACAAAAATTATGAACGCGTACGGCGCAAAAGTTATCAAGATTCATGACGATGGGAATATTGGAAAGTGCATAGAGGAATGTTTACAAACAGCCATGAGGCTTGCTAAAGAAAACCCAAAGGTGTATGTACCGCAACAATTTGTAAACCCTGCCAACCCTGCCGTTCACCTCGAAAAGACAGCGAAAGAAATTTTGGAGCAAGTTGACGGCCCGATAGACGGTTTTTGTTCAGGCGTAGGTACAGGCGGCACACTATCCGGCATAGGAAACGCACTAAAGGCAAAATGGAAAGATATTGAAATTTGGGCGGTAGAGCCGGAACACGCAGCCATACTTTCGGGCGGCAGTATAGGCACGCATTTGCAAATGGGCATAGGCGATGGTTTGATTCCCGATAATTTGGATACCAAGATCTACAGCCACGTTCACATAGTTAAGGATTCGGAGGCAATTGAAACCTCCAAGCTTCTTGCGAAGCGTGAAGGCATTTTGTGTGGCATATCCTCAGGCACTAATGTATCTGCCGCAATCAAGCTTGCACAAAAGCTTGGGGAAGGAAAACGCGTTTTAACTATACTGCCCGATACGGGTGAAAGGTACTTTAGTACAGAGCTGTTTCAAAATTAAAATTTAAAAAAGGATGTTGATAAACAACATCCTTCTATATGTAGAAAAAATGACAAAAGGTTATTGGCCCCACCACTCGTCACCTTCGCCGGGAGCCTCTATTGCATCATTATTGTCTTCATCAGGTGATTGGCTACTGTTAACGCCACTAATAGTGGCTATATCGCCGCCAAAAAGAAAATATTTAAGCGTTAATTCCGGTTTTTCGTATACAAGCTTATTATTTTCCATATTATCATCCCTTCAAATCATAAGGTACATATTATCACATTTAATTCTTGTGCATTATATCACTAAAAATCGCTTTTGTCAATAGGAAATTTAAATTAAATAATGTTTTTTATATTATTTATTTACATTTGATAGTCTATAATAGATTGAAAAATAAAAATCAACAAATATATAGCCCCAACCCAAAGAATAATTTTGGGTATCAGCATGCGTTTTTTGTGCTCTTCTATCCTTTGCTGCTCTGCAACTTTTTTCAAGGAAAGCTCAATCGCTTCTGCTTTTTTCTTGCGCTCCTCTTCGCTTTCAATGCTCAACTGTTTGCCGGCCTTAGATTTTTGCAGATGTATAAAACCGGGATCGGCTACGTCGCGTATCTTTTTAAGCTCATTTTCCAAGGTGTTTTCGGTTATGTTATTAAGCTGCCAATCCCTTTCTCTTCCGCAATTTGCACAGACCTCCTCTGTGCTTAAATTTTTGCGGCCACAACAACAAAGCCATACCCTGCTTGTAGATTGCGGAATAATTTTTATAGGATGTTTTTCCTCTGCCATAGCGTACACATTAATTTTTCCATATGCATATCGTGTTTCATCATCCAACTCTTTAAAGAATTTGTACTGCTTGCCGCTTATTACGTTAACCGCAACACTTGTACCGTCTGTATAATGAACGGTTCTTATCTCAAACTCTATTTTCCTGCAATAAGACTTAGGTATTGAAATAAGCACTCCTTCACCAAAGCATTCGCCTTGGCGTATGTACGGCGTCAAAGTCTTTTGTTTCAGCCCAATCTTCTCTAATACACTAACCTTTTCTTTATCCGAGGGCATAGTTCTTCTGCCGAAATAATTATGCTCGGCTTTATAAGTGAAATTAATACGCCTTGTTGGGATATTGGCTTTTCCTTCGTACAGCAGCAAGCGAACGTCCAGCGCCTTAATGTCTTTATCGCCCGTGTTTTGTATTTTAAACACAGCAAAACACTCATAAGTATCACTATCCGTAACGGTATAGCCTTCAATAACTTCAACGGGTACATCTTCGTAAATACGGCTAAAATCGAGATTTTCAATAACGCGTAAAGATCTTGTTAAATCTGCTTTGATTCGTTGCTTGTCCGCCCTTGTAAGCTTAAAGCCCGCTGTACGCATAGTACTTTGCCCCCTTCTATAATAGTATATTATAATTATACACTACAGTTTTTAATATTTCAACATTTTATTTAGTACGTGGTTGAACAAATTTAAATTAAATGCTATAATCAATTCAAGGACGGTGACAGCTATTATGTATGAAAGAATAAATAACGCAAAGCTTTTTGTATCGGATATGGATGGAACGGTTTATCTTAGTGATACCGCTATCCCTGGCGCGATTGATTTTGCAAGAAGGCTGAAGGAAAGAGAAAAACGCCTTTTGTTCTTTACAAACAACGCCTCCCGTACAAAGGATTATTATATAGAAAAGCTTAAACGGCTTGGGTTTGGTGAGTGCGAGGTTATGACGGTGGGGGACGTTACAATTAATTATCTTTGCCGCAATCATCCTAACAAAAAAGTATATTTGGTAGGCACTAATCTTTTGAAAAACGATATGATAAACGCCGGGATAAATATTGTTGATACTGAGGACGCAGATATAGTTGTTTCAAGCTTTGACACAGAGCTTACATATAAAAAGCTACACACTGCCTGTGATGCGTTGCATAACGGTGCTTTATATCTTTGCACACATCCGGACTTTAATTGTCCACTTGCAGGCGGAAAGCTTATGCCTGATAGCGGTGCAATCGCCGCGATGATTACAGCAGCCACCGGAAAAGAACCAATATATCTTGGCAAGCCCAACACCGAAACAGCAAAAGCCATTACCGCAACCACAAATATTCCACCTCAAAGCATAGTGTGTATCGGTGATAGGCTTTACACAGATATCGCATTAGCCAAAAACAGCGGTATGATATCCGCGCTTGTATTAAGCGGAGAAACAAAGCTTAACGATATAACAGATGATAACAAGCCTGATTTTGTTTTCGAAAGCGTTTACAGTATGATTGAGCATATTTGAAAAATATTAAAGGTGAATATTGACATTTTTTGCCAAATATGGTAAAATACTGTTATATACAAGAACAGGAGGCGCGTTCATGAGAAAACAGATAATAAGACAAATTGATGAAACAGGCAGAATAGTTTTGCCAAAGCCGTTTAGAGAAATGCTTGGGCTGTCTATCAAGGATGATGTTATTATGACCGCAGATAGCGATTCTATAATAATACGCAAGTTTAACGCCGGGTGCGAATTCTGCGGAAATGACCACACTTTCAAATTCAACGGCATACTTATATGCGAGGATTGTGCAAAAAAAATCGGAAAGCTTGCGGAGTAAAAATGCTATAACGCATCCCTATTTCGCTATAGGTGCATTTTCTATTGACTTTATATACATTTTAGGGTATAATTAAAATAATTGAAAAAAATCAGCAACTTAATATTTTCAACCGAGGTGTGATATCTATGCTTAATAAGTTTTTACAAAAAATTGATTATGACAGTTATGAGCAGTTTAAGGCGGAGTACGCCGTGAGCGTGCCTGATAATTTCAATTTTGCATACGATATAGTCGACGGTTGGGCAAAACAGGATAAGGAAAAGCTTGCGCTTATTTGGTGCGATGATTTTGGTAACAGAAAGCGCTTTACCTTCTACGACCTTATGCTTCTAAGCAATCAAGCAGCAAACCTATTTTTATCCAAAGGAATTAAAAAGGGCGATCGCGTAATGCTTATGCTTAAACAGCGCCCCGAAACTTGGATATGCTTTTTGGCACTTCACAAGATAGGCGCGGTTTGCATACCTGCCACTTATCAGCTTACCCCTAAGGATATAGTTTACCGTTGTAACTGCGCAAACGTGCGCATGGTGCTTTCCGTTGATGACGATGAGCTTGTTGGTTATATATCCGAGGCGCTTAGTAGCTGTGAAACGGTTAACCATTACGGCGTTGTTGGCACAAAAATTCCAGCCAACGCATTTGATTTCAGAGCAGAAATACAAACAATGCCTAACGAGCTTGAGCGCATCCCTAACGAAAACAGCGATCCTATGTTGCTTTACTTTTCTTCCGGTACCACAGGGATGCCCAAAATGATACTGCACAACTATACATACCCCGTTGGGCACATTCTCACAGCTAAATACTGGCAACGTGTTATAAACGGCGGCTTGCACCTTACAATGTCTGACAGCGGCTGGGCAAAGTTTGCCTGGGGCAAAATTTACGGTCAATGGATATGCGGCGCGGTTATCGTTGCTTATGACAATGAAAAGTTTAGCGCTAAAAACACTTTAGAGCTTATAAGCGAGCTTAGGATTGATACCTTCTGTGCTCCCGCTACAATATTCCGCTTTTTTATAAAGGAAGACCTTTCTAAATACGATTTTTCTTCCATTAAGCATTGTTGTGTTGCAGGTGAGCCGCTTAATGCTGAGGTGTTTAACAGATTCAAGGAATACACAGGGCTTATGCTTACCGAGGGCTTCGGTCAAACAGAAACGCCCGTTTTGCTTGCAAACTTCCCCGGTGTTGAGATAAAGCCCGGCTCTATGGGCAAGCCCTCCCCCGATTTTGACGTTGATATAATTGATGAGGACGGATGCAGCTGCGAGGACGGTATCGTTGGCTCTATTGTAATTAAAAACCTTGATAAGCACTATCCGTGCGGTCTATTCCAATGTTATTATGAGGACGATGCCGCAAACGCGAAAGCCTTCCGTGACAATTTTTATGACACGGGCGATATGGCATGGCGTGATGCAGACGGCTATTATTGGTTTGAAGGCCGTTCCGACGACGTTATTAAATGCAGCGGTTACCGTATAGGGCCGTTTGAGGTTGAAAGCGCGATAATGACACATCCTTCGGTTTTGGAATGCGCCGTTACCGCCGCGCCCGACCCTGTTAGAGGGCAGGTTGTAAAGGCTACCATAGTTTTAACAAAAGGCTTCACTCCTTCCGATGAGCTAAAGAAAGAGATACAAAACCACGTTAAACACGTTACCGCACCTTATAAATACCCCCGTATTGTTGAGTTTGTTGATGAGCTTCCCAAAACAACAAGCGGTAAAATAATGCGTAAAAAGATAAGGAACGATGATAATGCCAACGACTAACGCAAACAACCTTTATACCCCTTGTAAGGCTGAAAAAATTGCAAGGCTTGTTCTTTCGGCTATACTGCCTTTGGGGTTCTATTTGGTATGTTATTACGTTAGCGTTTCAAGCATATTATGGTTAATGGTTGCAACCTTTGCAGTAGCCTTTATATATTCATTGCCCGATATATTTAGCTTAAGCAGAATAAAAAACGGGTGCTATAGCTCTGTTAAAGGCTTTATTGTTACAGATGCGTTATATAGCCTACTCCCTTCCCTTGTTATTTCATTTTTGGTTGCAATTTTCTGCTTTTTGTTTTTAAAGAGCTTTGACAATGTTTTTATGCTAACAATTATCCTTTCCTTTATTTTCGTTGCCATAAGCTGTTTCTTTTGCATGGCGTATCTGCTTTGTAACGCCTTTGCAAAAAGATTTAATAAATAGCTTAATTGCCGCCCTTAGCTCAGCCCGGATAGAGTACCGGATTCCGATTCCGATGGTCGAGGGTTCAAATCCCCCAGGGCGGGCCAGAAAACAACCCTCTTTTGTCTGCGGGCAAAAGAGGGTTATACTTTTACGTAACTAATTCGTTTATATGTAAGGGGACTTAGCAATGATTATCTTAATAACAGGCGCATCACATACAGGTAAAACTGCACTGTCACAAAAATTACTTGAAAAGTATAAATATCCGTATCTTTCTATTGACCATTTAAAAATGGGCTTAATACGCAGCGGCAACACAAAGCTTACCGCATTAAGCGATACGGATGCACTAACGGAGTATCTATGGCCTATAGTATGTGAAATGATAAAAACAGCCATTGAAAACAAGCAAAATCTTATTGTGGAAGGTTGCTATATTCCTTTTGATTGGGAAAAACATTTTGAAAAAGATTACTTAACACATATAAAATATTACTGCCTTGTAATGAGCGAAAACTACATAAAGAAACATTTTTGCGATATAAAAAAATACGCAAGCATAATAGAACACAGGCTTTGCGACAGCGATTGCACAATAGAAAACGTTTTAATGGACAATGCATTAGTGCTAAGACGTGCAAAGCTACACAAGGTTAATTATATATTAATTGACGATAAATATGAAATTAACATTTGATATTCATAATCAAAAGCGCAAGCAAAAAACGGCAAGCGGTGCTTGCCGTTTTTCAAATCTTTTATATAACCTTAGATAAAAACTCTTTAAGCCTTGGATGCTTAGGATTGTCAAAAATATCGGTAGGTGTTCCCTGCTCTATAATTTTGCCGTTATCCATAAACAAAATACGCGTTGCCACCTCACGAGCAAAGCTCATCTCGTGGGTAACGATAACCATCGTCATCCCCTCGTCCGCAACCTGCTTTATAAGGTCAAGCACCTCGCCTACCATTTCGGGGTCAAGTGCGCTGGTTGGCTCATCAAACAGGATAACCTTTGGATTCATAGCAAGCGCACGTATTATGGCAATACGTTGCTTTTGACCGCCTGACAAGGTTGAAGGATAGCTTTCTGCCTTATCCTCAAGACCTATACGGCGCAAAAGCCTAAAAGCATTTTCCTCTGCTTCAGCCTTTATCTCTTTCTTGCTTTTTACGCTGATCTTAGCTTTTTTGTCCTTTTTAAAAAGGTTGGTAATAGCGGTAAGCGCGTTGGCTCGCATAGCCTTTCTGCGCTCGCTTTTTGCTACAAGCACAGGCGCAAGGGTGATATTTCCAAGCACTGTTTTGTTATTAAACAGATTAAACTGCTGGAACACCATCCCGATATGCCTACGGCTAATATTAATATCAACCTTTAAATCTGCCAGATCCTTGCCCTCAAAGATGATAGAGCCGCTTGTTGGATCCTCAAGGCAGTTAAGACAGCGCAGAAAAGTGCTTTTACCACTACCCGAAGGGCCTATAATGGCTACCTTTTCACCATCGTTAATGGTTTCGGTGATATCGTTAAGTACATTAAGCTTACCGAAGGATTTGCAAAGGTTAACTACGTCTATCAACTCTTGCCAACCTCCTTTCAAGCAGCTTTATTGCAAGGGTTATTATCATAACCAATACAAGATATATTGCCGCCAACATTAGATAAGGAATAATGTACTCATAGTTAGAGCTGCCTATATCCTTAAACGCCTTGGTTATATCAACAACGGTAATAAAGCTGGCAACCGAAGTTTCTTTAATAAGCACGATAAATTCGTTACCCAAGGTGGGCAAAATATTCTTTATCGCCTGAGGGATAACTACCTTTACCATAGAGGTAGAAAAGCTAAGCCCAACGGCACGCGCC
Source organism: Eubacteriales bacterium (assembly GCA_045592105.1). GTDB lineage: Bacteria > Bacillota > Clostridia > Oscillospirales > CAG-382 > SIG636. Next base: position 12,780 of record JAZNUB010000029.1, on the reverse strand, counting down.
GCCTCAAGCTGGCCACCGTCCACCGCCTGGATACCGCTACGCATTATCTCGGAAACGTATGCGCCGCTGTTCATACCGAAAATGGCAATAGCCGCGTTGAGAGCGCTTATGCGTACATCCATTGCAGGGAAAAGCACGAAATAACCAACAAGCAACTGAACAACTATAGGTGTGCCGCGGAAAAAGCCCACGTAAACATCACATATTAGTGACAAAAGCTTTAAAAATATATTGTTTTTGGGCATAACCTTAACGGCTGCTATAAGCGTGCCAAGCACGATACCGATAATCAAGCCGAAAACCGATATCTGTAGCGTGGCAACAAGACCGTCTACAACGGTTTTCCATCCGTCATAGGTTATAAATTTTTCATAAAAGACTTCCCACTTGGCTTGCATGCTTTATTTACCAAGCTCCTTCATTTTTGCAACGAGGTCATCAGTAGTCTTGCAAGCATCAAAGGTGGTATCGTCAGCCTTGCAGATGATAACCTGATATGCATCGGTATAGTAAGCCTTGCTGAAGGAAACAACCTTTTCGCGTGCAGGATTAATAGTCATAGCCGCAAGACCGATATCAATGCCGTTCTTACCGAGAGCTGTGGTGATAGAATCAAACTCCATATCAACTATAACAAGCTCCTTGCCCAGAGCATCAGCGATAAGCTTACCGATCTCCATATCGATGCCTGCGAAATCTGCGCCAACCTTGAACTCAAAGGGTGCGAAAGCTGCGTTGGTAGCAAGAACAAGCTGATCCTTACTGTCGTCTATTTCAACCTTGGGAATGGTAGCACCTTCCCAGCTTGCAGCGTTGTCATCATTAACGTCTGCATACTTATCGAATATAGCCTTAACTTCATCGGCCTTTTCTTCAAGAACCTTGTTTATGTCAGCAAGAAGCTCAGGCTGTGCCTTGTCAACTGCTACACCATAAGACTCGGTAGTAAGAGGTATCTCTATCATCTTGGTGCCTTCGTTAGCGGCAACAAGCTCTCTTGCAACGTCACCGTCTATTACAACATACTGAATGTTGCCCGCTTTAAGGTCTGCCATAGCAAGACCGCCGTTTTCATAACCGTTAACCTTAACGTTGCTAAAGCCTTCAAAGCCCCAGCTTGCATCGCCAGCCATATAGAAATAACCTGTGGTGCCATTCTGTACGCCAACAGCGGGCTTAGCAGCCTCTTCCTTACCGCAAGCGGCAAACGAAAGCATTGCAGAAACTATAAGCAATGCCGCAAGAACAATAACACTAATTCTCTTCATTGAATATATCCTCCAAAATTTTGTTATTGCTATTATATACCAATAAAAATACAAAGTCAAGCAAAAACGATAATTTATACAGCTAACGTGTATATTGCCAAGAAATATAATTACCATTGCATTTTTTACAAACAATTGCTATAATACCCTTGGTGATAAATTATGAAGGAACTTACTGTAACAGCCAACGAAGGCGGTCAGCGCATAGACAAATACATATCCAAACGGTTTAAAACAATGCCACAATCATTAGTATACAAATACCTTCGCACAAAGCGTATAAAGCTTAACGGCAAGAAAGCCACACCAAGCGACTTTGTTACTGAGGGTGACGTATTGACTTTTTATATAGCTGATGAGTTTTTTGAAAGCACGGCAGAGGAGCTTGCATATACACATATAAAAGCAAATCTTAACATTGTATACGAGGACGATAATATCCTTATAGCCGATAAGCCAACGGGGCTTTTGTGCCACTCGGACGACAAAGAGGGGTATAATACCCTTATTAACCACATAAAGGCGTATTTAGCGGAAAAGGGCGAATATATTCCGGGCGGTGCTTTTGCACCCGCATTATGCAACCGTATAGACCGTAACACTTGCGGTTTGGTTATCGCGGCAAAAACAGGCGATGCGTTGCGGGATATGAACAGCCGCATTAAAAAAAGGCTTGTTCAAAAGCAATATCTTGCCGCCGTGCATGGCGTACCTACTCCGCTTGAGGGAACGATAAAGGGCTTTTTACGCAAGGACAGCGCCGCAAACCGCGTGTATTTAAACGAGAAAAGGCGTTCTTCCGATGAAAAAGAAGCTATAACAAAATACAAAACCATTGAAACAAAAAACGATATCTCTTTAATAATGGCGGAGCTTATAACGGGCAGAACACACCAGATAAGGGCACAGCTTGCTTCTATCAACCATCCGTTACTTGGTGACGGCAAATATGCGGTAAACAAAAAAGACCGCCGGCAGGGGTTCTGCCACCAGTCTTTATGTGCATTTAGATTAAAGTTTTTGCAGGCAGAGGCGGATAGCCTTTCATATTTAGACGGAAAGATTTTCTACTCCTCCGCGCCGGACTTTTTAAAGCTGTTTAAATATCGTTTTTAACAATATCCTCATAGCTTTCACGGCGGATAATCAGCCTATCACCGTCCTTACCTACGGCAACCATTGCGGGCCTTGGCAAGCGGTTGTAATTAGAAGCCATTGAATAGTTGTATGCACCTGTTACAAGAACGGCAAGCTTATCTCCGCGTTCGCAGGGTTGAAGCATTACATCCTCTTGGATAAGGTCACCGCTTTCACAGCAACGCCCCGCCACAGTTGCACACACAGTTTTTTCAGCACCTGCTTTATTAGCAATAAGGCAGGTGTATTTTGATTGATAAAGAGCGTATCTGGGGTTATCGGGCATACCGCCGTCGATAGAAACATAGGATTTATAGCCTGTTATGGTTTTGAAAGAACCAACGGTATAAAGTGTTAAGCCTGCAGCTGCAACCATAGAACGTCCGGGTTCAAAATACACCTTGGGCTGTTCTACATTAAGAGCCGCGCAGGTTTCTTTTATAGCTGTGGATATGCTTGACAGCACAGCCTCATAATCAAAATCCTCGTCCTCATCTGTATATCTAACACCAAAGCCACCGCCAAGGTTTAATGCGGGTACGTTAACCCCCACCTCTTTATTAACGGCAGAAACAAACTTAATAAGCGTTTTAGCGGCATCCGCAAACGGAGTATATTCAAATATCTGAGAGCCTATATGGCAATGCAAGCCCTCAAATTCCAAATTTGAACAGCTTACCAAATGCTTAACAGCTTCCAAAGCCTGCCCCGTTTCTATTGCTATGCCAAACTTTGAATCAACGGATCCCGTTACAACCGCCTTATGGGTATGAGGGTCAATACCGGGGCTTACTCTCAGCATAACGCGCACGGTTATTCCACGCTTGTTTGCTTCCGCTTGCAAAGCGTTCATTTCCTCGATATTATCAACTACAAAGCAACCCACACCGCTGTCGAGAGCGAAAGCAATATCGGCATCGGTTTTATTATTTCCATGGAAATAAGCGTTACCCATCGGAAAGCCTGCCGCAGAGGCGGTATAAATCTCACCACCCGAAACAACGTCTATGCCAATACCTGCTTTTGCCGCGATACGGTATACCTCTTTGCAGGAAAGTGCCTTACTTGCAAAAAGTGGCTTACTACCCACGCCAAAATACTTTTCAATAAGTTTTTTGTATCTTACACAGTTATCGTATACACAATCGGTATCCAAAACATAAAGCGGTGTACCGTACTTTTCAGCCAAGGCAACTGTATCGTAGCCGGCTATTGATAAATGCCCTTGTTCATTAATATCTAAATTTTTATGTAGCATATCAATCCATAACCTTTCTAATAATACTGTCTATCAGCGCTTCCCTGCCAAGACCTTTTAAAGAGGAATACAGCACACATTCAGTTCCGGGTGCAACAGAAGGGTCGTTTATGATTTTATTAACGCTTGCGGTAAGCTGTGTTTTATTAAGCTTGTCGCATTTTGTAATAACTATCATATACGGAACCTCGTAGTGGCTAAGCCACTCAAGCATAGTTCTGTCATCGGCAGTTATCCCCGCGCGCGAATCAATAAGCTGTAAAACAAGCTTCAACGCGCTGTTTTCCTCAAAATACCCTTGCGTTAGGCGGGACCATTTTGCAATATCGGTTTTACTTCTTCGCGCATAACCATACCCCGGAAGGTCAACCAAAAACAGCTTTTTATCAGCGTAATAGTAGTTTACCGTTATGGTTTTACCCGGCTCGGAGCTAACGCGCGCAAGCTTTTTTCTGCCAAGCAACGAGTTAATAAGCGAGCTTTTACCCACATTGGAGCGCCCCGAAAATGCAACCTGCGGCGCACCATCCTTTAAAAGCTGCCCGGGTAAGCCTGCGGTAATAACAAGCTCTGTATTATGCAAATTAAGGTTACCGAAAACCATATTCATAACCAAAACTCCTTTACTCCAAAGCTAAAGCGGCAACCTGCGCAAAGTTTTTTACAGGCACAAAGCTTAATGCGTTCTTTATCTCGTCATCAAACTCTTCTATATCTGCAAGGTTATCGTTGGGGATGATAACTGTGCTTGCACCCGCTTTGAAAGCGGCCATGGATTTTTCCTTTAATCCGCCAATTTTTAAAACCCTGCCTGTTAAAGTAAGCTCCCCTGTCATGGCAACGCTTTGCTTAACAGCCTTGCCCGACAAAGCAGAAACCAACGCACAAGCAATACTTATACCTGCGCTTGGTCCATCCTTCGGTACGGCACCTTCGGGAACGTGGATATGTATATCCTTTTTATCCGCAAAAGAAGCATCAACGTCCAAAGCGTCACTATTTGCGCGGATATAGCTTATTGCCGCCTTTGCAGATTCCTTCATAACGTCGCCAAGATTGCCCGTAAGCTCAAGCTTGCCGCTACCCGGCATAGAAAGCGCCTCTATACGCAGCATCTCTCCGCCAAGCGCAGTCCACGCCAGCCCGTTTACAACGCCAACCTCGTTTTTATCATACACACGGTCAGGAGTAAAATGCTCTGCCCCTAACAACGCCTTGATTAGCTTTGCATCGGCAGTATACGGCTTATTTTGACCGCTCACAACAAGCATTGTTACCTTGCGGCAAACGTTTGCGATCTCTCTTTCAAGCGACCTAACGCCTGATTCTTTTGTGTACGCGTTTATAAGCTCTTTTATACCTCCGTCCGTAAACCGAAGGTTTTGTTTGGTTAAGCCGTGCTTTTTTAGCTGCTTGGGTATAAGATGGTTCTTTGCGATGGATAGCTTTTCTTTTTCGGAATAGCTGTCCATATATATTATCTCAAGCCTGTCAAGCAACGCGCTTGGTATGGTTTCTACCGTATTTGCGGTAGTTATAAACATACACCTCGAAAGATCAATAGGTAGCTCCACAAAATGATCGCGGAAGGTTTTGTTTTGCTCGGAATCCAAAACCTCAAGCAAAGCAGAGGATGGATCCCCGTGTGAATCTCTCGTAAGCTTATCAATTTCATCAAGTAACATAACGGGATTTAGGGTGCCTGCCTGCTTTAAGCCGTTTACTATTCTGCCCGGCATAGAAGCAACATAGGTTTTTCTGTGCCCTCTTATATCAGCCTCGTCACGCACACCGCCTAAAGCGATACGCACGTATTTGCGGTTTAGCGCGCGTGCAATAGAACGAGCGATAGAGGTTTTACCAACGCCGGGAGGGCCTACAAAGCAAAGTATCTGCCCACCAATCTCGTCAGACTGCTTCTTAACCGCAATATACTCCAATATGCGCTCTTTTACCTTTTTCAAACCATCGTGGTCGCTTTCAAGAACCTTTCTTGCTTTATCAACATCAAGCCTTTCCTTTGAAAATTTGTTCCACGGAAGCTCAAGACAAACGTCGATATAATTTCTGATAACGGTTGCCTCTTGAGAGCCATAAGGCATTTTATTAAGCTTTGCAGCTTCTTTTAAAAGCTTTGTCTTAATCTCCTCCGGCAAAGCACGCGATGCGATAACATCTGCTATCTCTTGATCCTCGTTATATATGTCCTCATCGGAAGAATCCAGCTCGGAGTGTATTACGCGAAGCTGTTCACGCAAATAAGCATCTCTTTGGTTCTTTTGCAACGCTATGCGAACCTTGCTTTGTATTTCAGAGTCGATATACATATATTCAAGCTCTGCTTTGATTATCTGCGTGAACTTGTTAAGCCTATCAATCGGATGGTATATATCTAAAACCGCTTGCCTATCCTCCGCCTTAACCAAGAAAGACGAAGCAAGAAAATCCGCAAGCGTGCCCGCTTCGTTAATGGCACGAGCAGAATCCGTTATTTCTTTGGAGCGATTAGGTGTGTATTTAAGGTACTCGGTTAGCGCAGCCCACGCATCCTTCATTGCCTCAAGCTGAAGGGTTATATCAAGTGTTTCGTACTCAATATCGCGCACAAAAACCGTTGTTTCAAGCCCGTTTCCTCTTTGTACTAAAGAGTGAATCTCTGCCCGTGTTAAGCCCTCGGCTATCACTTGTATATTACCGTTTGGTAGCTTGAAGCTGTGGTCTATACGGGCGATAACGCCAACGGTTTGTAAATCCTTTGCAGTAGGCTCCAAAACAGAAGGATCATCCTGAGCAACAAGAAAAATCCTTCCGTCCCCTTCCTCTGCACACTTTAAAGCCTTTACTGATTGCTTTCTTGCAATTTCAAAGCTTGTTACTATATGAGGAAAAACAACGATGCCGCGCATAGCTATAGCAGGCAACGTTAGTTTTTCAACGCGTTCGGTTAACTTTTGCATTATATAAATGTGCTAATTACAGCACTGCTCCTTTCAATTCTGTTTGCCAAGCATAGCGGCACCGATAACACCTGCATCGTTACCAAGCTTAGCCAAACGTATCTCCGTAGTCTTGTCTGAATAGCGGGAATACTGCTCTTTTTCAACGGCCTTAATTAACGGCTTAAGCAAATTATCACCCTCGTTGGAAACGCCGCCGCCGATACATAAGATTTCAGGCTCTAATGCGTTAATAGTGTTGATTATCCCGCAAGCTAAATATTTAATATACGTTTTCACAACCCATTTTGCGGCTTTATCCCCTTTATCAGCGGCACGAAACGCTGTTTGACCGTCCACCTTATCAATATCTCCGCCGCATATATCCCACATAACCGAGTCCTTATGTCTAAGCATAGCCTCTTTTGTCGTGCGGATAAGCCCCCTTGCAGAGGAATAAGCCTCCCAACAGCCGCGTCTGCCACAACCGCAGGGTCTACCGTTGATATTTACAACAAGATGCCCAAGCTCTGCACCCGCGTAGTTAAAGCCTGAGAATATTTTACCGCCTATAATGATACCGCTGCCAACACCAGTACCCAACGTTATAAGCACCATATCGTTATAGCCCTTAGCTCCGCCACACATAGCTTCGCCCAATGCCGCCGCGTTAGCATCGTTCTCAATATAAACCGAACAACCGGGGAAGCGCTTTGAAAACTCCTCTATAATCGGATAGTGCAAAAACGGAACGTTGTCACAATAAACGATCTCACCTTTTTTCAAATCCGCCGTACCGGGCACGGCGATGCCTACGCTTTCAACCTCCTCGTGCGGAATGCCTGCGCTTTCTATCAGCTTATTGCATAGCAAAGCCATATCGTCCGTAAGTTCGTCAGAGTTTGTGCTGCTTTTGGTTGGTATGCTAAGTTTTTTTATAAGATTGCCGTCCTCGTCACAAAGACCGCCCTTTAAATTAGTACCGCCAAGATCTATTCCTATCATATACATAATTAATTACCACCTTATCCGTGCATTGACATTAGTTTTTTATTAAATTCTTCCGCTGTGTTGTATCCCATTTTCTTTTGTCTGTTGTTCATTGCGGCTATCTCGATTATTACCGCAAGGTTTCGACCGGGCGTTACAGGTACGGTTATTGACGGGATTTTTATACCGAGTATATCGGTATATTCATCGTCAAGCCCAAACCTTTCATACATTTTGCCTTGTACCCAGTTTTCTATGTTGATTATAAGGTCTACCTTCTCGCTAAGCTTTACCGCACCCATACCAAATATACGGCGTATATCCACTATACCTATACCGCGCATTTCTATATAATGCCTTATAAGCTCAGGTGCGGAACCTACAAGAGTTTTTGCTGAAACTCGCTTTATCTCAACAGAATCGTCCGCTATAAGCCTATGCCCTCTTTTAACAAGCTCTATCGCGGTTTCGCTTTTACCGATACCACTGTCACCAAGCAAAAGCACACCTTCACCGTACACCTCAACAAGAACACCGTGCAATGCAATACGTTCTGCCAAGTGAATGTTAAGCGATGCTATAAGCGCCGCCATAAAGTCCGAAGTGTTTTCGGCAGTTAGGTATAAAGGCGTTTGGTACTTTTCGCAAAGCTCCTTAAGCTCTTGGCATATCGAAAGGTTGGTTGTAACAACAACACACACCACACCGCGAGATAAAAAGTTGCTTAATGATTCAACTCTCTTTTCGTAGGGCAAGCCTTCGATATAGCTCATTTCCATTTTGCCCATTATCTGTATTCTGCCGCCCTCAAAATACTCAAAATACCCGCAAAGCGGCATACCGGGACGGCTAACGTCAGACCTAACAACTTCGATTTCTTCTATATTGTCGGGAACAACTATTCCTTGAAGAGAAAACTCCTTAACCAAGGTTAATAGCTTCACGCTGTACTCCATATTAAACCTCCACTGCTAACGAATTATAATACCACCGAATGCGATATATCCATTTTCATCATAAAACACTGCAGACTGCCCCGGTGCGGCTATACATCTTTCGTTACAAAACGAAACGCTGATATTATCATCGGTTTTATTACTGATAACACATTCTATCGGCTTAGCCCTGTATCTTGTACGCACAAGAAAACGCATCCCCTGCTCTACCTCTCCGCAAGCAAGCAAATTAATATTTGCAACCTTAAAGCTTTCCGCGGCTAAATTGTCACCAAAGGACAATGTAACGGTATTATCAGCACTATTTATAGCACTTACGTAAGCAGGTGCGCCCAAGGCTATACCAAGCCCTTTGCGCTGACCTATGGTGTAATTATGTATCCCGTTGTGCTTGCCTAAAACCTTACCGCTTGCATCTATAAAGTTACCCTTAGGCGGTAACGGCATATACTCTGCAACCACATCTGCATATTTTCCTTTTTCAACAAAACATATATCGGTGCTTTCAGAGCCATCAACCATAGAAAATTCATCACCATTTTTAAAATAGCTTTTTATATCCGCTTTCAGCGTGTTACCTAAAGGCATTAAAAGCTTGGATATCATTTTTTGAGAAAGCCCGTACAAAAAATACCCTTGGTCCTTGTGCGTATCAACCGCGCGCGCGAAAGTATACCTTCCGTTATGATTAACGGGCACGGAATAGTGGCCTGTTGCAACTCTTTCTGCCCCCAAGCGCTCAGCAACGTCAAAAAGCTGCTTTATCTTAACATTGGGGTTACAAAGCACGCAAGGGTTTGGTGTTAGCCCGTTCACGTAAGCGTTTGCAAAAGGGCGTATAACGTGTTTTTCGAAAGACCCCTTGGCATCTATAACATAATAGTCAAGCCCCAAATGCTTTGCAAGCATTCCTGCCTTCACAGAGCAATCACAGCTATCCTTCATAACGATATTTACGCCTATAACCTCGTAACCTGCTTCTTTAAGCTTGAGCGCGGCATACGCGCTGTCCATACCGCCGGAAAGCCCTAATACTACTTTTTCCGCCATGCCTTATTCACCTTTGCTAAAAAGCTTCTGGAATACATATACTGGTCAAAATAATACACGGTAAAAGGGATACACAAAGCCACCAAAAAAGCACATACAACTATATAAGGCGTTGTTGGATAACTGCCAAGCAGATCAGACATATCTATAGCAAGCTTCCAAATGAAAGAAGATTTATCGGCAGCAACACCCGCAGAATCAAAGCGCACCCAATACGTTATGTTGTAACAAAGCAAGCCAAGCCAAAAAAGCAAAAGCACAAAATTAAATGCAAACGCACGCTTTAAATGCTTGCTTTTTGCAGTAGCGTCGATAACAACGCCCTCACCGCTTTCATCAACTGCCGTTCTGTAATAAGCTTTGTTTGAAAAGGTACAAACAGGGTGCGTTTTATGGCCGGACTTTTCTGCCATATAGTGCTCGGAATACTCCGCCTCCGCAGGTGCAGGAAGCAAGCAAACTGAGTAGTAATACTTAGCGGCAACCTTATCAACTGCAAAAATATATCCTGTAAATTTTCTTCCAACAAGGGCATACCCACGCGAAGCAAGAAGATTAAGCCATTCCTCCTCTTTAACAGCAGAAAAGAACAGCTTATCGACCTTATATTCAGCTTCACCGTGTGGTATTAAAACAGTTGAATTATCAATCTTTACGTTTGTGCGCGCAGAAGACAAATTATTAGTGCCTGCCATATTAATCTCCTTAAAATTAGATAGATAAACCCATACATTGTAATTATAACCGCACAAGCACTATTTGTCAACTTTTAATTAACCGCTTATTGACGGTTTTGTTTGTATGTTGTATAATAAATATAAAGTTTAACTCACAAACAAGGAGCTTGCTTATGAAATCTATTGTACTTGCCGAAAAGCCTTCTGTTGGAAGAGAGATTGCGCGCGTGCTTGGATGCAAACGCAAGGGTGAAGGGTATATCGAAGGCGATAAATATATTGTAACTTGGGCTCTTGGCCATTTGATAACGCTTGCCGACCCTGAGGAGTATGATGAGAGATATAAAAAATGGAGTATGGATTATCTCCCCATGCTTCCGCAAAAAATGAAGCTTACAATAATAAAAAGCTCTTCTAAGCAATACCGCGCAGTAAGCGCTTTAACAAAGCGCAAGGACGTAAACGAGCTTATCATCGCAACGGACAGCGGACGTGAAGGAGAGCTTGTTGCACGTTGGATACTCACAAAATGCGGTTGGAAGGGGCAAACGAAGCGGCTTTGGATATCCTCGCAGACAGACAAAGCTATAAAAGAGGGCTTTGCTTCGCTAAAAGATGCCAAACAATATGACAACTTATATAAAAGCGCCCAATCCCGTGCGCACGCAGATTGGGTTGTTGGGCTTAACGTGTCCCGCGCGTTGACCTGCAAATTCAACACTTCCCTTTCCGCAGGCCGTGTGCAAACGCCAACTCTTGCGCTGATAGTTGAGCGCGAAAATGCAATAAAAAGCTTTCGTCCCAAGGATTATTACACGGTAAACGTTGTAACGGAAGGCTTTACCGCCTTGTATAAAGGAAAAGGCGGCATTGCAAGAATGTATGACAAAGCAGAAGCGGAGCGCATTGCCGCCGCCGTTAAAGGGCAAAAGGGCGAAATAACCTCGCTAACAAGCACTAAGCGCGAAACTGCGCCCCCTGCCGCATACGATTTAACAGAGCTTCAACGCGATGCCAACAAAAAATACGGATACTCTGCTAAAGAAACGCTTTCTGCAATGCAATCGCTGTACGAATACCACAAAGTATTAACGTACCCGCGTACAGATTCTCGCTATATAACAGACGACGTTGCAGATACTATCCCCGAAAGACTAAAAAGCTTGTTGATGACGCCGTTTGCAGAAGCGGCAAAAACGCTGCTTAAACAAAAAATCCAAACCAAATACATAGTAAACGCATCAAAGGTTACAGATCACCACGCTATTATTCCAACCGAGCAAAGACCTAATTTTGCTGAAATGTCGGCAAAAGAGCGCGCGATATACGAGCTTGTTGTTAGAAGATTTTTGGCTGTGCTTATGGAGCCTTTTGTATACGAAGAAACAAAGCTTGTGTTCACCTGCAAGGGCTACGAATTTCACGCAAAGGGCAAGGTTCCGATAAAGCAAGGGTGGAAAGCCGCTTACGGTGCGATTGTATCGGACGACGATGATAATGAGGAAGACGAACGCGCGCAAAGCTTACCGCCGTTAAAGAAAGGGCAAAGCCTTGAGGTTAAACAAACCAAAATAACAAACGGCAAAACCAAACCGCCCGCAAGGTATACCGAAGCAACATTACTGTCCGCAATGGAGCACCCTGTTGTTGAAGATAAAAGTCTTAACAAGGTTCTAACGGAAACAAGCGGCCTTGGCACGCCTGCAACGAGAGCAGACATTATAGAAAAACTGTTCTCTTCGTTCTATGTAGAACGCAAGGAAAAGGAGATTTGGCCAACACAAAAAGGCATACAGCTGATTCAGCTTGTCCCCGAAGACTTAAAATCCGCTGTTTTAACCGCAAAATGGGAAGAAAAGCTTGCCAAGATAGCCAAGGGAGATGCAAAAAGCAAAGAATTCATAGCGGATATTGAAAAATATACGCAAGGGCTTATTTCCGCAGTAAAAGCCTCCACGCATAGATACACGCACGAGAACGCAACCAAGGAGCGCTGTCCGGAGTGCGGAGAGTTCCTTTTGGACGTAAAAGGCAAAAAGGGGCAAATGTACGTTTGCTCTAACCCCGAATGCAGATATCGCCGTTCGCTTTCGATAAATACAAACGCTCGCTGTCCGGAATGCCACAAGACGTTACAGCTTCGTGGCGAGGGCGACAAAAAAGCTTTTTTCTGCGTTTGCGGATATCGAGAAAAGCTATCCGATTTCGAAGCAAGGAAGCAAAAGGATGGCGCAAACAAATTTGAGGTTAAAAGCTTTTTAAAGAAGCAAGAGAACGAAAGCAAGCCTATAAACAGCGCATTGGCTGAACAGCTTATGAAATGGAAAAACAGCTAATATAAAGTAATGCCGTCTTTCTCAGACGGCATTCAGACCGCTGACAAAGATAAAAGTCAGCGGTCTTTTTTTACAAAAAAGCTTTAAAAAGTTGGGGAGGTGTGGTATAATAAAAGCATAGAAAACGGGTGTGAGTGAGGGGAAAATATGCTTTTAGAAGGTAAAAACAGAC
>JAZNUB010000028.1:0-17615 GCA_045592105.1 Eubacteriales bacterium | reverse complement strand
GTATAAAATTTACACTTGCGCTTGCGGCGATAGCTACAAAGCAGATTATGTGAAAGCGCGCGAACACATGTGGACAGAATGGGCTACAACCAAAGAGGCTACCGTGGAAGCCGAGGGAGAGGAGGCGCGCACCTGTTGGATCTGCAAAGGCACGGAAACGAGGGCGACTGAAAGGCTTGAGCCTGCTAAGCCTGTTGCCATTCCCGTAACCCCTGCTGATGCCGAGTGGCTTTGTAACCGCATACTGGAGCTGCTTAACGAGGAACGTGCAAAGCTTGGCGCACCTGCACTTAACACCGCACCTATTGCGCATGAGATGGCTATGGTTAGGGCGCAAGAGCTGACCGTGGTGTTCTCTCATAGAAGACCTAACGGCGACGATTCAAGGACGATATTTATTGATTATAAATACAACCCTGATGATACGGGCGTAACGACCTTCGTTGACGGTACAACTTCTTGCTCGTATCTTCCCGCCCTTGCCAGCGAAAACATCGCACTTACAGGGTACTACACAGAGGAGTCCAGCAACCCCGTTACTACGAAAGAGGACCTTGCGGTAAAAATTGTAGAGCAGTTTAAAGCAAGCGCGGGGCATTGGAAAGACCTAACCAACCCCTTGTATACAGGCGTGGGAATAGGCATTACTTTGGAGCTTGAAACATCTTACATCGGGTTTGCTAACACTTGCATAATGACGATGGATAAAACTTACGGATAAAGCTAAATACAAAAAAACAGTAAAACGGTTAACGAAAGTTAGCCGTTTTTTTATATAAATCAAAACAAAAAAATACACAAAGAAAGAAGGTAAAAAACGTGTTCAAAAGAATAACGGGCTTTACGCTGGCACTTTTAACAGTGCTTATCTCACTTATCGGGGCTATACCTGCCAATGCTGATTTTAAGGATGGCGATATAGTAACGATAAGCGAAAGCGCAGGCGGCGGCGTTTATTACAACTATGATGCCGACCAAAAGTATTACGTATCAGCAATGAACGCAACAATGGAGGGCTCTGATGCAACGTATTTTGCGTGGTGTGCTTCCTACGGTGTGTCGGTTCCGCAAGCCGGCAGAAGGTATATACTGTGCAACACCGATAACGCAGGGACAGTTACCGTAGACGGGGGCGAATGGCCCTTGTTTTACGCCGTGCCAAGCGAGGGCATCTATTGGTACTACGATACCGGATTAGGCGATTATATCGATTTTAGCTGGGCGCTAAGCTGCATTAAGGCAGCAGAGCACTTGGCAAGCACAACTGAGCTACCGTTTACTGAGCTACCGTTTTCTTGGCGAATGGCTGTAGAGCTTGCGATAAGGTCACAGCTTCAAGGTATGTTTGGCAATTACGGGCTTGACTTAAACGTTGAGGTAGCCGACAACAATCTGTTTGGTTACGCAATATCTTCGTATTTTACTGAGCCGGATTGTAATACTGTAGCCGAATTTATGGAAAGAGCCAAAGATATTGCTACTCATGCCGATGATAATCCTGTTTTTTGGGAGCCTTATGCGGAGGAGATAGAAGCTGTAGAAGAACGCAGGAACTTTTACAGGGGTGATGATTTTATCCTTTTCGAAGGACATCTTAACAAATCCAATTGCGAGCTCGTTGGAAAGGATACATATCCGGGCGTTGAGGTTGAGTTTGACGGCGGGATGCTAACGGTGTCTATCCCGAAATCCAAAATGCCTATTGGTGAGCGTATTTATTGGAAAGTTGATTTACACCTTGACCCCGGTGATAACTACAATATGCTTTACGGCAAGCCCGAAAACGGCGGTACAGACGTTCAAAACATAATGGTATACAGCGTTAACAAGAGGGACTTGGAAAAGTCTTTTGATGGTGAGTACATCACGACCGAAGAAAAAGCGATAGTTACCGTGCAAAAGACCAACGAGAGCGGCAAGGCATTGCCGGGGATGGGCTTTACGTTGTATCACATTCAAAACGGTTCTCTTGGTTTCAGCGATGAACGCGTTACAGATAATAACGGCGTTGCTTCTTGGGTAACTCTCGACCTCGGCTATTATTTCCTCGTAGAGCAAGATAACAACGGCTACGAGCCGCACAAGCCGGAGGAGTGGAATATAGACGGCGCAACAAACGCTGTGTATACCACTATCGGCGGCAAGCAGGGTTGGAAGCTGTTGCTTGGCCCCGGCACAACTAACGCAACAGTTAGTGCCGTAAACAAAGAAACGTTGAAGAATTTAAACATCTTAAAAACGGACACGGAAGGCAACAGCATGCCCGGCTTTAAGTTTACGCTTTACCCCATACTGCCAAACGGCAGCTTAGGCACGGGTACAACTAAAGAAACGCGTTCGAACGGTTATGTTTTCTTCACAGACCTTAAGTTAGGTGACTACTTTGTTGTTGAGAATTACGAAGACACTGGGTACGAGCCGGACAAGCCTGAGAATTGGTACGTTGTTGCCGACAAAGCGGAATACACCACCATCGGCGGCAAGCAAGGCTGGAAGATAACGTTGTCAAAAAACAACGCAAGCATCGAAGCGGTAAACAAGAAAACAGTTAAGGACTTAAACATTGTCAAAACAGACACGGAAGGCAACAGCATATCCGGCTTTAAGTTTACCGTTTACCCCATACTGCCAAACGGCAGCTTAGGCACGGGTATAACTAAAGAAACGCGTTCGGACGGTTACGTTTTCTTTACCGCACTTGAGTTAGGCAGCTATTTCGTTGTTGAGAACTACGAGGGCACGGGTTACGAGCCGCACAAGCCGGAGGAGTGGGATATAGACGGCGCAACAAACGCGGCATATACCACCATAGAGGGGAAAAACGGCTGGAAGGTGCTGCTTGGCCCCGAAACAACCAACGTTACGGTAAACGCCGTAAACGAACAGCAAACGGGCGATTTAACCATAATAAAAACGGATCTAAACGGAACAAGCATGCCCGGCTTTAACTTTACCGTTTACCCTATAACGTTATCGGGCGAGTTAGGCACAGGCGTTACTAAGCCAACAGGCGCAAACGGTGTTGTTACGTTCCCAACGCTTAAGGTTGGCAACTACTTTGTTGTTGAGGACTATGCTGATACCGACTACGTGCCGCACGAGCCCGAAAATTGGAGCGTGGTTGCAGATAATGCGGAATATACAACTATCGGTGGTATGCAGGGTTGGATGGTTACGCTGTCAAAAAACGGCGCTACGATTAATGCTGTAAACAAGCCCGTTAAAACATCGCTGCATATAGAAAAACTAAACAAGGACGGAAGCGACCCGAAAGGCTTTAACTTTACGCTTTACCCTGTGAACGATGATGGCTCTCTTGGCGAAGGCACGAGGAAAGAAACAGAGCTTTTTGGCGATTTGCTTTTTGCAGAGCTTGAGCTTGGCACCTACTTCTTGGTAGAAAACTACGAAGGCACTGGCTACGCTCCGTACAAGCAGGAGGATTGGGAGATAAGCGGCGCAATTTCAGCCTTGTTTACCACGATAGAAGGGATGCAGGGGTGGAAGCTACAGCTTGGCAAGAACAACGTAACGATATACGCCGACAACTACAAGGCAGACCACTACATCACCATAGAAAAGGTTGACACCGAAGGCAACCCGCTTGCCGGCGTTCCGTTCAGGTTTTACGCAGTTAATAACGGCGAGATAGTTGAGGTTACCGTGGTTGTTACCGATACCGAGGGCAAGGCAACCATAACCTTATCAAATCCGGGTGAATTTTTTATCGCTGAAATAGCGCCTGTAGGGCAGCTACCCCACAACCCCGACCAATGGGTAGTTACATCCGCAAAAAGCGCCGCGTTTAAGACTATCAACGGTATAGCAGGCTGGCATATTGTGTTAGACCAAGACAACACGCACGCTACACTAAAGGCGGTAAACAAAATTCAGACAGGTGAAATAAACATCAGCAAGTACGGCGAAGAAGGCTTAACCGATGGCGACGTATTTAAGTTTGAGATAAGCTCTGATAACTTCCCTGCTTTCTCCGAAATTATCACGCTTTCTACAAACGTTGAAAACGGCGTTGCTTTTGGCTGTATTAGCGACCTGCCTATATTCAAAGCCGATGGCTCGTTTATTACCTACACTATCACGGAGATAGAAGCGCCTAACCGTTTCGTTAAGGCCGAGCCGCAAACCGTTACGTTTGAAGCCGAATACAAAGCCAACCGTTTAGCAACGGCGTATACAACAAGCGTTGAGCTTACCAACCCGTTGCTTACAAGAGAATTGTATATCAATAAGACCTCGTACAACAACGTTGTGGAGGGGATAGAGTTTGTTCTTTCTTTCGCTTTTGAAGATGGTATCACCCAATCCTTGACAGGCACTACCGTTAAGACAGCAGACGGTATCGGCAGCCTTGTTTTCACGGATTTGCCTGTATACAACAAATACGGCGAGCTTATTGTTTACACCCTCGAAGAAAAACGCAGCAGCTACGACTTTTCTACAGCCCCTGTGTTCACCAGCAACGATACCGAGTTCGTGCTGATAGAAAAACTTACTCTGCTATTCACATTTGAGCAGAGCGATGCTCACATCTCGGTATACAACCCCCGTCACCCCATCAACGTTGTTGTGATGAAGGACTCTGAAGACGGTGCGAAGTATGGGTTTGTTTTTGAGCTATCTGATAACAAGGGCAACAAATGGTCCGCAACAACTAATGCTGATGGCGTTGCAATATTTTACAAGGACGGCAGCACAACGGAAGCTGTTGAGCTTCCCGCTTATGATGCCGATAACAAAGCCATAGTATACACGATAACAGAAAAACCTACCGAGATATACGATGCTTTCGTGCCTGTTTCCTTCACGGTGGACGACGTTGACGAAAACAACACATTTACGCTTGAGGCTTACAACACCTTAAAGCGTGGCGATTTAGTTATTAACAAAATTTCCGACACAGGCGAAAAACTGGCGGGCGCTAAGTTCCTGCTTGAAGTTTCTAAAGACAACGGCATTTCTTGGCAAATCGCCACCGCCGACGATTGCTCATCCGCGGGCTTAACAGACGGCGTGCTTGTTTCTGATGCAGAGCACAACTTGGTTTTCAGTGGGCTTCTGATGGACAACAAGACTCTTTACAGAGTAACCGAGATAAAGGCGCCCGAAGGCTTTAATTGTCAAACTGAGCCTGTATTCCAAGGGCGTTTAACTGACAAGGTTATTTCCGAGGGTGCGATAATCGTTGAGAATACACAAACTCCTGACACGGGAGATTACGGATTTGGTATGCTCCCCTTTGGCGTTATGATAGCGTGCATAGGCTTGATGGGAATTTTGCTTTCTAACAAGAAAAAAAGAACCTCTTTATAATTATATTTGGTAACTGTCGGTCCTACCTGCGCTTTATTAAGCCTTAGTGATGACCTACTTATATTGTATTCGTTATGCAGAATTATTTTTAGCTTTTTTACCTCGATAAACCTTTTAACAAGCAGCCGCCTTGACAGCAACTGCTTGTTATTAATAACCTCTTTCTTTACACCTACTATTGACATAGTAGCATATATAATTAGGGTTGTTGCTACAAATATTCCGTAGCAACAACCCTTTTTTACCTATATGCCTTATTTCCCTGCCTGTTTTTTCTTCTTACCAAAAACAAATAATCCGATAACACCCAAAACAAAAACAACTGCACACACAATAGAACATACAAAAAGAGGCTTATTGTTATACAAACGAACAAAAACGTTTGCGTTTACTAAGATATCTATAATTTCAATAGGCTCTTCGTTGCCTGCGGCATCAATTGCTACTATCTTAACTTGCTGCTTGATGTTAGACTTTGCAATGTCAAAGGTATACGTTTCTCCATTTACAGCGTATTCCACTTCATTGCCGTTAAGATATATCTTTACGCCTTCAAGAACAAGGTTATCCTTTATCTCTACAGATACCGTCTTGGTGTCAACAGCGTACTGTGCACCGCTTTCAAGATCTATAGGAACTATCACAGGCTTTGTTTTATCTATGCCAAAGGAAATTTCTGCCGCCTTGGTTTCATCTATGTTTTCGTTCACGTTACCTGCTGCATCCTTAGAGTAGATTGCAACGCTGTAGCGTCCATCATCAGCAAAAAGCTCTTTGTTTATTGTGTATGTGTATACACTCCACTCTCCATTGCCGCCCGTAACTTCCACTGCGTAGTCCTTTCCCTCAACCAAATCAGTGGGGGTGCCATTCTTTGTGATTTTAATCTTGATGCCATCACGTTCAAGCGAGTCTACATTGGTCTCTGTGAATACGATGCCCTCCTCTGTACGGAGATACTTTGTTAGAATGTCCTCCAAGCCAGCCAAGTTATATACAGAACCAAACCTATTCGCAGAAAACGTAATTGTTGTCTCCGTTTCGTTTCCCGCCATATCAGCAAGCTTTGCTGTCAGTGTATAGATATCATCAACGCTCTGAACTTTTTCAAAGTTTTCGTATGTATAGGTCTGACCATTAGCAATATCTTCATAGCTACCTGCATACTTTAGTTCCTTGCCGTTATTGATGCCACTTAATGTAATGGTAACTGCAGCCCGGTTGAAGTTTGTGTCACTGTATGTAATTACAGGAGCAACATCGCCATTGTTCGCAGACTTGTCTGCAACACCTGCTATAGATAGGTTAGGAGCCGTCTTATCAACATAGAACTCCTCAGTAGGATAATCAGCTATACTGTTGTTTGCCTTATCGCGGAATATTATATCAAAAGAATACTTAGAATCTGCTATGTAAGAGATAGTGGCGGTGTACGTATCGTTGCCGATACTCTTCCATATACTTGTTGCAGGGAATGTAGAAGTGGAACCATTATCCGTAGCAATCCCGATTATATTCACACGCGAAGTATCAAAGTTGTGTTCCTTGATAGTTATGGTCGCGATACGAGCAGCCTTATAGTAATTGCCATTCATAGCAGAATTGTTGTCATAAACAACGGTTACTTTTGGCATAGTCATATCAATTGTAAACCTATGAGCCTCAATTGCGTTTGCAGAGCGATCAACATTATCATTGTATGAGATATTAAAGGTGTAGTCACCATCTGCATTGTATTCAACGGTAGCAACATGGATGGTCTTGTCAGGATCTGCACTGTCAATGGTGGTTATCCAAGTAGCAGCATCCTTCAAATTAACTGTTGGGATAGTATTATCCGTGTTGGCAATCTCAAACATAATATCAGATGCACGAAAGTTCCGCTCAGTTATGGTAATGGTAGCAGTTCTTTTCGTGCTGAAAAAGGAAGTGTTTTCAGCATCGTGAATCTCTTCCTCGCCATAAACGATAGTAATATTAGGATCGATCTTGTCAATGCCGAATTCAATCTTGTCGGTAGTAGTATTGCCTGCTCGGTCAGTCATCTTAACAGTAACAATGATATTATTACTGTTGTTATTTACCGTTATGGTCTTCTGCATCTTTGTCACAAGGTTGATTTCGGTTTCAACCTGAGTCCAATCGGTTTCAGTTCCGGCAACAATAGATTTATCATTGTTAACGATCACTTTACCGCTCTGGTTGTACTCAATGTCATAAGGAGCAACCACGGACCATTCAATTTCACGTATACCGGAGTATATATCTTCTACTATAATTGTAACATCAACATTATTTGCGTAAAGCTCTGTGCCATCATTGGCTGTATAACTTGTTGCTTCCTTTGTAAAGACGATATGATCATAATTGGCAGCATCGTGCTTATCCTGATTTTCTACGATTGCACTATTGGGATTAGCAAATTCGTCTGTTGTGTTCAAAACATTGTCGGTTGCCTTAGCGTATATCTGCCCTTTAAAGTTTGCAGGAATAGTAACGGTTATCCGGTTATTATCGTTGACCAATACCGTTTTTTCAGAACTCTTAACACCATGCGAGCTATTTGTGAAATCAACTGTGTAATAAGTGATAGACTTAATACCCGCAGTCGCAGCAACGTCCTTAGCAGTAATAATAACATTTGTGTCTACCTTGAAATAAAAACCATAATCGGTGGTAATAACAAGCGCCTCATCATTCTCACCAACGATACTTTCACTACCCTCGACATAATCAGTCGCCTGAAAGTCAAAGTTTGTAATAAAAGGATCATCAATATCCTTATAGATCACACACTCTTCTGTGGTAAACACATTTCCGGCGTTATCTGTAACAGTTGCAATTACAGTATAAGAGCCGTCCTGTGCTATCTCTACCCCTTCAGCATTTGTAGCTACGGTGTAGATTTTTTCGTGGATTTCTGTGTCAGCCTCAGCGTCGTTATAGAAAATTTCCTTAACAACCTCTGTACCATTGATGGTAATAACAACTTCTCTAATGCCGGAATTTGCATCACCGGTTGTTACTGAAAATTCAACATCATTTGCATACCAAGCATTTTCGTCCTTTGTTGCCTCATTTTTATCTGAAACAGCGAGGGTTGTGGGTTCGATATTTGCGGTAGGATAAATGTTTTCAAGCATCAATGAACTATTCTTGATATTAGAATTTACTTCTGTAGGAATAACAGCATTTTCGGTAGCATTATTTACCCAATCAGTTGCAATTGCACTAATATCCGCAGCAAGCACTGCATTTGCAGTTAATTCAGCGGCTGTAACAGTAAATGTAGTTCTGTTATTATCTACGAGCTGTGTGTACTCATTCTCGCCAAAATAGAGTGTAATACTCTTAACGCCGGCAGAAGCATTTACATCCTCAGCAGTTACGGTAATCTTAACCTGCTCATTATAAAAGATACCGAATGTTAGGAAATTGAGAACATTGCTAAGAGGATCGTTGTTAATTGTTGTAATTTTGTATCCGATAATCTTTGCATCGGTAGTATCAATATATACATCCTTAGAATACACAACAGATTCCTGACCGGTGGTACTTGTTACAACTACCTCAATGGTATTTTTACCGTCAAGGGCATTTTGAGAAGTGCTAACAGTGAATGTCTTTTCCTTTACAGGCTCAGCACCATTTGAAAAATCCCTGGTTAGATCCGTATTGTTAATATCTTTTTCAATGGTCTGTCCATTAATCTTAACCTTTACAAACTTAATGCCGGAAACGACATCTACAACCGCAACATTGAAATTAACGTTGCCATTATACCAATCCTTGCCACCTGCTGTATGAACAGGAGCGTCAGGAGTGATTACAACAGTAGGTTTATCGGTAGCAATCTGAACGAAATCGCTTTTAATGCTCTCCTGATTATCAGTAACACCTTCATCCATGGGGCTTGTCTCCACAGATTTATTACCAACAGCATCAGTAACAACTGCGTAGATTTCAGCTTTTTCACGGAATTTCTCTTCGGTCAGTTCAAAGGTTACAGCGTTTTCATCAGCAGGTACTTCCTTAACCTCTAACAGAGATCCACCATAGTAAAGCTCAATGGTCTTAAGGCCGGAGCTTATGCTTTTATCGGTTGCAGATACGATAAGATACATCTTTTCTTTACAGATTGTACCAAATGACGCGAAGTTGATAAGGTCAGCAACAATGGAGTTTTCCTGTGTGCTGAATGTAAAACCGGTAATTTTAGGCGCAGTCTTATCAATCTTTACATTTACGGATTTTGCAATAGAAACATTGCCCGCATAGTCAACAGCGTAAACATAGTATGTAGCATTTTGCTCTCCTGTAACGCTTACAAAGGAGTACTGACCATTCTCAATAACAACTTTGTTTTCAGTTGCAGCAAGAACATTTTCAGCAGTAAGCTGGCTATCCTTACTCCACACTATATAATTAAGTGCAGAGCCACCCACATCTGTCGCAGTACCAGACACAGTAATTGTATCATTGTTTGTCCATGCTTGCTCTGTAATCGCATCAAGCACCGGAGCGTTCTTATCAATGATGATCTTTACATTAACAATAACATTCTCTTTGGTGGATGACCAGCCGGAAGTTTTTACATAGATATTTCTAATTGTTGTTGTTTCATCAATCGTAATGCTCTCACGATACCTATTATTGGCATTGTTTGTATTATACTTAATTCCCGTATACGGAGCTACAGGGGCAATAGTTGCAGTTGCATCCTTGGGAAGCACAACTACATAAGTTGCGCCATCCATATACGCATCCTTAACCAGTTCCTTATCAAAAGTAATGGTATAGTATTCATTGGTCAGAGGGTCTGCAGGGATATCCTCAGCAGGCTTCTCAAATTCAATCGCAACAGTCATATTT
Organism: Eubacteriales bacterium; assembly: GCA_045592105.1. Lineage (GTDB taxonomy): Bacteria > Bacillota > Clostridia > Oscillospirales > CAG-382 > SIG636. Next base: position 7,412 of record JAZNUB010000028.1, on the reverse strand, counting down.
TCTGTAATGCTTTCAAAATTGATGTAAAGCCCATTTTCATCTTCAACAAACTCAGTAGTAACACCATTTACGGTAATATCAGAAATTGCATATCCATCATCGAGAGAAATATTAAGCTTTGCAGATTCGCCGTGCTTCACAGTAGTCTCAGTGCCGCCGGTTCCCCAAATTGCACTACCGTGCTCACCGCAATTTACAGTAAGGCTATATTCGTTTATAGAAAATTCTACAACAAATGTGTGATCCTCTGTCATAACAAGGTCAGCATCATGATAACTTGTTACATAAATGTAGTCATTTTCAGTAAAGGATTTTTCATTACCATCTATTGTTACCTTTGAAACTCGATAGTTCTCAGAAGGAGTTGCGGTAACGGTCACCTTTGTGGGGTTATCGGGATTAGTAGATTCGTTAAATGTTTTCTCTACGGAAACACTGCCCCCTGCAACGGTCTGAGTATCTCCATCAACATATGTAACCTTTCCATCTTCACCAACGGTAAAGATGATTTTATATGTCATTCTATAGAAAGAAACGGAAATATCGTAGTTCTGAGCGATCTCATTCAGGTTCAGATCAAAAGACTTTTTGCATACTGCTTCAGGTTCTTCTACACCTCCTACCGTGAGCTTTTCAATGCGATAGCCCTCATTAGCTACTACACTAACAACGCGGTTTGAACCGTAAGGAATGTCTACCTCATCTTCTGTAATACTACCGTTCTCATCGGCAGTAGTATCAATGCTGAAAGTCTTTACAGTGAACTGATAGTTTGCATCAGTTGTATCAACATTATATACAGCTTTGCAAGGGATAGAATTATACTGTTCATCATCTTCCTTAGCAGAGATATTAATTATATTTTCCTTACCGGCATATGTATCAAATGCGTATTTCCCTTCATCGTCGGTAGTAGTGTTAAAAGTAAAATAACCACTAACCGAAACAGTAGCCCCCTCATAGGCTTCACCGTTCTCATCGGTAACAACACCGGAAACGTTTATTTTGGTAAGAGGAATCAGCACAATGTCAATAGAAATTTCTTCAACTGCTACTGTAATTTCAGTGGGCACAACAGATTCGTATCCAAAAATTTCAGTAGCGTAAACAATATAAGAGGCTTCTTCCTCAACAAAATTTTCGAACACAGCAACACCATCAACAGTCTTAACCGTTGCAGTAATGCTTTCGTCTGCTTTATTTGTAATTGTAATTTCGATATCATCTAAATCTAAAACATCTGCCCCATCTGTTAATCGGACAGAATAACTGTCTATTCCCGCTGCAAATACAGTAGTAAATATGCTAATAGGAAACATGCCAACAATCATAACAAACGCTAGAAAACCAGCGATGATTTTCAAACTTTTTAGATTATCCATTTTTACTATCTACCTTTATTTCTTTTGTTTTTTTATATTTATAGTTCCTTCCGTTTAAAAAGCAATGAAGCCTGAACGTTAAAACCACAAGACAAATTAACACATATTGCATCAGAGCTTCGCCTAAACCGACCAATATGCAAATCATCAAGGCTATTGATGAAAGTATGAATACTACATCAATCACGAAGCCCTCGGTATATGTGGATAGAGAAATTACACCCGGTTTACCAAGTGTATGGCATCTATCCTTGGTTATCGCACTTCTCATAAGGCGATTGGCCCTCCAAAAGAAAAACTGCTCTAACAAAAAACCAATCCAAAACAAAAGTGCACAAGCCACAAGAATTGCCTTATTCTCACCCTCGCTATTAGCCATAACAGTAGCCAACAGTGAAAGAGAAGAAAGCACTGAGCAAGCCATCGAAGCACAAAAAATAAGTGAATGCTTTCTTTTTATCTCACACATCATATCACCTCGTCTGTATGGATCTTAATAACAGATTTGGTAATTCTGAAAGCTACAGGCTCAACTATTCTATGAGAAAGTTCCTCTGTATCACTGAGCACCGTAGTTTCAGCTCGTCCTCCAGAAACCATGTTATTAGCCGGCACCTCTGTCGGATACAATACATCTGTTTTGCTATCTTCACCAAGCACTTCAGTTCCTCTGTTTAGAGAAAGCACTGCAGTTGCTCTGCGCTGTTCAATATCAACTTCACCCACATTAGTGCTAAGAGACTCTGTTGTTATTCCTTTATATAGTGCACATGAAGTTTGCCCTGTTTCATTCCGCTTCAAATGAGCGGAATATCCATCTCTATCTCCATCCAATCTTTTTGATGCATGTGCAACAGCTATTACAGAACTGTCGGTTTCATCATCTCCAACTTTTTCTATTGTTTTTTCACAATGAACATTAACACTACTCGATCTGTGGATCTTATTTTCACCGAATGTATTCGCATCACGCATCGCTTTAATTTCTTTAGCAACGGTCTTTCCTGTCAAATCACCAATTACCGAAATGATATTCATCTTAAAAAATATAAATACCGTTGCCACCAATGCAATGCCGGACACGGAAAATCCAACGATTGCTACAATTAACCATGTTGTTGCACTCATTTAATCTTCACCTACCCTCTATACGCATTGCTAATAGCGGATTCGACCGACTTAAAACGATCAACTACAAAACCTTTAAGCTCTTCGGTTTTATCCGAAGTTGTATCAACATTAGATACAGCCGACTTTACAACATTGAACAAGGACAACATATCATCCAGAGAAACACCATCCGCCTTAAATTTTCGAGCGTAAGTTTCGATGGAATACATCGCCAACTTATATATCTCTAATTCGATAATCTCGCTCTCGTTCTCGCTTTTTGAAAGTACATTGACCAGTTCAACGATGTTTTCCCAATATAAACCATACTTTCCTTTGTCAGATGCTTCCTCGATATTCAGAGTTATATCGCGATTAAACTTACCAACGTCTCGATAAATTGTGGACATAAGATAGTAATCTGTTGATTGCCCACCATATTTGGTGGCATCTTCAAACCACTGTATAGCACTTTTCATTCTTGTAATCTGATTATCTGCAGTTTCTGTTTTCCCATAATCATAGTAATACCAATATAGTTTACCGATTTCAAACGCAAGACTACCATAATTTGACTCCTCACGAAGGACTGAAAGATTGGCATTAATTCTTGTTTTTAATCCCTTTTCCTCATCAACGGTAAATACTGCATCATCCTTGTAAGTTTCAACTATACCAAGATATGGTTCAATTTTATTTGGCTTAATCTCTATTGCCTTGCTGTAATATTGAAGCTTTTCCTCAGGCGTTGTAGCTTTTTCGGCTTGCAGAATATTTCGAATATAGTCCTCGTTGTTTGTGTGAGCGCTCATTGCAATTCCAAAAATTCCAACAATTGCAAACATAACACAAATCGTTGCTGTTACAATAAACATTGCAAGTTTCTTCTTCTGTTTTGCTCTATATGCCGCTCCGTTTTCTTTGTAATGTTGCAAGGCATACAGAAGTTCGGCGCAGGATTGGTATCTATCGTTCGGATTAAGCTGTGTACATTTATCAATAACCGCTTCAAGGCCAGGATCAAGCTGAGGATTCCAATGCCTAATAGGATAAATCTCATAAGGAGGATCACAAGGGCTATGTCCCGTTACGAGATGGTACAGAGTAACGCCAAGGCAGTAAACGTCAGTGCGGGCATCCGTTTGCCCTTTACCCCCAAACTGCTCCGGAGCAGCATATCCCTTTGTGCCAAGGCTAACAGTATCTTCTAAACTTTGCTCTTTGTATTCTCTTGCAATACCAAAATCAATAATCTTAATGGTTCCATCAGGCTTCAACATAACGTTAGACGGCTTCATATCACGATAGATAATAGCAGGCTTACGAGTATGTAAGTATTCAAGTGCTTCACAGATTTGCATCGCCCACTCAATTACTAATTCTTGCGGTTGGGCGCCGTTTTCTTCAAGAATTGTATTAAGTGTCTCCCCTTCAATATAATCCTCAATAATATAAATCACATCAGCATTATCAATAATGTCTACAATTCTCACGATCGAAGGATGATCCAGTTGCTTAATCATATTGGCTTCAGCAATAGCACTCTGAACAACAACCTCGTCATTCTTGTCTTTTGTCTTCTTTTGAATCTCTTTAACCGCCCATTGTTTATTTAAACGTCTATCTCTCGCAAGGTATACCTTAGACATACCGCCTTGCCCAATCAATGTAAGTATTTCATACTTACCGTCAATAACCTGTCCTACATTGGCCATAACTTACACCTCCTGAACGGTTTTAATGAGAATAGCGGTAATATTATCGTTCTCATGCCGGAATTTATTTAGATCGATCAGATCAACGATGTGTGAATTCATCTGCTCTTCGGTATCGTTTTGAGAAGGGGCAAAGGCGTTCTTTATCTCCTCGTTCGTTATAACATGTCTGAAGCCATCAGAACAGAGCATATAACACTCATCAACGCCAACAATTCCATAATAAAAGGTCGGCTCAACAATTCTTGATGCTCCAACACACTGAAGCAGTATATTTCTGCGCGGATCTGTCTCTGCCTGTTTTGGAGTCAATTTGCCTTGCTTTACTTCCTTTGCAACCACTGTTTGATCCTCAGTCAACACATCCACACTTAGGTCGGTTATCTTATAAACTCTAGAATCACCAACATGAACAATGATGTACCGGTTGTCTTCTAAGATCAACATAGCAGTGACCGTTGAACCAAGTTGCAGTTTTAGGCTTTTTCCGTAAGTTGCAATGTTGTAATTTTGTTCCTTAATAATTCTATCCCAACGATATTCCACTTCTTCAAGTGGTTTATTTTTCGCTAAAATCTCAGGAAGTTCTTTCTCAAACCATGAAGAAAACACTTTTACAAGCGTTGCGCTTGCTACTTCGCCTTTAGCTAAACCGCCCATTCCATCACAGATAACAGCCATAAGCACCGTACCTTTATTGGTAACAGCCTCCTTAATACAGCAGCTATCTTGATTTGTTTTTTTCTTTATGCCTACATCCGTTTGTAATGCAATTTTCCATTTCATATTAAGCACCTACGATTCTATTTTGAAGATAAAGTCTTCATCCGCAAGACGAATCTGCGTTCTTGCGAATATTTCAACTTCCTTTTCTGCAGGGATAACTTTACCATCTACAAAAGTTTTGTTGGTAGAGTTTCGATCTACTATGTAATATCTATTACACCGTACAACAATATCAGCGTGCCTCCTGCTAATGTAATGGTTGTCACAAATAAAGAGATCACAATATCTTTGCTCTGTACCAATCCTAAACACCGGCTTATCAACTAAATAAGATTCGTTTGTGCTTAATCTAATCAATATCGGATAAACAGGCTCTTCTAAAGCATCATAACCGAGTACTGTTGTGCCGCCGGTATCATCACCAAGAACCACTGTTCCAAAATCAATCGTATCACTATTTTTGTATGAGGCTTCTGATATTGGCTCGGCTCTCTTAAGCTTAGTGCCACATTGAATGCAGTAACTATAGCCAAGTTGATTCTTCGCTCCACACGAAGAGCAGAAAAAAACATTTGTATCGCGCTTGATCTCCCTTTCAACTTTTCTTCCTTCTATAAGTCCTGAATCGTAAGCAAATGGGTCATATTCAATATTTACTTTCTTTTTATCATCCGTTTCATTCTTCTCTGACTTCGCATCGCAACCCAATGCTCCGGATAGCGCCTCAGACGGTGTAGTACGCGCACAATTACTCTTCTTACCGGAAAGCTTTAATACCATTCTGTCAAAACTATTAACAGAAAACGGATTGATTCCACCAAAAAAAGCTTTATATGTTTCTAAATAATCATTATCCTCATGCGGATTAAAATTCAATTCAAAAGGAAGTTGCTTCAAGAACAAATGTGGTGGGTTTCCTCTTTGATTATTAACCACAGGCCAAAAGATACATTTTACACTTTTAGTTTGTGGATCAACAAATATTTTATCGCTTTGGAGGTCTAAGTTGTTTGCGTTAACCATATTCTTCTCGCAATTTTTGATTAACACCGCAATCTCGTGGACAAAATCAAGGAACATCTTCTTGGTAACAATACCATTAAAATATTGAGTAAGAGGAAGCAATTCCGAAACAACACACTCAATTCTTGTTTCCTTTCTCTTTTGACGGATAGACACAGGAAGAACCCCTTCAAACATCCCTGATACAATAGCGTTGTAAACACGCTCGTTAACAGCCTCAGGGTAAGAAAGCCTGTTTGTTATTGTAATTTTCCCTTTTTTGTTTTCAAATGTTATCTTGCTCACATCTAATTTTCCTTTGCTTACTTTGTATTACCATTTCTACAAGCTATCTGCACGATTTACCGCCTTTGATTGAGCTTCTTTATACTTCTCGGCTGCGTACTTTAAGAATTTTGAATAGGCTTCCAAAGACTTAACCATTTCAGAATAAGTTGATTCTCCATCGGTCACCGTATCCCACTGGAATTTGAACTGAGTATAGTCGGCTCCTTGCCAAATGCCCGATAAATTATTTACTTCTCCTTCAGCGTTACTCATTTTGTTGCGCAACTGAGTAACATATGTATCAACAGCACTTGCAGCGCCGGAAAACTTGCTGTGATCTACCTTTATATATGCCATAAGAACATCCTCCTTACTTAAACTGATCCGCTAGGGACTTATTCGCAGCTTCAGCCTGGATATAGCCCTCGCCAACTTGCTGATGAAGAAACGCAACAAAGTTATCTACAACATTGTATCGTGCATCACAATATGAGTTTTTTATAGCATTGAATTTACTTATTGCATTAGTAGCAGCAGATCCATCCCAAGTTCCATCTAATTTTGTGATAGCATCTTGAACACTACTGAAACTGTCTCTCATTTGGTTGTTTAAATTCTTTATTCTGTTTGCCGTAGCAACAACTTGCTCAGCATCAATTATTAATCTTGCCATCTTTCTTACTCCCTTCGTTTTTTTAGCAAGAACTGCCGTTACCATGAGCTTGTGCATAGTTTTCGGCAACCGTAGAAGTGTCCATGCTATCAAATTTTTCTTTTACGGTGTAATAATTATTCAACACCTTGTCAATGCAGTCGGCACATTTATCATTACCTATATTCATAAAGTCGCATCGAACACCTCGGGAAATGCTTTCCATCTCGGTAATGATTGAGTTCAATTCTTTAATAATAGCGTTTAATTCGTTTCTTGCTCCTGAATCCATATCGATTCCTCCTTATAAATTATTTAATAGATCCGATTCTATCTTTTCAAAATCAGTTGCGGTTTCATTAAGATAAGAAATGCAACGCCTTAGACGCCAACTGCATCCGGTCAGAATATCTGCTTGTATCAAATTCCAAAGATCTAATAATCCAACCTTCCCATAAAGCGCTTCCAGTCTTCCGTCAAGTCTTGCAATGCGTCTATTAACGCTCTGCAATCTTTGGGCGTAATCTCTAAGCTTGT
>JAZNUB010000027.1:0-15442 GCA_045592105.1 Eubacteriales bacterium | reverse complement strand
CTGTCTCATAGCATTAACAAATTGTGAACGCTATGTGCAACCTTAACAAAAAAATCAAGGGCATTATTTGGCTGCCCTTGATTTTTTTGTTGCTTTTGTATATGGTTCCATCTCAAAATTTCAATTTGAGACAGCCCCTTTTTGTTATCGGGGAAAAGCGGGTGTGGTTGTTTAGGCACTGTTATGGTTGACATTTTTTGTAGCTTGTTATATAATAGTAAAAATGTCTTATAACCGCGGAAAGGAACTAACGATGACAGAAACAACGCGCGAAATACTTGAAAAATACCAAGTTAGAAAAACTAAAAAACAAAAGAAAGCGTTTGCCGCATACGTGGAAAGCCTTGCAAGCAGTTGGGGGTATTCCTTTAAGACCGAGAAGGGGTCTTTTGGTGCGGAAAACTTGGTGGTTGGGGACCCTTCAAGTGCAAAGGTTGTGTATACCGCGCATTACGATACAGCCCCTGTACTGCCTTTCCCAAACTTTATTACACCAAAAAACATTTTCGTTTATATACTATATAATATCGCTATTGTAATAGGTTTTTTTATGGCATCCTCCCTTATCGGCGGCGTTGTGGGAGCTTTAGCCGCTATGTTAAACATAGGTGATGTTGTAGCACTCTTTATAAGCGAAATTGCATATTTGGGGTTTCTTGCTTTGTTGTTTGCGGGCCCTGCCAATAATCACACTGCTAACGATAACACCTCCGGCGTTACTTTGCTTATTGATATTATGAGAGAGCTTCCTCAAGAGCGCCGTAACGAGGTTGCGTTTGTGTTCTTTGACCTTGAGGAGATGGGGCTTTTTGGCTCGTCCGCATTCGCCCGCGCACATAAAGCGGAGATGAAGGAGCGTTTGCTTCTTAACTTTGACTGTGTTTCCGATGGTAAAAATATGCTTTTCGTGCTTCGCAAGGGTGCAAAGGCGCACAGTGCTGCGATAGAGAAGGCGTTTGCCGCAAAGGACGGCTTTAAGGTAGAGGTTGCTGATAAGGGGATATTCTACCCTTCGGATCAGGTTAAGTTCCCCTGCGGTGTTGGCGTTGCCGCGCTGCGCTCAACTAAGGGCGGTATGCTTTATATGAACCGCATCCATACCCGCCGCGACGTTATTTACCAAGAGGAAAACATAGAGTTTTTTAAAAACGGCGCAATAGAATTGCCTACTTTGATGTAAGCGTGCGAGGAAAAAGCAAATATTAAAAATAAAGGTTGAAATAATTGGGCGGTTGTGGTAATATATTAAAATGTTGGCACCGGTGAAATACGGTGCAGGCAGAATTTTATTTTGAGGAGAATTGAGATGAAACTGAAAAATTTAAGCAGGCTTCAGCTTATAGGCTTGGGGCTTGTTGCGTTGGCAATCGTTTTTGAATTTTGCTTGGCGTGCTGTAACGCTTGGCAGGATTTCGTTAGCGACACTTGGTGGAGGATAGGCTTTTTTGATGGCATTGTAGAGTACATAATTTCCTTCCTTTCGGAAATGCCCGTGTTCTTTTTTAGAAGCCTTATATACGCCGCAATCGGTGTAAACCTCTTCCTGTTCTTTGATAAGAGCAAACCCACGTTAATGCACGCCATTATCTGTGCTGTGTTGGCAACAATTGCTTTGTTTAGCTTTGGCGATGGGTTGTTTTCCACTATCAGATGGTTCTTTAGAGCTTTGTTTGACTTTAACTTCCGCGGAATTTTCGCCTCTTCCTTAAGCTTTAGCGAAAATTGGTTGCTCCCCTTGGTAGCCGTGGCTGCATACGCGTTTACCGCTGTTGATGGCTTCTTAAAGATAAAGATGCCCAAATTTGCGCTTATCGCTTTGGGTGCAAACGCTGCTGCTTGCGCGATTATTCGCCTGTTAAGAACGCTTTTCAACTTCATTTACGATATAAAGTATTTGTTCGATTCGTTTAGAAGTTTTGTTTCCGTTATCGTTGGCATTTGCGAGCCGATTATAGTGCTTGTGATAGGTGTGGCAACCGCTGCGGCAATTGCTACGTTCATCTACTCCCGCAACGAGGAGCTTTTTAAGAAAGCCAACAAGGCAGAAGAAAAGGCTGAACAGGCAGAGGAAACACCTGCCGAAGCATAGGTCTTTACAATATGATAGAAAAAGGCTGTCCATTCTCTTTGTTTTGGACAGCCTTTTGTGTTGCATATTTAATCGGGCGCACAGGCGTTAACTGCATGCCTTTTTTTACATCCCTTATTAAGTTATACGTTGAAGCGGAACAATACCACATCGCCATCTTTAACAACGTATTCCTTGCCCTCGCTACGAACAAGGCCCGCTTCCTTGACGGCTGCCATACTGCCTTTTTCCATTAGGTCGTTATAGCTAACAACCTCCGCACGGATAAATCCGCGCTCGAAATCGCTGTGTATCTTGCCTGCCGCGCCCGGTGCCTTTGTGCCCTGCTTTATCGTCCACGCGCGCACCTCCTTAGGCCCTGCGGTAAGGAAGCTTATAAGCCCAAGCAAACGGTAAGAGGAGCGTATAAGCTGTGCCAAGCCGGACTCCTTAAGCCCCAAATCCTCAAGAAACGGAGCGCGATCCTCCTCGTCCAGCTCTGCAATATCTGCTTCAATAGAGGCGCATACGGCAATAAGCTCTGCCTTTTCCTCCGCAACGCGGGCAGAAAGCGCCTTGTAATACCGGTTATTATCAAGCCCTTCGGAAATAGTAGCCTCGTCCACGTTAGCGGCGTAAATAACGGGCTTGCCCGAAAGCAAGGGTGCATCTGCAAGCAGCTCCCACTCCGCCTCCGTAAGCTCTGCCGCGCGGGCGGTAACGCCCTCGTTAAGCGCGTTAAGCAGCTTTTCGGAAGCCGCAAGCTCTGCCGCAAGCGAAGCATCGCCCTTCATAGCCTTCTTAATACGGTCAACACGCCTTTCCATTATCTCTATATCGGAAAGCACAAGCTCCGTATTGATTATTTCAAGGTCACGCACGGGGTCAACCCCGTTTTCAACGTGGATAACGTCCGTACCGCCGAAGCAACGAACAACGTGGATAATAGCGTCCACCTCGCGAATGTGCGAAAGGAACTTATTGCCAAGCCCTTCACCCTTGGATGCGCCCTTAACCAAGCCCGCGATATCCACAAACTCGATAACTGCGGGAGTATATTTTTCGGGGTTATACATTTTAGCCAGCTCGTCCAGCCTACTGTCCGGCACGGCAACAACGCCAACGTTAGGGTCGATAGTGCAAAACGGATAGTTTGCGGATTCTGCCGCCGCGCAAGTTAGCGCGTTAAACAAAGTGCTTTTGCCAACGTTTGGCAAGCCAACGATACCAAGTTTCATTTTATCTCATTCTCCTTTAAAAAATCCTTTATTTATCAGGGTTTTCAGAGTTCGGCATTTTAGCTTTTACGCCATTTTTACGCCAATTTCGCATTGAATTATATTAAGATACATCCAAAACCCGATTGTTTTCACATTGCTTTACAGCCTGATCCAACGAATCATTCGTTGCGTGAACATAACGATCCATCGTTGTCTGAATACTGGCGTGGCCAAGTAGCTTTTGCAGAACCTTGGGCTGCATACCTGCCTCGATTGCTCTCGTGGCGTAAGTATGGCGTAAAGCATGCATACAAAAATGTTTAATGCCTGCTTCATCACACAGCTTGTAGAGATTAGTGTCATAGGAACTGTTCTTTGCCGGTGCTCCTGTACGAAAATTTATGAAAACCAAGTCTCGCATAACAAGCTGTGAGGTTGCACCTGTTCGCCTGTCAATGTATTCCAAGGTTTGCGACAGAAGGGGGGATTCTTTCCTATTTTTTCGGTTATCCCATATTCCTTTGAGAATTTCGTATGCACGGTCTGTAAGGGGTATGGTGCGATAACTCTGCTGTGTTTTCGGCGGTCCTGCCTGCCAATATACTTGTTTGTGTCTGTATTCCAATGTTTTGTTTACCGTCAGCGTTCGCTTTTCAAAATCAATCGCATCCCAGGTAAGTCCGATCAGCGCACCTGTGCGTAACCCTGTTTCAAGGATAAGGGCGTACTAAGCATAGTTATGAGAGCGTTTTGCTGTTTGAAGGAAGATGCGCTGTTCTTCACGGGGAAGAAAGTGAATGTCGTCCTTTGCTCTGACCGGTTTTGTGTACCGCACACCGTTCATTGGGTGTTTAGGTATCAGATCATTCATCAAAGCTGCTTTCAGCATTGTACCCATCGTGATGTAGGTCTGACGGATGGTGGAGCCTGCATAGGTCTCATCCATTTGCAGTAAAACCTTTTTGCAGTGCATAGGTTTTACATTTGCAATCGCCATTTTGCCGATAACGGGCTGAATATTGAATTTGTATCTCTCGCGGTAGTTGCGGAGCGTGTTGGGAGCTAAGTCACCAACAATGTTCTCAATCCAAAATTCAAACCATTCATCAACCGTAGTTTCGGTTGGAACAAAAACGCCGTTGTGTTTATCGGCGTATTTACTTTCTTCGCTCCAGTTGCGTGCCTCGGGAACAGTATTGAAATACTTTTCGTGCCGTTTGCCCGCTTTATCCACAAATCGGGCGTGGTATAATCCATCCTTTCTTTGGTAAATTCCTTTACCACATTCTTTGCCTTTGAAATTTTTTCCCAATGATATGCTCCTTTCTCACATATGAAAGAGCATACTACTACACTATAATTATATCACATAGTACGCCCTTTCTCAAGTGATAATTGTTAATTTTATAAATTTCTTGAAGATTTCGGTTAGATAATCAGAGCTTGACTAATGAACTGTTCAAACTCTTTACTCTTAACCAATTTCTTTGAGCCAACAAAAAGCACAAACGGACAGTTTGGGGAGCGTAGCATAGAATCAATTTTGTTGATACCGATATTGCTATACTCTGCATCGTTGCCATCTTCCTTAACAATTTCTTCCGAGCCCGCATCCTTTCCCTTCGCAACCTTTTCCTCTCCGTTTGCTCGGCTACAGAGTACCTTGGCTATTACGCTTGAGATGCCAAAGGTGCCGTCATTCAAAACCAGGAACAAACGGGTGGACTTGTTGGATGTTGTATCGATTACACGCAGATCATCTCTTTTGACACCGTATTTGCTTAACAATCTTGCGCCCTTCTCGTAATACTCGTTTTCTATGCCGTAAGTTTTTGCAATAACATCGGGGATTACACTTCTACCCCCGTTAAGCAGAATTCGGTTTAACTTGCGGCTTGTAGACACCTCACGGTATACGCCTCTTTTAACAAGTATTTTCTTTACGTCCTTAATCATATAGCCGTGTTCAATACTGGCGTGCTCCCGCAACAAAGCAATGTGTTCTTGCTCGGCAGGCTCTTTTTTGAAGGTTATTCTGTAAAGATGCTGCCCAAGTCGGTTGCAATTAAAAGCTTGAAGTTTCTATAACCGGTGGATATCTTTTCTGCTCTGAGTACGCTAATTTAATCAAAGCCTGAATGGACAGCCCTGCTTTCTCCTTTCGAAAGCAGGGGGGATTTACCTCTTGTCATAACGAAAGAGAATATCATTTTTTCTATTTTTAATGCACATCCTAAGTACTTGCGGGTATGATACCCGACGTTTTTATAAATAAATCAATTTTTACCCTTTAAGGGGGAACAGATTTTTTCGAAATTGAAATTCGTGTATTGGGGCATAAAATCAGAGCATTGTTTGGGGACATCGGAAGTAACATTGCTGTTTTATTTTTCAGGGACATTGGCAATACCATTGAAGCTGTTTTGGACGGGGGCATCTATTTGTACATTCACCAAAAGAGAAAGACTGCAATCTCCGGCTTGGCGAGATAGTATGGTTCATTGAGGTGTACAATAAATATTAATTAGTGCCGTAAAAACATTTTGGGAACAATGTTTTGAAAATAATTTGCAAACAACCGTTGCTATCGTTCCTGAAAAGTGGTATAATAACATTTAACATAAGATTTTAACGGAGGAAACTCATTATGGATTATATAAAAGTGGCAGAAGCAGCCGCAAAATGGGGTATTTCCCCTCGGCGCGTTCGCGTTTTGTGTGCGGAAGGAAAGATTCCCGGTATGGTACGCCGTGGAAAACTCTATATGATCCCTGCAAGCGCAGAGAAGCCCGCTGACGGGCGTACCAATCGTGCTACGCTCCTGACTGTCATTGACGCTAAAAAGGCTCAGCTTCGAAAAATGCGCCCTCTGACCGAGGGCGAGGCAGAACGCCTTCGCGAAGAATTTATGGTGGAGTTTACCTATAACTCTAACGCCATCGAAGGCAACACCCTTACGCTCAAGGAAACGGCAATGGTTTTGGAGGGTATGACCATCGACCAAAAGCCGATGAAGGATCACCTTGAAGCTGTGGGACACCGTGATGCATTTATGTATGTGCAGGATATTGCTACCAAAGAAATTGACCTGACCGAGAGCGTTATTAAAAATATCCACTCTCTTGTGTTGGTAAACAGGCCGCAGGATAAAGGCGTATACCGCGCCATTCCCGTGCGTATTATGGGAGCTTATACTGAGCCTGTCCAGCCCTATTTGATCGAGCCGAAAATGACGGAACTGCTTGCGATAAACAAAGAGCGTGAGCAAACAATGCACATCATTGAACGCATTGCCAGATTCCATCTTGAATTTGAGGGTATCCACCCCTTTATTGACGGCAACGGCAGAACCGGCAGACTGATACTCAATCTTGATTTGATCCGCAACGGTTATCCCGCTATCAACGTAAAATTCACCGACCGCAAGCGTTATTACGATGCTTTTGATGCTTATTACCGAGACGGCAACGCCGATGCAATGATAGAGCTGATCGGTGAATACGTGGATAAACGGCTGGATGAGTCTTTTAATGTCTTGAACAGCAGAGTGTGATAGGAGATACGATTATGACAGAACTTGAAAAAATTGCATATGCCAAATCATTTATTGACAAACTCGCCAATGGTATTAACCCTATTGATGATCAACCGGTAGCTGAATATGATGTTGTTAATAATGTAAGATTGACAAGATGCTTTTTTTATGTGTCGGATATTTTGCGACAGGTAATTGAAAATGGCGGAACAACTCCGCCTAAGAAAAAGACAAAATTTGCGTTTAATATCACGCAAGAACAGCTATCCCAGTATCCCTATTCAGAAACGCCTATCTCCATCAGTGAAATAGCTAAAAAGATTAATACTTTAGTTGATACAGAGCATATGAAGCAGTTGTCTTATAAGCAGCTTACTGGTTGGCTTTTAAGCATCAATGCCCTTGTTGAGCAACCTACGGTAAACGGAAAGTCTCAAAAACGTCCAACCGAAACCGGAAGACAGCTGGGTATTTCGTTGGAAACACGTAACGGAATGAATGGCGAATATCAAGTTGTTGTTTACAACAAAGAAGCCCAGACTTTTATTCTCGACAATATTGATGCAATCATTGCGTTGGAAAACAAATAAACGCTTGGAGATTGATTGTTATGGCAAAATCAATTGTATTTTTTGACACCGAAGTTGGTATCGATGATAAGAAAATCCATGATATAGGAGCTGTTCGTGCAGATAAAGGGATTTTTCATTCCGCTTCTGTGCAGGATTTTTGCGCCTTTGTTTCTGATGCAGAATATATTTGCGGCCATAATATCATTCATCACGATATAAAATTCTTAGAAGAAGCCAGTCCCCAAAAGCTTTCCTCGAAAGCCATAGATACTTTGTATTTGTCCCCATTGCTGTTTCCTAAAAGACCATATCATCGGCTTCTTAAAGACGACAAACTCCAAGTTGAAGAACTTAACAACCCGGTAAATGACAGCCAAAAAGCAAAGGATTTATTCTTTGATGAGGTGAATGCTTTTTTTAATCTATCGCCCCAAAAAAAGAAGATCTTTTGCGGTTTGCTATATAACTTCGCTGAGTTTCAAGGCTTCTTTGATTATGTAGAGTTCAGACCATACAAGTATAATATGAAGCAGAGGATCCTTGATGAATACAAGGATAAAGTGTGCGCGAATGCCGATATTGATCTTTTGGTTAAGTTCTATCCCAAAGAGCTGGCATATGCGCTTGCTCTTGTTGGATGTGGCGATCAATATTCCACGACACCACCTTGGCTATCACATAACTTTCCCAAGATAGAGAACGTAATAAAGTTTCTTTGTAACACGCCGTGTAAAGATGGTTGTGCCTATTGTCAAAGCGTTCTTGACGTACATAAAGGACTTAAACATTTCTTTGGGTTTGAAAACTTTCGTACTTATAACGGGGAACCCCTTCAAGAAAAGGCGGCGAGAGCCGCGGTGGAAGGAAAATCCCTTCTTGCTGTATTCCCGACAGGCGGTGGTAAATCGATAACATTCCAGCTTCCTGCGCTTATGGCCGGTAAGGCAACGCACGGCTTGACCGTGGTGATTTCTCCTTTACAGTCGCTGATGAAGGACCAAGTGGACAACCTTGCCGAAAAAGGAATTGAAGATGCAGTTACTGTCAATGGAATGCTGAACCCCATTGAACGCGCCGAGGCCTTTGAACGTGTAGCAAGCGGAAAAGCATCACTCCTTTACATATCACCTGAGCAGCTTCGGTCTAAAACCATTGAGCGTCTTTTAATGTCTCGGAATATTGTAAGGTTTGTAATCGACGAAGCGCACTGCTTCTCCGCATGGGGACAAGATTTCAGGGTTGACTATCTTTATATCGGTGATTTCATTCGTAAGCTCCAAAAGGATAAGCAGACGGACAAGAAACCTATTCCCGTATCCTGCTTTACCGCAACGGCAAAACAAAAGGTCATTACCGATATATGCGACTACTTCAAAAAGAAACTTGATCTTGACCTTGAAATTTTTGCTTCGACAGCGACAAGAGAAAATTTGCACTATACCGTTTTACACAAAGAAACTGATGAAGAAAAGTATAATGCACTACGCTCTTTGATTGCGCAAAAGAATTGTCCAACGATTGTCTATGTTTCAAGAACCAAGCGTACTTTTGAGCTTGCGAGCAAACTGACAAGCGATGGCTTCAAGGCGTTGCCTTACAATGGCAAAATGGAGTCGAATGATAAGATCGCAAATCAAGAAGCTTTTATGAACAACGAGGTATCTGTCATCGTTGCTACCTCGGCTTTTGGCATGGGTGTTGATAAGAGTGATGTAAAACTTGTTGTTCATTATGATATTTCGGATTCCCTTGAAAACTACGTTCAGGAAGCTGGTCGTGCGGGTAGAGATCCTTCTCTGCAAGCTGATTGTTATGTCTTGTTCAATGATAACGATCTTGACAAACACTTTATCCTTCTGAATCAGACCAAACTGAGTATCAGCGAAATCCAGCAGGTGTGGAAGGCTATTAAAGATCTTACGAAAAATCGTCCAAATATTTGCTGTTCAGCTCTGGAAATCGCACGTCAGGCAGGATGGGACGATTCTGCCGGATCTGAAATGGAAACGCGGGTGAAGACTGCAATTTCCGCACTTGAAACTGCGGGATATATCGTAAGAGGTCGAAACGTTCCCCGTGTCTATGCCACAAGTATTCGTGCAAAGGATATGACCGAGGCTTCCTATCGTATACGAAAATCGGATCTGTTTACGGAAGAGCAAAAAAACACCGCTCTTCGTATCGTAAAATCTCTTATATCGAGCCGCAGTATTGCCACGGCAGGAAATTCCGATGCAGAATCTCGTGTGGATTACCTTGCAGATATCCTCGGTATTGAAAAAGATGCAGTTATAGAGTCAATCAATCTTATGCGCCAAGAAGGATTGCTTGAAGATTACAGCGATATGTCCGCCTATATTTACGATTCGGATAGTCAACACAAATCCACGCTTATTTTTGACCGTTTTGCAAAGCTTGAAAGATTTATCCTTTCAAAAATCACGGAGGAAGGAGTATCTTTCGGCTTTAAGGAACTTAATGAAGAAGCGCAAAAAGAAGGCATCACGACCTCTAATGTAAAAAACATCAGGACGCTCCTTCATTACTTGACGATAAAGAATTACATAACCAAAGAAGAAAACCGAGACAGCTTTTCGGTGAATCTTGTTCCTTCTCTTGATCTGAAGCGACTCATGGATAAGTTTGAGAGAAGAATTGGTATCTGTCGATTCATTCTTGGTGAGCTCTATGGCAAAACAACGCCGAACGAAGAAAATGATGCAGAAAAGAAACCCGTTGAGTTTTCTTTGGTGGGATTATTCAAGGCATATCAATCCGTGCCCAGAATGGATTTTGTCGATGCTCCCGTGGTGCTTTCCGATGTTGAAGATGCTCTTTTTTATCTGTCCAAAACAGGAGCGTTAAAACTCGAAGGCGGATTCCTCGTGCTTTACAATGGCATGGAAATTAAGCGTGTAGTTAAAGATAACCGTATTAAATATAAGGTTGATGACTACCGACTGCTTGATGAATTCTACAAGCAGAAGATCCGCCAGATTCATATTGTCGGTGAATATGCAAATCTAATGGTACGTGATTATGATGCAGCATTGCAGTTTGTTCAGGACTACTTCAATATGGACTTCAAGAAGTTCATAGCGACTTATTTCAAGGGTGACCGTGCGAAGGAAATTGAACGAAATATTACACCAGATAAATATAATCAATTGTTTGGAGAACTTTCCGATAAGCAGGCTGAAATCATCAATGATGCAGAATCCAAATATATCGTAGTAGCGGCAGGTCCCGGAAGTGGAAAAACAAGAGTGCTTGTGCATAAGCTCGCCTCTTTGCTCCTTCTTGAAGATGTGAAGCATGAGCAATTGTTGATGGTCACCTTCTCGCGTGCAGCAGCCACCGAATTTAAAAAGCGTTTGGTAAAGTTAATCGGTAATGCGGCAAACTTTGTAGAGATCAAGACCTTCCACTCGTATTGCTTCGATCTTCTTGGAAAGATCGGAACGCTTGAAGGGTCGAGTAACGTTGTGAGAGATGCCGCTGAGATGATTCGAAACGGCGAGGTGGAACAGGGCAAAATCACCAAAAGCGTTTTGGTAATTGATGAAGCACAAGACATGGACGAGCATGAATTCGAGCTTGTAAAAGCTCTTATGACCATCAACGACGATATGCGAGTTGTTGCAGTTGGTGATGACGATCAGAATATTTATGAGTTCCGTGGTTCGAATTCCGAGCATCTCAGAACTTTAATCGATTATTACGGAGCAACCAAGTATGAGATGACGGAGAATTACAGAAGCAAAACGAATGTTATTGCGTTGGCTAATGCTTTTGTTGAAAAGATCTCCGATAGAATGAAAACTGCTCCAATCGAAGCGGTGTCGGACGAACCCGGAGAAGTACAAATCACGCATCACACTTGCGCAAATATGGAGGAGGCGGTCGTTAACGAATTGCTTGCAACGTATAAAACAGGTAAGGCGTGTGTACTAACCAATACGAACGACGAAGCTTTACGTATTCTTGGACTTTTGTTAAAGCACGGCAAGAGAGCAAAACTGATTCAGTCGCTCGATGGATTTAGGCTTTACAATCTTCTTGAAATCCGTGCTTTTCTAAATGCAATAGATCGTAATCTTCATTCGCCTGTAATTTCAGACGATATATGGAAAAACGCGAAAAAGGAACTGTTCAGCAATTATCACAACAGTGCTTGTGTTGATAATGTCAGACGTCTTATTTTGGATTTTGAAGCAACTCATTCTGTAAAATACCGCACTGACCTTGAAGAGTTTTTAAGGGAATCGAATTTTGAGGACTTTTACGATGAGCAAGATCGAGAAACTATCTATGTTTCAACGATTCATAAATCAAAGGGCCGCGAGTTTGATAATGTTTATATGATGCTTAAAAATTCATCGGGTAAAACAGATGAAGAACGTAGAGCGTTATATGTCGGAATGACAAGAGCTATGAGCAATCTATACATCCATACGAACACCGCGTTATTTGATAATTATCATATAACCGGCATTGAGCATATAGTTGATCAAACGGTGTATGGAGAACCTTCCGAAATCATGCTTCAAACAACACATAAGGATGTGGTACTTGATTTCTTCAAAGGCAAAAAGGAAATAATCCTTTCACTCCGTAGCGGAATTGCTCTTAAAATCGATGGCATATATCTGACGGCAGAGCGAAACGGTAGAGATGTACGCGTAGCGAAGTTTTCTAAGGCATTTACTGAAACGCTTGTAAAACTTAAGGAAAAAGGTTATGCACCAATATCGTCAGAAATTCGCTTTATCGTTGCATGGAAGGGAGAAAATGACGAAGAAGAGACTCCCGTTTTACTGATTGATCTACACTTGAACAAGCAATAGTACTTTTAGCAACTTATATGCCAAGGCTATGGGCAAACAAGCATAAACTCCCCCTGCTATGCGTTTCGCAAAGCAGGGGGAGTTATATGTAGTGTAAATTATTTTGTAGTAGTATGCCCTTGTGTTGTTTTGATAGTTTTTCTTCTACGCCATTTTTACGCCATTTTCGTATGGAGTTGCGTAGAGATATATGAAATTATAAAACCAACGGCTTCACTAAAAACCGCTTACTATCAAGCTATATGGGCATTTGTCGGATTTTTATGGAGATATGAAAATAGGTCAATTTCCCTCTATACCAAGCTTCATATTATTAAACACCGTCCTTTATCTTCCGTACAGATTATAACAGAAAAGGGGTGCTTTTTCAATAGATTTTTTGAAAGCAGCAAAAAAACGTAACAGAAAATATTAAAAATTATATATTTAAATATTGACAAAATTGTAAATGCAAGCTATAATTTTTAATAGAAAACGAAATATTTTGCAACAAACATTTTAGTGAGGGCAAACGATATGATGACAAAGGTTTTAGTTATAGACGATGACAGTAATATCTGCGAGCTGCTTCGTATGTATCTTGAAAAAGAGGGCTACGAGGTGCGTACCGCTTATGACGGTGCCGAGGGAGTGGAGGCTGTTCGCAAGCACGAGCCTGATATGATTCTTTTGGACGTGATGATGCCTAAAAAGGATGGGTGGCAGGTTTGCCGCGAGATAAGGGAGCATTCCGCAACGCCCATAATTATGATAACCGCGAAGGGCGACACTATTGATAAAATCTTAGGGCTTGAGCTTGGGGCGGACGATTATATCGTTAAGCCGCTTGATATGAAAGAGGTTTTTGCGCGCATTAAGGCGGTGCTAAGGCGCTACACTAAGCTGGATACCACCGAGGGCGAGCGCATAAAGTTTGATAATATAGAGATTTCGTTGCAAAAATACGAGCTTAAGATTGGCGGCAAGCCCGTGGACCTTCCGCCCAAGGAGCTGGAGCTGCTTTATTTCCTTGCCTCTAACTACAACCGCGTGTTCACGCGTGACCAGCTTTTGGACAAGGTGTGGAGCTTTGACTACCTTGGGGACAGCCGCACCGTTGACGTGCATATCAAACGCCTGCGTGAAAAGCTGGAAGGCGCTTCCGATAAGTGGCTTTTGAAAACGGTTTGGGGCGTTGGCTACAAATTTGAGGTTTACAGCGATTAATAAAGTACCCCCAAAAGCCGAACGGCTTCTTGGCAAACTTCGGTAATAAAAAGCTGCGTTTGATGCGCAGCTTTTTTGCTTGACAGGGTGTTTTAAATGTGATATCATAAATCTCGTTGTTTTTTTTAATGTGTGTAAACAATAGGAGGATACTATTATGAAAAAATACGTTGCCATTATTTTGGCGTTTGTTTTCTGCGTTGGCACTTGCAGTTTTCAGGCAACGGCAACAGCCGAAGCCAGCGGCTCTTTTGGCAACCTTAGCTGGGTTCTTGATGCAGAAGGTACCCTTACCATCAGCGGCGAGGGCGATATGGATAGTCTTGACCCCAGCGAAGCTTGGAGAGAATACAGGGACGATATCAAAACCGTTATTATAAAAGATGGCGTTACAAGCATTGGTTCCTTTGCGTTTGAGTATTGCCACTCGCTAAAGAGCATCTCTATCCCAAACAGCGTTACAATGATTGGCGACGATGTGTTCTATTCCTGCACCTCGCTTGCAAGCATAACCATTCCTGATAGCGTTACAAGCATCGGTTGGGAGGTATTCATTAATACAGCTTATTATAACAATAAAAGCAATTGGGAAAATGGAGCATTATATATTGATAACTGGTTGATTGCGGTTGACAACGATTCGGAAGGTGAGTTCACGATTAAAGCCGGAACAAAATCCATTGGCGGCTCTGCGTTTCGTGATTGCGCCTTGCTTACAAGCATCAATATTCCAAACAGCCTTACAAGCATTGGTTACAATGCGTTCAAAAACTGCTCCTCGCTTAAAAGCATAGCTATCCCTGATAGCGTTACAAGCATTGGTTGGAATGCGTTCTATCACTGCACCTCGCTTGCAAGCATCACTATCCCTGATAGCGTTACAAGTATTGGTAAATACGCGTTTGATGGTTGCTCCTCGCTTGCAAGTATCAATATTCCAAACAGCATTACCCACATTTCTTACGGTATGTTCTCCGATTGCACCTCGCTAACAAGCATCACCATCCCAAGCAGTGTTAAAACCGTTGATTTCTATGCGTTTTCCGGTTGCACCTCGCTTGTAAGCATCACCATTCCAAACAGCGTTAAAAGTATTGGTATCTGTGCGTTCAAGAACTGCACCTCGCTTGAAACCGTATATTACATTGGGTATGAAGAAGAATGGCGGAAAGTAAGTATTCTTGAAGAAAACAATCTCCTTAAAAACGCAAATATCGTATTTAAACCGAGATATACCTTAGGTGACGTAAACGATGACGGCGAAATTGATAACCTTGATGCCGCAATGATTTTGAAATACGATGCAGGAATAATCGACAGCGTAAACGAGCTTGCGGCAGACGTTAATAACGACGGTGTCTCTGATAACCTTGATGCCGCAATGATTTTAAAATACGATGCAGGCATTATAAACGGCTTTTAAGACAGGCTTTTGGGCTGTCGTAGGGCGCACGTCTGCTTCCGCCAAGCGCGGCATCTAAAACAAACGCTACATATAAGCGAAAGGTGACGGGTGAACGTGAATCGACCCTACAAACCGCAACAAGGTTTAATTTTAAAATGAAGCGCAACGCCTTAATTGTAGGGGTCATTCACGAATGACCCGCTACGCGGCATCTAAATTAAACGCAATATTTAAGTGTTTCGTAGCGGTCGATTCGTGAATCGACCCTACGTACTGTACCGGGGTTTTATTTTTAAAAACAAGCGTGGCATATAGATTGTTTGGGCAACACATCTTGTATTTTAGTGAAGTTTTTGCTTCGCAAAAGTGAAGTTGTTATCATAGATAACAGTTAAGTTTGGTCCTTCTGACCAAGTGAAGTAAAGTTTGCCGTTTGCAAAACGGCAAACTCAGCTTGATGACAAACCTTGTCATCAAGCTGGCAGAGTGCTGAGAAAGAGTGCAGACAAGACGAACCGAGGCGAGAACTGTACTAAGTACTGTGAGCCGAGGT
The DNA here is from genome assembly GCA_045592105.1 of Eubacteriales bacterium. Taxonomy (GTDB): domain Bacteria; phylum Bacillota; class Clostridia; order Oscillospirales; family CAG-382; genus SIG636. The sequence goes on along the minus strand of JAZNUB010000027.1, from coordinate 36 downwards.
TCGTTTTGAACGAAAAAATACAATAATTGAAGAAAA
>JAZNUB010000026.1:0-69061 GCA_045592105.1 Eubacteriales bacterium | reverse complement strand
ATGACAAAACGACCATCCAATTGGATGGTCGTTTTGCTATAATGATATACTACATTGCTTCAATTTTATTTTTCATGTTACTACTTTCTTCGGGAGAAAGAATACCTGTTGTAATATGATATGTGAGTGTTTCGCCCGGCTGCAGATATTTTTCTAAACCATGTTCTTTGCAATACAGATAGCCCATATGCTGAGCAGTTGCAGGAAGAACCATGCCCAGAGCGTCTTCATCAGTGGTTCTTGCAATCCATCTTACGCCAAAGGGCAATTCGCTGGGCTTGTGTGATACATAGCAGGCATAACCATCCGGCAGAAGCTGCATGGTATGTGCATTGCCGTTTTCATCTGCATCGTATTTACAGGTAAACACAATTTCGGGTGCATAGCTCTGCGTTTTAGAATCAATGGTATTCATAATGGAAGCGTCTTTATCCAGCTTATCAAGATAAGCATTTGTTTTAGCTGCCAGTTCTTCTGGATATCCTTCGGGCACTTCATGGTGGGCCGTGATATTTTCCGGTTTTGCCGTGTAAATAAGCTTTGCGCCGTCAATGGGGCGATAATTGATGTGGCAAAGGTAGAAATATTCAAGGGGAAGGTCTTTATGATTTTTTATGGTGATATGCATTTCAATGGTGGATGCATTTTCGTACAGTCTGCATTCAGGTATAAATTCGTAATTATGTTCAAAAGCTCTTTTAAAAGTAAAGCTTCCGGAAAGAGAAATGTATCTTCCCTTTTCATCTTCACCAATTATGATATATGCCTCCTTATATTTGGCAATAGGGAGTTCGCCATGGGGTGTATGGGTATCTTCACTGGTGGGATTGCCCATAGCAGTAAGGCCGCAATGCATCAAAAATGCGCCATAGCTTTCGCCATAAAAATCATAGCAAACTTCGGGCTCATCATAGATGGATTTCATCACCATATTATGTCCCAAAAATTCCATATCCCAAATTTGCTGGCCAACAAACGGCAAAAGAGTGACATAGCCCTTATCGTTTGAAAGCTTGACCGCTTCAATGCCGGTAGAATACTTAAAAAGAGTTGCCTTGAGCGTATCACCAGAAAAAATTGTTCTTTCTTTTTCAACGAAAAAATCTTTGTACAAACTGATTTTGTTCATAATGTCCCTCGCTTATTTTAAAATCTTTGTCAAATCAACCGGGTTAGAGAAGTTTGCCCAGTTGATTAATTTCATTGTATCATACCACATTTTAGAAGGCAATACTTTTTTGTTTATTTTTGAGTTTCGCAAGAGGATATGCTGAGTAAAAGTGAAAAAACCACCCTGATGAGTGGTTTTTTTATTGGCAAGGCAGAATAATAATGATGCATATATTAAAATAAGCTTTGCGAAAGCAAGGCTACCCTAACTTATTCCTTATTCACTATTACTTATTACTTTCCAAAAATCGACATTTCTTTTAGGGAATAGTGAAGAGTGAATAGGTAATAAGTAAAATCGACAAGATTCTGTCGTACCTTGTCGAGTTTTGGTGGGGAGGGGTGGATTCGAACCACCCAAGCAATAAGCAGCAGATTTACAGTCTGTCCCCTTTGGCCACTCGGGAACCTCCCCTTATTTAATTAAAAAATGGAGCTGGTGATAGGACTTGAACCTACAACCTGCTGATTACAAATCAGCTGCTCTGCCATTGAGCTACACCAGCATTTACTTTGTAACCGCAACTGTTTTTCACAGCCAGCGAAGGTGATTATAACACAGCACTTCGGCTTTGTCAAGATGTTTTTTCACTTTTAGGCAAAAAAATTATTTATTGTTTTTATTTTTACTTAATGCCCTTAAAATCTGCGTTGACAAAAGCTTTGCCGCTATTAATAAAAGTACATCCTTGATTAAAAACGGTGCAGATGCGGTAAGTAATGCGCTTTTTATGCTAACGCCTGCAACGGCGTGGAATTGAAAAACGCCTGCCGTGTGGCAAATAATAAGCCCCAAAAGCCCTGCCGCTATCGAGGCGGTATTTCCTTTGCCCCTTGCGATACCGCAAAGAAGGGCGATTGCAAAAAATCCCCAGATAAAGCCGCCCGTATAGTCAAAAAGCACGCTTGCGCCGGCGCGGAAGCCTGAGAACACGGGCAACCCCACTGCTCCCAACGCTATATACACGGCGGTTGCCGCCATAGCGGATTTTGCGCCGCAGATATAGCCGCCCATTGCTACAGCCAAGCATTGAAAGCTAAGCGGCACGCCACCTATCGGCACGGAGAGCATTGATATTATTACCAGTACCGCTGTGTTTAACGCGGTAAACGCTATATTGCGATGTTTATTCATAGCTTTCACGCCTTATGCTAACCTCTCCCGAAAGAAGCGTTTTTTCTTCTCCGCTTTCGTTTATTACGGAAAGCGTGTAGTCTTTGTTTAAATCCTTAACCCTTGCTTTAAACGTGGTATTGCCTTGATAAACGGTTACTTCCTTACCCAAAACGAACAAACGCTTTTTATATGCATTATAAAGCTGTTCGCTTTCAGGCGTGGCGGTATAGCTGTAAACGCGGCGTATTATCTCTGCCGCCAAGCGGTTGATAACGCTGCTTTTTTCGGTAGCCGTTGGCAGTAAAGCCGCGGCTATTTCGTTAAGCCCGTTGCCAAAGCCGCCCGGTGGCTCGTACACGTTCAGCCCTATACCTATAATCACGTATTCCACCCCAAGCCCGTTAGTGCTTGGTGCCGCTTCGGTAAGTATGCCGCAAACCTTTTTGCCGCCGTAAAACAAATCGTTTACCCATTTGATGCTTAGCTCCTTGCCAAGCACCGCCTCAACCGAATCAGCAACGGCAAGTGCGGCTATCGGTGTAAGCAAGCAAGCAGCCGCAGGGCTTATGCTTGGCTTTAACAGCAGGCTTAAATACAGCCCCCCGCGCTTCGAGCAGAAGGAACGCCCCATACGCCCTCTGCCGCCTTGCTGGCTGTGCGCTATCAGTACCGTGCCGCCACTTGCACCGTTTACAGCCTGCTCTTTTAAAGCGGTGTTTGTGGAAACGGTGCTTTCCACAACTTGTATATCAAAGCCGCCGTTTAACAAAGCGGCTATTTCCTCGGATACAGCATAGTCCATAATCAGCTCCGCCTAAAATTTCCGTTGACATAGTTTTATTTTGAAGTATAATATAAGCAAGCAGATTTTAGCATGTTACATCCGTTTTGTCAACACGGACGGGCGTTTGGAAAGAGGATAATATGGCAGCTATCAACAAAAAGGAACAAAGGAAAAACGAAAAGGATAAGTATCGCCTTAGGTATCGTGTGCTTAAGGAGTTTAGGTTTTGGCTGGCGGGTTTTTTGGCTGTTGCAGTGTTGATAACGGCTTACGTTGGCGTTTTAAACGTTAGGGAAGGCAACAGGCTTAAGGGGCTGTCTGCTGACCACCAGTATAGGGACACCGTTGCGCTTACCACGGGCGAAACGGAAATAAGCCTTATGGCGCTTTCGTATTATTTTTACGACTATTTGTATTCGTTAATGGAAAGCGAAAACTTTATAAGGGATTACAGGGCGTACGGCTTGGATCCAACAAAGCCCCTGCGCGGGTTGGAGTATACGGCGCTTAGGTCCTGGTATGAGCAGCTTATGGACGAAACCTGCACTGCTGCGGAGGCTACCGTGCGCTATGCCGAGCTGGCGCGAAAGAACGGCTTAAAGCTTTCCGAGGAGGACGGGGAATACATCGACAGCGAGATAGCAAGGCTTACAAAGCGTGCTGAAAATGAAGGCAAAAAGCTTAACGACTATCTTGATTACAGATACGGCTACGGTATGACGGAAAAGGACGTTAGGGAAGCGGTTGCTTTGTATAGGCTTGCGGAAAAGCAGTACGAGCTTTCGTTGGCGGAGCTTAAAAAGTGCAGTGATGATGAGCTGAGCGATTATTACAATGAGCATAGGGCAGAGCTTGAATCGCTTGACTATATTAGCTATAGGTTCGAAATAAAGGAAGAGGCAGAGGCTAAAGAAAAAGAGCAGGCGTTTGCCGCTTGCAAAACAAGCAAAGAGTTTTTGTCTTTGATCAAAGAGGATCTGCCCAAGGCGGGCTGCCCGAAGGAGCAGGTGGACAGCGTTTTGGCTGACTGCCAAAAACGCTTGGAATACGGTAAAACGGGCTATTTCCCCGATTGGGCGTTTGACAGCGCGCGTGTTAATGGCGATATTTTAACAAGAAAGGCGGATGGCTATTGGGAGGTTTATTATCTTGTAAGGCCTGCGGGCAAATACGGCTTTCCTTCTGCAAATATACGCGGCTTGCTTGTAAGCATAGAGGCGTATAAGGAAGAAACAAAAACGAAGGCAGAGGCGGAAAAGCTTTATAAGCAGGCTGTGGAAAACGGAACGGAGGAGTTTTTTGCAGAGCTTGTTAAGAAGCACAGCCACGATTTCAACACGGCAAGCTACGGCGGCGTATATGCAGACATTGTTCCGGGCGATTTGGCGGAGGAGTATAACGATTGGGTGTTTGCCGAGGGGCGCAAAAAAGGCGATATAGGAATGGTTGAAAGCAATGGCAGCTACAACATCTTCTATTATACGGGCGACGGGGAAGCGTGCTGGAAGGTTATGGCAAGAAACGCTTTGGTAGAGGAGCGCGTATCAAGCTATACCAAGGAGCTTGAGGGCAGTATGGAGATAAAAATGGATCAAGCAGCGGTATATAAAACCCTGCCCGATAACCTTGCAACAGACCACGAAAGAAGCTATACGGTAGAGGAAAACAACGGCGAAGTGAGCTATAAGCTACACGGTACCGTTTATATCGGCTTTTATTGCTTGCTTGCGCTAAGCGTGCTGCTTCTTGCGGTAACGATTTGGAGCTTTGCGGAAGCTTACAGGCTTCAAAAACGGTATGGTTATACCAAATAAAACCTAATAAAACCTATAGGGGTTGTATACGAATTGCGGATTTAGCAATTTCGGCTACAACCCCTTGTTTTTGTTTCGCTCACGGTACAAAAAGCCGCAAATTTTTTATGAAAAACTGTAAAAAAACTATTGCATTTTTGATGCTTGTAATATATAATAATGCTTGCAAGTGGAAATTTGTGGGGGCGTGTGGTAGTTTAACCCTAAAAATCTCCTAAAATTTTCCAAAAGTGCAACTAATCAATCTGTTTTTTTGCAAAACTGCTAAGGGAAGGAGGCGGCGGTATGTTCGTTGGTGAATACAGGCACAATTTGGATAGCAAGGGCAGGCTGTCGTTTCCGGTAAAGCTTAGGGAAAAGCTTGGTGCAGAGTTTGTTATGTGCCGCAGCTTTGACAAGTGTATTATGATACACCCTATGGAATCGTGGCAGGAGTTTGCGGATAAGCTTGCAAGCCTTCAAGTGGTGGAGGATAGGAATATATCGCGCTACTTTTTCTCCGGTGCGGTTTGGTCAAGCCTTGATGGGCAGGGCAGGGTTATAATACCGCAATACTTTCGTGATTTTGCGGGCATAGATAAAAACGTTGTGCTGATAGGCAATAACAAGCATCTTGAGCTTTGGGATGAAGCGGCGTGGGATGCGGAGCTTACACAGGGAATGCAAAGCGAGGATATAATGTCCCGCCTGATACAGCTTGGGTTCTGATATGGAGTTTAAACATTACACGGTTCTTAAAGAAGAGTCTGTGGAGCTGCTTGCTTTAAAGGAAAACGGTGTGTATGTGGACTGCACGCTTGGCGGTGCGGGGCATACAAGGTTGATACTTGAACGCCTAAAGGGTGGGCGCGTTATAGGCATTGACCGTGACGATACTGCACTTGCCAATGCAAAACAGCTTATAGATGACGATAGATTTACAGCAGTTAAAAGCAACTTTTCGGAGATAGACGCGGTTCTTGCCGGAGAGGGGATAGAAAAGGTTGACGGGGTGCTTATGGATTTGGGCGTATCCTCCCATCAGCTTGACACGGTGGATAGGGGCTTTTCTTACAGCGTTGATGCGCCGCTTGATATGCGTATGGACACCGCCTCTAAGCTTGACGCCGCATACGTAATAAACAACTATTCCGAGGAGCAGCTTGCGCGCATTATTTGGGAATACGGTGAGGAAAGGCATTCGCGCCATATAGCACGTGCGATAGCTCAAAGCCGCGCAGAACAGCCGTACACCACCACCAAGCAACTGTATGACACGGTTTTTGCAACCGTGCGCGGTGGAAAAAAGGACAAGCTTTCATCCGTGAAGCGCGTTTTTCAAGCGATACGCATTGAGGTAAACGCAGAGCTTTCGTCTATAACCGAGGCACTTGAGAAGGCGGCACGCCTTGTAAACAAGGGCGGGCGGATAGTTGTTATAAGCTTCCATTCCTTGGAGGATAGGATAGTAAAAAGCGCGTTTAACACGCTTGCTTCGGGCTGTGTGTGCCCAAAGGATTTGCCAATATGTGTTTGCGGCAGAAAGCCGCAGTTTAAGATAATAACAAGAAAGCCTTTGCTTCCTTCCGAAAAGGAGCTTGGCGAAAACAGCCGTTCACACAGCGCAAAGCTTAGGGCGGCAGAGAAGCTGTAAACAGCATAATAACGAACAAAGAAAGGGAAAATGCCGCTTTGTGCGGTAGGGTGCGGTGACTATGGAGAACAACAAAACAAACGCTGTTACAACCAAAAGACAAGCTGCGGCCAAAAGCTCGAAAAATGTTGTTGCAACAAGAAAAATGTCGGCGCACCCAACCGTGCGGCGTTCTGCCTCTGAATTTACAAGCATAAAGATAGTAACGAAGAAAAAGGATGGCGAGAAGAAGCCGTTCCCGTGGACAACGGTTATCACAGCCGCGTGTTTTACGGTTTTGTTCTTGTTTATGATGATGAACTACATATCGCTTGACAACTTAAGCGACGAGGTGAACAAGCAAAATACGGTTATTAACACGCTATCCGATGAGAAAAACAAGCTTGAGGATAAGCTTGCAAAGAAGGATAATTTAGACGAGATAACCAAGTATGCAGAAAACGAGCTTGGTATGGTTAAGAAGGACGAAGCAAAGGGCGAATACTATATAGAAATTAAAACCGATGACGAGGTTCAGATAAACGAGTACGAGGACGAAAACGAAAACGGCCTTGGCGTGCTTCTTACAGGCGCAGGCAACGTTATAAGAAACTTTTTTGGCGGTTGATTTTCGCGCGGCAATCATATATAATAATATTCTGTAATATATTTTAGGGTAAAAGCGCCTTTAAAAGCGCTTTACCCTTATTGACTATATAAAGGCAGGTGCAAAAACGCACTTGCTTTGAATGCTTTTTGCGTTAACGGGGCGATTTATCTAATGAAAAACAAACCAGAAGTAACTAAAAGAGACGTTGCATGGCGCACCTTTGTTGTATTTATAGCAATAGTGGTGTTGTTTTGTGCCGTTGCGGGGCGCGTGGCGTATTTACAGCTTATCGACTACGAGCAGTACAGGGACAAGGTGCTGGACCAGTATTCCTCTACGATGATACTGCCTGCAAGCAGGGGCACCATATACGATAGAAATATGAAGGCGCTTGCAATGAGCGAAACGGTTGAAACCGTATTTATTTCTTCGCTTGGCATATCTAAAGGGATGAAAAGCGGGGAAGTGGATTATAAAACGCTTATCGCCGATGGCTTGAGCGAGCTTTTGGGTGTGGACCGCACGCTTATCCTTGCCCGTATGGAGAAAACCAACAGCCAATACGAGGTAATAAAGAAAAACGTGGAGGAAGAAACCGCAACCAAGGTTAGGGAGTTCATCATAGAGCACGACCTTTCCACGATGATAAATCTTGAGGAAGCAAGCAAAAGGTACTATCAGTACGGTAGCCTTGCCAGCCACGTTTTGGGTATAAACGGTACCGACGGCGGCTTGATGGGGCTTGAAAAGCAGTACAACACAGAGCTTTCGGGTACAGCGGGGCGCATTGTAAAGGCAAAGAACGGCAAGGGCTACGACCTTTCCTATAAGTATGAAACCTATGTGGAGGCGCAAAACGGCTCTAACCTTGTAACCACTATAGACGTAAATATACAGAGCATAGTGGAGAAGTATCTTGAAAAGGTTTATAACGATCAGCAGGCGAATAACCGTACAGCGGCGGTTGTAATGGACGTAAATACGGGGGAGATATACGCTTCCGCCGTGTACCCTAATTTTGACCTTAACGATCCGTATACGCTAACGGGGAATTTCCTAACGAAATACGAGGAGTATGAAGCAGGCGGCGTTACGGACGAATCCACCGATACGGTTACAACGCTTACGGCAGAGGAGCTTTCTAAAAAGAAGCTGGAGCTTGTGTACCAAATGTGGAACAACAAGGTTGTAAACGATATATACGAGCCCGGCTCTACGTTTAAGATAGTAACTACCGCAATCGCTATGGAGGAGGGCATCTCCGGCTTGGCGGATAGGTTTAATTGCCAAGGGCAGATAACCGTTGACGGGCAAACGATTAAGTGCCACAAGGACGGTGGACACGGCGATCAAAGCTTTGCGGAAACGCTTCAAAACTCCTGCAACCCTGCGTTTGTATCGCTTGGGTTGCGTATAGGCAAAAGCAGCTTTATTAATTATTTTGAGGAGTTTGGTTTTCTTGACCTAACGGGCTGTGATATGCTTGGTGAAAGCAAAACCTACTATTACGGCACTAATAATTCCCAATTCGGCAGGGTAGAGCTTGCAACCTACTCCTTTGGTCAGTCGTTTAAAACCACGATAATACAGCAGCTTAGGGCGGTTAGCGTTGTTGCTAACGGCGGCTATCTTGTAACGCCGCACCTTGGCAAATACCTAACTGATGACGATGGCAATATAACGCATACCTTTGAATACGAAACCGATAGGCAGGTAATAAGCAGCTCCGTTGCGGAAAGCATAGTTGATATCCTTTACGGCGGTATAAACACGGGTTCAACCAAGAATGCCGCGGTTGAGGGCTATTCCATAGCGGCAAAAACAGGTACGTCCCAAAAGCTTGATATACTTGACAGAACGGCATACGTTAGCTCCTGCGTGGCGTTTGCACCCGCAGAGGACCCGCAGGTTGCGATAATAGTTGTTGTAGACGAGCCTACCGTTCACGATTTCTACGGCGGCCTTGTTGCGGCACCCGTTGTTTCCAGCATCCTTTCAGAGGTGCTTCCTTATCTTGGCATACCCAGAAGCGGCGAGGCAGAGCATGAAACCATCACCGTAACCAAGATGATAGGCAAAAACACGGCAGACGCTATAAAGGCTGTTGAGAGCCTTGGGCTTGAATACAGAATAGTTGGCAACGGTCTAACCGTTGTAGATCAGATGCCGCGTTCGGGCACCGCGCTTACAGAGGGCGGCAAGGTTATTCTTTACACCGAGGAGGCAGATGAAAGACCTACCGTTACCGTACCCGACGTTAAGGGCTACCGCGCGCAGGATGCGCTGATAGTGCTTAAAAATCGCGGGCTTAACGTGAGAATAACAGGTGCGTACAGCTCCAGCATCACGGGTACGCCGATGGTTGTGCTTCAGGATATACCCGGCGGCACAGAGGTGCAGGAGGGCACGGTTGTTACAATAGAATTCAGATACAGCGATAACGTATACGGATGATATGAGGTATTATGAATTATACGCTTAAAGAGATAGCCGAACTATGCGGCGGAACGCTTCACCCCCAAAGTGATAGCGGGCGCGTTTTCACCACCGTTGATTCGGACAGCCGAAAAATCAAGGCAAGCACTACGCTTTTTGCGGCGCTTCGCGGAGATAACTTTGATGGGCACAGCTTTGTTTCAGCCCTTTGCAAAGAAGGCGGCGCGCTTATAGATGATCCCAATTACTTTTGCCCCAACAGCATCCTTGTTGAAAGCGTGAAGAAAGCGCTTTACACCATAGCGTTCCGGCACAGGAACGAAAAGCTAAGCGGCTTGAAGGTGCTGGCTGTAACGGGAAGCGTTGGAAAAACAACGGTAAAAAATATGGCGGCACTTGTTATGGGGGCAAAATACCGCGTTTATAAAAGCGCGGGCAACCGCAACAGCCTTACGGGGCTGCCTATGGAGGTATTGAATATACCAACCGATACCGAGTGGGCAGTGCTTGAGGCGGGGATGAGTGACCCCGGAGAAATAGCACAGATTTCAAGGCTGATTAAGCCTAACGCGGCTATAATAACGAACATAGGGCATTCACACATCCTTGCTTTCGGTAGCCGTGAGGGGATATGTGCAGAAAAGCTTTCTATCGTTGAGGGGATGGAAAACAGCCTGCTTGTTATGCCAAACGAGCCGCTTATAAAAAACAGCACCGTTAGCATAGACGAGGCCGTGTATTGCGGTGCGCAGGGTTGCGGCTGTAACGCTTGCTACAAAAACGTTGGCGAGGAGAGCGGAATAACCGAGTTCACGGCTTGCTACAACGATAAAGAAACTGTTATTAAACTGCCCGCTTCGGGCATACATAACGTGCAAAACGCGCTTCTTTGCTTTACCGCGGGCGTAAGGCTTGGCGTTGAGGAGGAGAAGGCGGCTTTAGCACTATTGGATTTTGTAACGGAGGGCAACAGGCAAAATATACGCCAAAGCAACGGTATACGCGTTATAGCCGATTGCTACAACGCATCTCCCGAATCAATGGCGGCGGCGTTATCCGTGCTTAAGCAAAGTGGTGGAAAGCGCATAGCCGTGCTTGGCGATATGTTAGAGCTTGGTGAGCATACCGAGGCTTTGCATAGGGGTGTTGGCGCGGTTGCGGCAAAAAGTGCGGATATAATAATCTGCGTTGGCGAGGCGGCAACGTATATTGCGGATAGCGCGTTAAAGAACGGCTTTTGCGCTGAGCGCCTGTTTACGTATCCTTCAAGCGGGTACGAGGATGCCGCAAAGCAGCTTGTAAGCCTTGCCGAAAACGGTGATACCGTGTTGTTTAAGGCAAGCAACCGCACCAATATACGAAAGGTTATGGAGGTAAGCGGCTTATGAAAATAAGTATACTCTTATCCCTATTGATAGCTTTTACAGTAAGCTTTGTGCTGTATAAAATATTTATCCCCGTTTTGCGTAAGGTTAAGCTTGGACAAAAGATACTTGAGATAGGGCCAAGCTGGCACAAATGCAAGGAAGGCACTCCAACAATGGGCGGGCTTTTCTTCATAATAGGTATCGTTGTTGCCGTGCTTGTTTGCGGCTGGGGCTATATCGTTAAGCCACCGTATATGAAAAACGTTCACGGCGTGCTTGTTAGGGATTACCGCTTGGTTATAAGCCTTGCGCTTTCCGTTTTAACGGGTGCCGTTGGGTTTATAGACGATTACGTTAAGCTTTTTAAAAAGCAGAACAAAGGGCTAACCGCATCGCAAAAAATGATATTCCTTATAATAACATCCTTGGGATATCTGCTTTTGATGAACCATTTCGGATATATAGATACAAGCGTAAACCTTCCGTTTATAACGGGGCAGGTGGATCTTGGTATATTCTATTATATATTTGCTATCCTGTTGATGGTTTATATGATAAACTGCGCCAACCTAACGGACGGTATAGATGGGCTTGCAGGCAGTATATCGTGCATAATTATGACGATGTATTTTCTGTTTTCCTCGTTCTTTGTAAAAAACGATATGTCTATCTACACAGCGGCTGTAATGGGCGGCTTGCTGGCGTTTTTGATTTTCAATTTCCACCCCGCAAGAATTTTTATGGGGGATACGGGCTCTTTGTTTTTGGGAAGCGCCGCCGTTCTTATGGCGTTTTGGACTAATGCTTCCGTGCTGATAGTGCTTATAGGGCTTGTGTATTTTGTTGAGGGGCTTTCCGTTATGCTTCAGGTAGTATCCTATAAAGCTACCAAGAAACGTATATTTAAGATGGCACCAATACATCACCACTTTGAGATGTGCGGTTGGTCTGAATGGAAGATTGTTTCCGTTTTCTCGGTTGTAACACTGCTTTGCTGTGTTGCGGCTTATCTTGTGCTTGCGCTTTACGTGAATTAAAAGCTTAGTTATTTTAAGAAAGGAGCTGTCGGGTTGCGATGGAAAAGCAAAACAATATAAAGCAGGGCGTTACGGCAACTCCTGCAAGTGGCGGCGAAAAGGCGGTGCAAACGCAACAGCCGCGTAAGGCCGCCGCAAGAAAAACCATAAAACCGCGTGAAAGAAAGCTAACCCGCCTTGTAGGTGAGGTTGATAGACCGTTCCTTATCCTCGTGGTGGTGCTTGTGTGTATCGGCTCCGTAATGGTGTTTAGCGCAAGCTATCCTGCGGCGGAAAGCAAGTTTGGCAACAGCTTTTATTTTGCAAGAAGGCAGCTTGCCTTTGTTGGGCTTGGGCTTGTTGCTATGGCGGCTGTTTCCAAGTTTGGTGATTACCGTTGGCTTAAGCGGTTTACGCTTGCTATATTTATATTTGCGTTGGCTATTAACATAGCAACCGCAATCCCCGGCATCGGCTTGGAGCGTAACGGTGCGCGTAGATGGCTTAATATAGGTATAGACTTTCAGCCCTCAGAGGTTTTGAAGTTTGCGCTTATTCTTATATGTGCGCGCCATATTAGTGATAATAAGGATAATATGGGTACTTTTAAAACGGGGATTGTGCCTTTTGTGTTCTTCTTGGGCGCGTCTGCCGTAACAACGGTTTTGCAAAGGCATCTTTCTTGTACCATTATAATCTGCGCTATCGTGTTTATTATGATGTGGATGGGTGGCTCTCCCGCAAAGTGGCTTTTAGGCACGGCGTTTGCAGGCGCATGTGGTGTGGGCGTGGTTTTGATGGGAATGTCGCACTCCATAGCGCGCCTTCAAGTATGGCGTGACCCGTTTTCAAAGCTAACAACGGGCGGCTGGCAGCCTGTTCAGTCCTTGTACGCTATAACCTCAGGCGGGTTTTGGGGCTTGGGGCTTGGGCAAAGCAACCAAAAGCAGGGCTACCTGCCGGAGCCGCATAACGATTACATATTTGCTATATTGTGCGAGGAGCTTGGGTATTTCGGCGCGTTATGCGTTATAATCCTTTTCGCCTTGCTTGTATGGCGCGGCTTTGTTATTGCAAAAAATGCACCCAATATGTATTCCTCTTTGTTGGTAGCCGGCATAGTATGCTCGCTGGCGGTACACGTTTTGCTTAATATCGCCGTTGTAACCAACACTCTCCCCAGCACCGGCATAAGCTTGCCGTTCTTTAGCTACGGCGGCACATCGCTTTGTATATGGATGGCAGAAATGGGCGTTGTGCTTTCGGTTTCAAGATATTCGTATCTAAAAAAGGGGTAATCTTAAATGAAAGTATTGTTCTCCTGCGGGGGCACGGGCGGGCACATAAATCCCGCAATTGCAATTGCAGATACGCTAAAAAAGGTTGATAGCAGCTTTCAGTGCCTTTTCGTGGGGGCAGAAGGCGGTATGGAAGGCACGCTTGTGCCCAAAGCCGGCTATGATATAGAGTTTGTTAAGGTGCGCGGCTTTAAAAGAAAGCTTTCGCTTTCCAATATAGACGCGGCTATAAAAGCAGCAACCTCCGTTAGCGCGGCAAAGCGCATAATAAAGCGTTTTAGCCCCGACGTTGTTGTTGGAACAGGCGGATATGCAAGCTGGGCGGCAGTTCGTGCGGCATCAAAGCTTGGTATACCCACGCTTATACACGAGCAAAACGCCTATCCCGGCGTAACAACAAGGCGGCTTTCCAAATACGCAAGCAGGGTGTGCTTAAGCTTTAAGGAAAGCGAGAGGTATTTTGAAGAGTCTGTTAAGAGCAAATTGGTGCTTACAGGCAACCCCGTAAGGCCAGAAATAATAAGCGCAAGCCGCGAAGCTTCAAGGCGAGAGCTTGGCCTGGGAAACGAAACGTACATCGTTTCGTTTGGCGGAAGCCTTGGCGCAGAAAATGTAAACAGCTTTGTTTTTACTATGCTTGAAAGCTTTGTTAAGGGCAACCCTTCTGTAAGGGCGATGCACGCAACGGGCAAAGCGGGCAGCGAAAAATACAGCGCACTTGCCGCCTCCAAAGGGCTTAACAGGGCGCAGAATATAGAAATACGAGAGTATATCTTCGATATGCACAGGCATCTTGCCGCGGCGGATATAGTTATATGCCGTGCGGGCGCGATAACTATAGCGGAAAACTGCTGTATGGGCAAGGCTTCGATTTTGATACCGTCACCAAACGTAACGGACGACCACCAGTATAAAAACGCCAAGGTGCTTGCGGATGCGGGCGCGGCGATACTGCTTAGGGAAAGCGAAACGGACGGAGCTTTGCTGACCAAGGAAGTGAAAGCGCTTGCGGAGGACAAAGCAAGGCTTGCGGCAATGTGCAAGGCGGCACAAGGTATGGCAAAGGAAAACGCTGTGGATACAATAGCGGCGTACATAAAGGAACTGGCAAAATAAACTAAAGGAGAAGGCAATGCAGGGCGAACAGGGAAATCGTTTTAAGCGTAGAACGGTTGCGATGGATGAGCTAAAGCAAAGGCAGCAAAACAAAAAACTGCGCCGCAGGGTATTTTATGCAAGCTTGTTTTTTGTGCTAATAGCTGTCTTTACCGCCGTTTGCTTTATTGTGTTCTTTAAGATTAAAACCGTTGAGGTAGAGGGCGTTAGCCGATATACCGAGGAGCAGATAATAGAAGCGTTTGGCGTTGAATACGGAAGCAACCTGTATTCCTTTACAGCCTCCGACAAGGAAACGGAGCTGGTTTTGGAGCTGCCGTATCTGAACAAGGTTATTATTGAAAGGGATTTGCCCTCAACGATAGTAATACACGTTGAGGAGAAAAAGCCCGATATGTACGTTGAAATAAGCGGGGAAAAGTATTTGCTTACGGACAATATGCAGATACTTGAGTATACGGACGAGCCTGCAAAGCTGTATGGGCTTTTAAAGCTTGATATGGAGCCTGAAACCGTTGGCAGATGCATAGTTGGCGAAAAGCTTTTGTTTGCAGACGTGCGAACGGGCGACATAATAGCACAGGCGTTTTCGGATATAAGGGCGGCAAAGCTTACATCTCGCGTTACTTATATAGATGCAAACAACCGTTTCGGTATATATATCGGCATAGATGGGAAGTATGATATTTATATGGGCGATATAGACGAGTTTGACACAAAGCTTGCTTTTGCCGCAGGTATAGTGGATAAGCTTGCAACCTTACCAGAAGGGTCAGAGAACGGAGATATAGACGTATCGGAGATAAATAAGGGCATTTTTACTCCGAAGTAAAGAAAAAAACGATAAAAAAGCGTGTTTTAGCAGTAAAAAAATACAAAAAAGCCCTTGAAATTTGAAAAAAAACATATTATAATATAGTGAAAGTATAATGTGAAATAATATGCACGCATGGGAGGAACAAAAATGGCAAATGTTTCAAACGCACCCGTTGTAAAGATAAAGGTAATAGGTGTAGGCGGCGGCGGCGGTAACGCTGTTAACCGCATGATAGCAGTAGGCTGCAAGGATATAGAGTTTATAAATCTCAATACAGATGTATCTGCGCTTGAACGCTCCGGTACTCCTAACACCATCGCTATTGGTGAAAGGCTTACCAAGGGCCGTGGTGCAGGCGCTAATCCTGACCTTGGCGAAAAGGCTGCTGAGGAAACTCTTGATAAGATTACTGATGCTATTAAGGATGCTGATATGGTTTTTGTTACCGCAGGTATGGGCGGCGGTACAGGTACCGGTGCGGCACCTATCGTTGCTAAGGCTGCAAAACAGCTTGGTATACTTACCGTTGCTGTTGTTACAAAGCCCTTCGCTTTTGAAGGCGCCAAGAGGATGACGCAGGCTGAAGCAGGTATTGAAAAGCTTAAGGAGCACGTTGATTCCCTTATCGTTATCCCTAACGAAAGGCTTAAGCTCCTTACCGATAAGAAGATAACCTTCCTTAACGCTTTCCAGGAAGCGGATGAGGTTTTGCGTAAAGGCGTTCAGAGCATATCTGACCTTATTACTATGGACGGTCTTATTAATCTTGACTTTGCGGATGTTAGCACGGTTATGAGCAACGCAGGCCTTGCACATATGGGCGTTGGCCACGCAAAGGGTAAGGATAAGGCAGAGGCCGCTGCAAAGATGGCTATGTCCAGCCCGCTGCTTGAAACCAATATCAGCGGCGCTAAGGGTATCGTTGTAAACATCACCGCATCTCTTGACATCGCGCTTGACGAGGTTAATGATGCCGTTGCTATGATAACTAACGAGGCACATCCCGATGCAAACATCATCTTTGGTGCTGCGTTTGATCAAACGCTTGAGGATGAGATGATAGTTACCCTTGTTGCAACAGGGTTTGACAGTGATAAGCGCGGTGATTATCGCAGTAAGCCTATGCCCACTGCTGACCAACCCGCTAAGGACGAAAGCACTGCAGGCGATGGCGATGATATAGACAATATCATTTCCATGCTTAACAACAGCCGCAAAACCAATTACGAAAAGTATTAAGCTTATAGAGAGGGTGTTGCTTTAAATGCAACACCCTAATATTATTAAAGTGAGGATATCGTTATGGCTAAGCAACCGATAGATTATATTTGGGAAGACAGAAAGCGTTTTATGGGTATGCCCTTAAGCTTTACAAGGTATAAGCTTGCGGAGGACAGGATTTTTGTAGAAACCGGCCTTTTTAGCACCAAGTATGAGGAGATAGTGCTTTACCGTATAAAGGATATAACCCTAAAGCGCACGCTTTGGCAGAAGATTTTCGGTATGGGCACGGTAACCGTTCAAAGCTCTGATAAAACTATGCCCGTGCTTGTTGTTAAAAACATAAAGAAAAGCTTTGAGTTTAAGGAGCTTTTACATAGCTGTGTGGAGGATCAGAAGATAGCGCGCCGTTACAGGATAAACGAGGTTGTGGACGACGGTGACGACGATTATGATGATGACGGTGTTCCCGATATCTATGATGAAGACTAAATAAGTGTTAATATGGCCCCCAAGAAGCCGTTTGGCTTCTTGGGGCGAATTTTTTGTGCGTTTAGCATCGTTGTTATTGACAAATTTAAGGTTTTGTGCCATAATACACAATGTATAGCTTTATATGGGGCAAAAGCTGCCGCTTATAATTTGAAAGGACTTATGTAAATGCAAAGTAACTTATATATAAACAGCTTTGTAAAGAAAGCAATAGCAGTTTGTTTGGTTTTCCTTATGCTTTTATCCCTGTGCTCTTGCGGCAAGATTGAGGAGCTTATGGGCATAGGCGGCGGTAGCGAAATAAGCCGTGTTGAGCATAGCGGGGAACAAAACGATTCCAAGCAGGAGGATATTTCCGTTGAGATACCGTACACCGCGGAGGAGCTTTTTGTAACCGCTCCGTATTCAAACGGCGTTGCCGTTAGCGGATACACGGGTACTGAAAGCGTGGTTAAGATACCTCAGTCAATCGGCGGTGCTTCCGTGCTTGCAATAAAAGCCGGTGCTATTAAGGACAAGGCGGGAACAGAAAACGAAGCGGGCTGTGTTATAACCGAGATAATTGTGCCCTTTACCGTTGAGATGATAGAGCACGGCGCGTTTTCCGGCTGTAAGGAGCTTTCACGCCTTACCGTGCCGTTTGCGGGCGGCGCTTTGAACCAGCATACCTATATCGGCTACTTGTTTGGCTCTGTGAACCCTGCGGGCAACGCAAAGGATATGCCCGAAAGCCTTGCGGAGCTTACCGTTGGCGGTACCCTTATACACGATAAAGCCTTTAGCGGCTGTGAAAACGTTAAAAGCATTGTTTTAACCGATGCAGAAGCGGTTGGAAGCAGTGCGTTTGAAAACTGCACCGCACTTAAAACGCTTGTTATCCCCGAAAGCGTTACGTCCATTGGCGAAAACGCTATGAAGGGCTGTAGCGCGCTTGCGGATTTAACGCTTCCTTTCATCGGCAACGGCGCGGATAAGCTGTTTTTGGGCGCAAGCTTTGGCGCGGCTGATTATACCGAGAATTTGGAGTATGTGCCTTCCTCCTTGCGCACGCTTACCGTTCCTTGCCCGGAGGAGCTACCTGTTGGCGCTTTCTACGAATGCAAGGATTTGGTTACGCTTAACCTAAAGGGCAACCTTAAAACCGTTAGTGAAAAAGCTTTTTACCGTTGCCGCCGTCTTAAGTATCTGAATATACAGCACGAGGGATACACGGGTATAAGCAGTATTGCCGCATATTCCTTTGGCTATTGTGCCGCGTTGGGCGAGATACAGCTTGATGAAGCTGTAAACGAGCTGCCGGATGGTGCGTTTTATTCCTGCTCCTCCTTGCGCATGGTGCGCGTTGGCAACCAAGAAAACGTTCTGCCCTCAACGCATACCGATATAGGCACAGCGGCGTTTGCTTATTGCGAAAGTTTGCCCTCCATTAAGCTGCCCGATAGTATTACCGAGATTAAGGACAAGGCTTTTTACGGCTGTGCGTATCTGACCGAGATTACTATCCCCGCAGGCGTTACAAGGCTTGGAAACCAAGCGTTTATGGGTTGCACCTCTATGAAAAGCGTTGAGCTTAAAAGTGTTGGCGGTACATTGGATATAGGAAACGGTGCGTTTTCGTACTGCTCCTCTTTAACCGTGCTAACGCTTCCAAGCTGTGTTACAAGCATTGGCGATAACGCTTTTGCTTACAGCGCGTTAAAAGAGCTTGCCGTTAAAGGCAAAAACGTAACGGTTGGCGAAAACGCTTTTAAGGGCTGTAATAATCTTGTTGTAGACGTAGATATGTCCTCCGAAACATATAATAATTTGGTGGAAGCCGGTCTTGGTAACAGCAATTTTAAAAATTAGCATTAATAATAAGACCTTTGAGGGTTTACAAATATGAAAAAAACATTTTTTGCTGTTTCTATAAGCTTTTTAGCAATGTGCGTTTTGTTTTCTGCCTGCGCGGCGGATATAGTTAATACAGGCTCGTCTTTAGCGGATTCCGATGTGGAAAGCGTGGCATCCGTTGATAACGATAGCGCAAACAGCGTTGATGCTTCCGTTGAGGTAAGCGGAGAGCAGTCCACAGAGATATCAGAGGATATAAGCGGAGAAGAAAGTGCGGAAAAGGAGCCTTCTTATACCACAGGGGACTATATATATACGCTTACGAACAACGTTGCAAAGCTTGTGGGCTATACGGGCGATGCTAACGAGCTTGAGCTACCTAATGAGATAGAGGGGCATACGCTTACCGCTATTGAAAGCGGTGCTTTTGCAGGTAACACAAAGCTTAAAAAGCTTACCGTTGGCGATAGCGTTGTAAACATTGCAAATGGAGCTTTAAGCGGCTGTACCGCGCTTGAGTATTTAAGCCTTGGAAGTAGCGTTGCCGTGTTTAACGCTTTTGATTTGGAAGAAGCTTTGCTTTTGGAAAAAATTGACGTTGCCAACGCCAACACGGTTTTTGCATCCGAAAACGGCGTGCTTTATAACGGCAACAGAACTGCGCTTTTGTTCTGCCCGCGCGCGCTTGAGGCGGAAAGCTTAAAATTGCCGATAGGGCTTTTGAAGATAGAGGAAAATGCATTTGCGGAGTGTAAGGCTGTAAAAAAGGTGGAACTGCCTGAGGGCTGTGCTTTAAGTGCCTTTTCGTTTTTCCATTGCACCGCTTTGGAAGCTGTTGTGCTTTCGGGCGGGCAAGAGGCTATACCCGAAAAATGCTTTTTCGGCTGTGTGATGCTTAATGAGATAAGCGTGCCTGAGGGCGTTTTGGAAATAGGAAGGCTTGCGTTTTTCGGCTGTGTGGCTTTAAGCAAGGCAAGCTTGCCTTCTACCGTTACAAGCATTGGTGAAGACGTGTTTAAATGTTGCTCTGCATTAAAAAGCATCAGCGTTCAGGGCGAATACGCAACTGCTTGGTATAACGAAACGGGAAAGGGCTTTATTAGCTGAATAAACGCTTTCACTTATTGATTTTGGCTTAACGTTGTGATAAAATATACTGTTAAGAAGGCATTGGTGCTTTTTGAAAGGGGAAGTTTTAAATGAAGGTTGAGATAATTGCACACACTCCCGATTGTGAAAAGCTTATCGCTTCCGCCGCAAAGCTTTGCTACTCTCAAACAGGGGTAGACGGGATAATGGATGGCTTAACGCCTGAGAAAACCGAAAAATTTATTAATATGCTTGTGTCCATGGGGCACGAAAGCCCTTTCGAGCACGTTAGCTTCACGTTTGGGATAGAGGGCGTGTCCCGCGCGGTGCTTGCACAGATTACAAGGCACCGTATCGCTTCCTTCAGCGTGCAAAGCCAGCGCTACGTAAACAAGGAAAGCTTTACTTATATAATGCCCCCCGAAATAGAGGTGCTTCCCGCCGCTAAGGAGGAGTTCTTGAAGGCTATGGAGGAGGACAGGCAGCATTACATCCGTCTTGCCGCATTGCTAAAAGAGAAGCATACAGCGCGCTTGGTTGAGGGTGGTATGGATGCCGCCGCCGCGGAAAAGGCTGCGGAAAAGCTTGCGTTTGAGGATGCAAGAAGCGTGCTTCCCAATGCTTGCGATACCAAGATAGTTATGACTATGAACGTGCGCTCGCTTTATAACTTTTTCAATTTGCGTTGTTGCACGCGCGCCCAATGGGAGATACGCGCGCTTGCAGATGAGATGCTTCGCAAGGTAAAGCAGGTTGCACCCACTTTGTTCCGCAAGGCAGGCCCGCCTTGTGTATCGGGTCCCTGCCCCGAAGGGAAGATGAGCTGTGGGAGAGCGCAAGAGATAAGGGCGAAGTTTGAAAATATGTAGCTTTGTGGGGTGTATGTGGTTTGGCTAAGGGAATACTTATAGCAATAGACGGGCTTGATGGCTCCGGCAAGGAAACGCAAAGCAAATTGCTTTGCCGCCGTTTGGAGGAAGAGGGCATTAAAAACAGGCTTATTTCTTTCCCAACCTATGAAAATGATAGCTGTGCGCTTGTTAATATGTATCTCGGCGGCAGGTTTGGGGAGGACCCAAGTGCCGTAAACGCATACGCCGCTTCTTCGTTTTATGCGATGGATAGGTACTGCTCTTATATGCTGGATTGGAAAAAGGATTACGAAAACGGCGTTGTTATAATAGCAAACCGCTATACCAGCGCAAACATGGTGCATCAGATGTCCAAGCTTCCGCGCGATAAGTGGGATAGCTTTGCAGGCTGGCTTTGGGATTACGAGTTTTCTCTGCTTGGCTTGCCTGAACCCAGCGCGGTGCTGTACCTTTGCTTGCCAACGGAGGTTTCCGCAAGCCTTATACAAAGCCGCTGTGAAAAAACGGGCGTTGTTAAGGACATACACGAAAAAAACAAGGGCTTTCTTGAAAACAGCTACCAAGCGGCGCTGTACGCGGCAGAAAAATGCGGCTGGCACAAGGTTGATTGTGTTGAGAACGGACAGCTACGCGGGATAGAGGATATAAATAAACAGGTTTACGCAATTGTTAAGGAGCTTTTGGGCGCAAAGGGCGCGTAAACGTTAAAGGAGAGTATTGATTATGAAGGCTTTGATATTACTTGCTAACGGTTTTGAGGAGTGTGAGGCGCTTATTACCGCCGATGTATTGCTCCGCGCAGGGACAGAGGTTGTTCTTGCTTCTATTGAGGACGGCTTGGAGGTTACGGGCGCGCACGGCATAGCCGTTAAGGCAAACGCACTTGTGGCTGATACCGATATGACCGATACCGATGTGCTTGTTCTCCCCGGTGGGGCAGACGGTACGGAGGCGTTGGCGGCATCCTTTCAGGTTAAGGGGCTTATAGAAAAGGCTGTTAGTGAGGGCAAATACCTTGCCGCTATATGTGCCGCACCTTCTGTTTTAGGAAGAATGGGGCTTTTGGAGGGCAGAAACATTGCCTGCTATCCCGGATTTGAAAAATATATGCCTTCCGCAAACGTAACGGGCGCGAAGGTTGAAACGGACGATATTTTTATAACTGCCGAGGGCATGGGCGTTACCTTGCAGTTTGCACTTAAGATAACGGAACTGCTTTACGGGATTGATATTGCCGACAGGATTGCTAACCAGATAAGAATGGCTTAAGATAAAAAGAAGGGGCGGCGGTATGCTAAAAACATTAAAATCAGCACCCGTAAGCGTGCCGTTGCTTACGGCGGCAATATACCTTTTGCTTTCTCTGTGCGGCCATTTCATATCTGCCGAAACGGTTGGAGGTAACAATATATTTCTTGTGGTTATCGTTATACAGATAATCGCGTTTGCGGTGCCTTGCTTTTTGTATTTAGGTATAAAGGGCGGCAAGCTTAACCAATATATGCTTAAGGGTAAGTTTAACGCTAATATTCTGCTGTTTTCTGTCGGCGCGTTTGTTGTTATGCTGATTGGCAGCTTGGCGTTGCAGCTTGTTTTTTATCAAGGCGGCAGAGGGCTTACCTACGACAAAGGCTATATGGACACGCTTTTTGCAAGCGATAGCAGCAGTATAGGCTTGTTCCTTTCGTACTGCTTTGTACCTGCCGTGTGTGAGGAGCTGTTTTTTCGCGGCATCGTTATAGGTGAGTATAAGCACTACGGAAGCTTTAATGCCATACTTATAAGCACCTTGTATTTTACGCTAACGCATTTTACAACGCAGGGCTTTGTGATATATCTGTTTGCGGGCTTGGTTTTAAGCTTTACGGCGGTAATTTGCCGTTCCGTATACCCATCTATGGTTTTGCATATGTGCTTTAATATGTACGCGCTGTACGGCAACTCCTCCTTTGTTAGCAAGGCAAGCTTTAATACAAGCACCTTGTTTGTTGGCTTTGTGTTGCTTGGGCTGTTGCTTTTGGCACTGGCGTTTACGTTTTCAAGGCTGGAGGCGTTGTTTACCTCCTACTCAAAGGAGGGCGCAGATATCGCCTTGCCCGAAAAAAGCATAAACCATCTTTATATCTACATCACACCGGCAATAATTGTGCCGATAGCTATATTTTTTGTAATCAACGCTTTGCTGTAAAACGGCAAAAACGGAGGTTTTTTTCAGTGGACGAAAACAAAAACGTAAAAGAAAGCTCGGACGAGCTTTTGGATTTGCTTACAAAATACAGTGCAGAAAACCGTACTGTTGCGGCAGAGGTGCAAAAGCACGCGGTTGCAAAGCAGGCCGATGCCAAAGTAAGCGTACCTGATGAAGAGGACGATATTATTATATATAACGCCCCTCCGAAAAAATCCGCGCCCGCAACTGATAGCGAGGACTTGAATAATAAGAAAGCCGCGCCTGTGGTGGACACCTCCTCTCATTATAGTGACGAGGTTGAGCTAAGCGGTGTTGTGCGCCCCGTGCCCGAAGGCGGCCATCTTACCGATGATGAGGGCAACAGCGTGGATGCCATATCCAAAGAAGGGGAAGAAGCTTTTTCCGAACAGCATTTTACAGGCAACGAGGAGGCAAAAGCCGCCGCACGCAAGGCGTACAAGCGCGCAAAACGCCGCAACGCGCCTAAAAAAAGCAGGGGAAGCGTTACCGTAAGCATTATTAAAGCTATTGCGTATACGCTTATAGTATGCTGCCTGTCGTTTTTTACGGTGTTTGGCTTCTTTGAATTTTGGCCTGGTCTTATACCTATTGCCAACGATGTTTTTGCGTTCAGCAAGGGGGATAGGGAAATATCCGTAAATCTATACGAGGGGATGACTACCGAGCAGGTTGCAGACCTTTTGGTTGAAAAGGGCGTTATTGAGGAAGCAAAGGTATTTAAATTCTACGTTAAATACAAGTATGACGAAAGCGTTGGGCTTGATAAGGAAAATCTTGTTGGCTCTACCTTCCATTTGGGAAGTGAATTTTGCAAATCTATGTTCTTCGGCGGCGATATATCGCCCGAATACGAAAGGGAATACCTTGCAGGGGAGCATAAGCTAAGCACAAAAATGAACTATGACCAGCTTTTGTATGCGCTTACAACGGAGGCGTATATAAGGGAGGAAGTAACCGTTACCGTGCCTGAGGGCTACACTACGGAGCAGATTATTGCTTTGCTGGTGAAAAACGGTATCGGCACGCGTGAGGGCTATGAGTATGCTATAAACGAATACCCCTATAAGCACGAGTTTGTGCAGCTTCTTAACGAAACCTCTTGGGCTGAGGGGCGCACCTACCGTTTGGAGGGTTATCTGTACCCCGACACTTATATTTTCTATAAGGATGCAAGCGAGGTTGAGGTTATCAATAAGCTTTTAAACAGCTTTTCCAACAGGGTGTGGATGGAGTATTACAGCACCTACAAGAGCGCGTGTGACGAGCTTGGCTTTACCTTTGATGAGATGATAGTGTTTGCTTCGATAGTTCAGGCAGAGGGCAAAAACTTTTCGGATTTTGAAAACATTTCGCAGGTGTTCCACAACAGAAGGAACTCTAAAACCGCGGATTTCAGGAAGATGGAGTCCTGTGCTACCATACAGTACGCAATGGATTACGACAACGCGAAAAACGGCATAGACGCGGTTAGAAAACCCGTGCTTAACGAAAACGATTTGTTGTATGAAACGCCTTATAACACCTATAAGTACGAAGGCTTGCCCCCTGGGGCTATATGTAACCCCGGTCTTGATGCTATAGAGGCGGCGTTGTATCCCGATATGTCGGAAGAGATAAAGAAAGAATTTAATATATCAACAGCGTACTATTTTAACTCTGATATAGCGGGTAATATCTACTATGCACAAACCCCTTACCAGCACAGCGTTAATAAACAAAAAGCGGCTGCTGTTAATCAGCAAATACAAAACGGTACCTATACGGGGTAGGAGAATATGAAAAAGGTAGAAATCCTTTCCCCTGCGGGGGACCTTGAAAAGCTGCAATTTGCCGTTGCATACGGTGCGGATGCAGTTTATCTTGCGATGCGTCGCTTTGGTATGCGCGCTTCTGCGGGGAACTTTGATATGGCAGAGCTGGAGATGGGCTTGGATTTTGCCCATTCGCACGGTGCAAGGGTATACTGCACGCTTAACACCATGCCAAGGGATAACGAGCTTGCCGCTTTGGACGAAACGCTTGATGGCTTTGGTGCTGTTTGCCCCGATGCTTTTATAGTTAGCGACCCCGGCGTTATTGCCACTTTGAAAAAGAAGCTTCCTATGGCGGAGATACATCTTTCCACCCAATGCTCCACGGTAAACAGCCGTGCTTGCCGCTTTTGGTACGATAATTTCGGCATAAAGCGCATAGTTCTTGCAAGGGAGCTTAGCCTTGAAGAGATAAAGGAAATAAGAAGCAATATCCCCAAGGATATGGAGATAGAGTGCTTTGTTCACGGTGCAATGTGCGTTTCATATTCAGGCAGATGTTTGCTTTCCAACTACGCCACGGGTAGGGACGCTAATCGCGGTATGTGCGCCCAGCCCTGCCGTTGGCAATACAATATGTCTGACGTTAGGGATAGCTTGCCGCTTTATTCCGCAGAACAGTGGGAGGACGGTACCTATGCCTTCTCTTCTAAGGATTTGTGTATGGTGGAGCATATACCAAGCCTTGTGGAAGCGGGGATAGAAAGCTTTAAGATAGAGGGCAGAATGAAAAGTGCCTACTATACCGCCGCCGTAACCAACGCATACAGAATGGCGTATGACAGCTACGTTAAAAGCCCTGCGGGTTATACGTTTAACCCCGCGTGGAAAGCGGAGGTTGAAAACGTTAGCCACAGGGAATACGATACGGGCTTTTTCTTCACACCGCCACATCTTAAAGCACAGGTGTGCAAGGAGAACGTTTATATAAACGATAGGGCGTATCTGGCAACCGTAAGCGAATACGATAGCGAAACGGGGCTTGCGCGTTGTATACAGCGCAACAAGTTTTGCGCGGGTGACACGGTGCAGCTTTTAAGCCCCGGCGGCTGTGGTGAAAGCGTTAAAATTGAAAAGATGTTTGACGAGCAGATGAACGAGATAGAAAGCTGTCCCCACGCCAAGCAGGTGTTTTACATACCGCTTAAGGGCGCAAAAAAATGGGACATTATAAGGTGTGTGTAAGCTATGCTTTTAGAAAAAATTAATAAACGATTGGTAATAATATGCGGCCACTACGGCGCAGGCAAAACCAACGTGGCGGTAAACCTTGCGGCAGCGGCGGCAAAGGCGGGTAAGCGCGTTTGCATTGCTGATTTTGACGTGGTAAACCCCTATTTCCGATCTGCGGATAATAAGGAGGAGCTTAACGCTTTGGGTGTGCGCTGTATAATACCGCAGTTTGCCAACACCAACGTTGATATACCGTCTATTCCGGCGGAGTTTCAGTCTGTTTTCGTAAGCGACGAGCTTTGTATTATAGACGTTGGCGGCGACGATGGCGCTATCGCCCTCTCGGTATATAGGGATAGGTTTATCGAAAACGGCTACGATATGATTTACGTATACAACGCTTGCCGCCCGCTTATTTCGGAGATAGAGGAAGCGGTGCAGTCGGTTGAGTATATAGAGGCGATGTCCGGCCTTAAAATAAGCGGCATCGTAAACAACAGCAATTTAGGAGAGGAAACCACCGCGCAAACGGTAGAGAAGGGCTATGAAAAGTGCCTTCAGTTAGGCGAAAGAACGGGAATACCCGTTATTGCCAACACCGTTTTCAGAAGCGTTGGGAACCTTGCAATTAACGATTTGTTTCTTATGGACAACGCTACAAAACAGTTGTTTTAAAAGAATATAAAAATTTTCTTATAAAGAAAGGAAGCTTAGAATGAATAGGGTAAGCTTTAAAACTGACCTTTGTAAGGGCTGTGGGCTTTGCGTAAGCGCCTGCCCCAAGCACATAGTTGCGCTAAACGTGGCTGTGCTTAATGCAAAGGGCTACCACCCCGCACACGTAACGGACGCGGCACAGTGCATTGCTTGTGCTATGTGTGCTACCATGTGTCCCGACGTTGTTATCACCGTAGAGAAAGGATGTGAAGAATAATGGCTGAAAAAATGCTTATGAAGGGCAACGAGGTTATCGGTGAAGCCGCTATACGCGCAGGCTGCCGTTATTTCTTCGGTTATCCCATAACTCCCCAAACGGAGCTTTCCGAATACCTTGCAAAGAAAATGCCCAAGGTTGGCGGTCTTTGCTTGCAGGCTGAAAGCGAGGTTTCCGCTATAAATATGGTTCTCGGCTGCACCGCATCCGGAGAGCGTGCGTTCACCTCTTCTTCTTCCCCGGGGGTAAGCCTTAAAAGCGAAGGTATTTCCTACATAATCGGCTCTGACCTGCCCTGCGTTATCGTAAACGTTCAGCGTGGCGGTCCCGGTCTTGGCGGTATACAGCCCGCACAGTCCGACTATTTGCAGGCAACCAAGGCGTTAGGCCACGGTGACCAGCACTTTATCGTGCTTGCACCTGCCTACGTTCAGGAGATAGCAACCCTTATGGGTGAGGCGTTTGACCTTGCAGATATCTACCGTAGCCCCGTTATGCTTCTTGCAGACGGTGCTTTGGGCCAGATGATGGAGCCTGTTGATTTCGAAGCGAAGAAGGAACGCGTTCTTCCCGAAAAAACGTGGGCTGCTTGCGGCCACGGCAACAAGCGCACACACAACGTTGTAAATTCCCTTTATATCAGCCCCGAGGTTTTGGAGAAAACCGTGCTTGACCGTTATGAAAGATACAAGGCAATAGAAGAAAACGAGGTTATGTTTGACGAGTATATGACCGAGGATGCAGAGATTTGTATCGTAGCTTACGGTATCACCGCAAGAATAGCTAAAACCGCAGTTAAAGCCGCAAGGGAAAAGGGCATAAAGGCAGGTCTTTTCCGCCCCATAACCCTTTGGCCGTACCCCAAGAAGCAGCTTGCAGCTTTGGCTGACAAGGTTAGCAAGTTCTTGGTTGTAGAAATGAATATGGGCCAGATGGTGGACGATGTTAAGGTGGCAACAAGCTGTAAGAAGCCTGTGGAGTTCTTCGGCAGAACCGGCGGCGTTATCCCCACGCCCGATGAAATACTTGCAAAGATTGAAGAGATGAACGGAGGTGCTAACTAATGGTAGTATTTGAAAAGCCTAAGGCACTAACAAACGCACCTTTCCATTATTGCCCCGGCTGTACTCACGGTATAGTACACAGGCTTGTGGCAGAGGTTATAGACGAAATGGGTATAGAGGGTGAAACGGTTGGTATCGCTTCCGTAGGATGCTCCGTTTTCTCCTACGATTATTTTGGCTGTGATATGATACAGTCCCCCCACGGGCGCGCACCCGCTGTTGCAACGGGCGTTAAGCGTAGCCATCCCGATCATTTTGTGTTCACCTATCAGGGGGACGGTGACCTTGCCGCTATCGGTACGGCTGAAACCGTTCACGTTGGCACAAGAGGCGAGAATATAACCATTATATTCATAAACAACGCAATCTACGGTATGACAGGCGGCCAGATGGCACCTACCACCTTGCTTGGTCAGGTAACAACCACCTCTCCTTACGGCAGAAAGAAGGAGATACAGGGCAACCCCATCCGCGTTGTAGAGATGCTTTCCACTCTTGACGGTACTGCTTATGCAGAACGCGTTGCTGTGGACTGTGTTAAGAACGTTCGCAACGCAAAGAAGGCTATAAGAAAAGCCTTTGAGGTACAGAAGAACAAGCAGGGCTTAAGCATTGTTGAAGTGCTTTCCACCTGCCCCACAAACTGGGGTCTTTCTCCCGAAAAGGCTATTGATTGGCTCCGCGAGAATATGATGGAGCATTATCCTTTAGGCGTTTATAAGGACATCACGAAGGAGGCTGAAGGTAATGAGTAATATTTTGCTTGCTGGCTTTGGCGGTCAGGGTATACTTTTTGCAGGCAAGCAGATAGTGCTTGCAGGTATGAGAAGCGGTAAATATGTTAGCTGGCTTCCGTCCTACGGCCCCGAAATGAGAGGCGGCACTTGTAACTGCAGCGTTATCGTTGAGGACGAGCCTATTGGTAGCCCGCTTGTTACTAAGCCCGATATACTTTTGGCGTTTAACACCCCCTCCTTTGATAAGTTTGAAAGCAAGGTTGTTAAGGGCGGTATGCTGTTTGTGGACAGCTCTTTGGTAAGCAAAAAGTCGGAGAGGGAGGATATACAGTCTTTTTATATCCCCGCAACCGAGCTTGCCAACGAAAACGACCTAACGGGTATGGCAAACGTTATTATGCTTGGCTATATCGTTAAGAAAACGGGCTTGTTTACCGAGGAGTATTTTAAGGAATCTCTTAACTCGGGTATCCCCGCTTCCAAGGCGCACCTTGCAGAGGTAAACCGCAAGGCGCTTGAGATAGGCTTTGGCTATGAAGGCTGATAGGCCGTATGTTTCCGCTATAATTGTGGGTGCCGGTAACGGCACCCGCATGGGCGGTGTTAATAAAGCACTTATAAAAATAGGCGAGAAAACTGCTTATCGTATGGTGCTGGAGGCGTTTGCCGCGGCGGACTGTATTGACGAGGTGGTTGTTGTTTGCCGTGACGTTAAGGAGCTTGAGGCGGAAAGCGCCTTTTTTAATTCAAAGCCCATAAGGTTTGTGCTTGGCGGCAGTACGCGTGCGGAATCTGTAAGCAACGGTGTGAAGGCAACAAGCAAAAAATGCAAGTTCTACTGTATGCACGATTGTGCGCGTCCGCTTGTAACGCCCGAAATTATAAGCGCGGTGGTTTCTGCCGCTGTTGAAAAGGGTGCCGCAACCGCTTGCACACCCGTAACGGATACAATAAAATATGTGAACAGCGAAAACGGCACGGTTTACACGCCGGAGCGTAAAAAGCTGTTTGCGGTGCAAACGCCGCAGGTGTTTGAGACAAAGCTATACAACATAAGCGCGGCACTTGCCAAGAAGGATGAGTTTTATACAACCGATGATACTGCTATCGTAGAGCATGCGGGCTTTAAGGTGCAGTATGTGGAAACGGATAAAAGCAACCTAAAGCTTACCTCTGTGGAGGATGTGTATACCGCGCGGTATATAGAGCTTAGGCGTAGGAAGGAGCAGCAATGAGGATAGGCCACGGGTACGATGTGCACGCGCTTGCAGAAAACAGAAGGCTTATAATAGGCGGCGTGGATATCCCGCACGAAAAGGGGCTTTTAGGGCATTCCGATGCGGACGTTTTGCTGCACGCAATAAGTGATGCTTTGCTTGGCGCCGCGGCGCTTGGCGATATCGGCAAGCACTTTCCTGATAGCGATGAGCGATACAAGGGCATATCCAGCCTGCTGTTGCTTGAGCAGGTTGCGTTGTTGCTTAAAGAAAACGGCTGGCGTGTTGAAAATGTGGACAGCACGATTATAGCGCAAAGCCCGCGTTTAGCACCCCATATTGAAGCTATGCGCGCTAATATAGCCGCCGCATTGGGCGCGGATTTGGGCGCGGTTAGCGTTAAAGCCACCACGGAGGAGCATTTGGGCTTCACGGGGCAAAAGCTTGGTATAGCGGCGCACGCCGTTTGTTTGATAGAAAAACTGTAAAGGCAAAAGGTTTAATTAATGGTAATAGAAAACCGCAGTATCTGTGAGGGCGTTAGCCTTACGGTACTGCCTACGGAAAGATTTAAATCCAATTTAATGGTGGTAAAGCTTAGCGTTCCTCTAAAGGCAGAAACGGCAACGCATTATTCCTTGCTTACCAACGTGCTTAGCCGTTGCTGTGAGGAGTTTCCAACGCTTAAAAGCTTTAATATCGCACTTGAGGAGCTTTATGCGGCGGATTTGGATGCTTATGTTGCAAAGTCCGGCGAGGTGCAGAACGTTTGCTTTAAGCTTTCGTGTATAGAAAACGCCTACACCTATGACGGTGCCGACGTGCTTGCGGGTGCTATGCGGCTTTTGGGCTGTATGATTTTTAAGCCCTTGCTTGAGGATGGGGTTTTTCCGTATTACGTTGTAGAATCAGAAAAGAAAAATCTTAGAGAAGAGATAGAGTCCTTAAAAGAGGATAAGGCGCGTTACGCGCTTAACAGGTGCATTCGCGCTATGTGCGCTAAAGAAGCTTATTCCGTTTCCGCCGTTGGTGAAACGGAGGTGCTTGAAGGCATAAACGGCAAAGCCTTGAAGGGGTGCTATGACGAGCTTTTGAAAACCGCACCCGTTAGTATTTATTTCGTTGGTAATACCGATGCTGGAACTGTTGCGGAGTATTGCAAGCGTTATTTGTCGTTTGCACCGCGAGAAAATGCGCTTTACAAAACCGAAGTAAAAGCCGCGTGCGGCACGGTAAGGCGTGTTACGGAGCAGGCAAGTGCCGTTCAAAGCAAGCTTTGTATGGCGTTCCGCACACCCGTAACCATAGATGCGGGCAACTATGCGGCAATGCTTATGGCTTGTGATATATTAGGCTCGCCCAGCGGCAAGCTTTTTGCAAATGTTAGGGAAAAGCTTGGGCTTTGCTATTACTGTACCCCTATGCTTGATGGCGTGAAGGGGATATTAACGATATCGGCGGGGATAGACGCTTGTGACCGCGAAAAGGCTGAAGATGCTATATTACAGCAAATAGACGATTTGAAAAACGGCGTGATAAGCGAGGGCGAGATAGCATCTGCAAAGGCAGCCGCGCTTACTGCTTACAAGGAGATTTACGATAGCCCCGGTGCTATGATTGGCTGGTATTCTACCCGCAAGGGCTTGGGGCTTAGCATAACCCCCGAAGAAATGGCTAAAAAAATAGAATTGGTTAATGAAAACGACATAGCCGCCGCCGCACGCACACTTACGGCAGATACGTTTTATATGCTCTTAGGTAAGGAGTGTGGTGAAGCGTGAGCTATGAATTAATAGAGAACAAAGCGATAGGCGAAAAGTATTATAAATTCACCGTGGATGGGCTAAGGGTGTACGTTGCACCCAAAAAGCTATCCTCCACTATATACGCTGTTTTGGGTGTGGATTTCGGCTCTGCCGATACTATGTGCATCTATAACGGCGTTGAAACAGAGCTTCCCTCGGGCATTGCTCATTTTTTGGAGCATAAGATGTTTGAAAACGAGGATGGCTCCGATGCGTTTGAGCAGTTTTCGTTAAACGGTGCTAACGCTAACGCCTATACTGCGGCATCGAAAACCTGCTATATGTTTTCGTGTACGGATAATTTTGAAAGCAACCTCAAATTGCTTTTAAACGTGGTAACCGTGCCGCATTTTACACAGCAATCCGTGGAAAAGGAAAAGTCTATAATAAACCAAGAGATCCGTATGTATAAGGACGACCCGTATTGGAAGATGCACTTTTCGCTTTTGGAGGCGTTGTATCATAAGGACACGATAAAGGCAGACCCTGCGGGTACTGAAAGCTCTGTGGCGGTAGTTACTCCACAGCTTTTGTACGATACGCACCGTATGTTCTATACGGCAGAAAATATGGTGCTTTGCGTTTGTGGTGACGTAGCGCCCGATGAGGTGGAGGATATCGTAAGAAAGTATCTTAAACCGCTTCAAAAGGGGGATGTAAAGCGCGTTGGCTGTAACGAGCCAAAGGATATCTGCAAAAAGCGCGTTGAAAGCTTTATGGACGTTGCCGCGCCGCTGTTTGCCATAGGCATTAAGTGCGATGACTTGCAAATAGGTGATGAACGTATACAGGCGTGTGCGGAAAACGAGATAATATTGCAGCTTGTGTTCGGAAAAAGCGGTGAGTTTTATAACCGCTGTTACGAGGAGGGTCTGCTTGGCGATAGGTTTTCTGCTGATTTCAGCTGTGAGCGCGGCACAAGCTATATAATGCTTTGCGGCTCCACGCCTGACCCCGAAAGGCTTTATTTAAAGACTTTAGAGGAGATACGGCACAGGAAAGAAAGCTTTTGCACGCCCGAAGAGTTTGAGCGCGCTAAAAAAGTGTGCTACGCATCTGCACTTGATACCTTCAACAGCACCGAGGGTACGGCATCGGCACTTATTAGCTTCGTTTTTGACGGTGGCGACGTTTTGGAATATACGGATAAGCTTCGCAACGCAAGCTATGAAGCTGTTAAGGCGCGCTTTTGTAGCGCGTATGATACCGAGCGTATGGCGTTTTCCGTTATATACGATAAGGAGGAAGAGTAATGACAACTAACGTTCACGTAAGCTTTCCCGGCTTAGGGTTTGAAAAGGGCTTTGACGTAAAGCCTGTTGCTTTCGAGGTGTTTGGCTTCGAAATAAGATGGTATGCGCTTATAATCTGCACGGGTATTATTCTTTCCTTTATATATTTCTACCGCCACGCAAAGCTTAAAGAGCAACTTTTGGAGGACGATATATTAAACCTAACCCTGTTGGCAGTGCCGATAGCAATAGTTGGCGCAAGGTTTTTATACGTTGTTACCAACCTTGATAACTATGACGGCTTTATGGATATGATAAACATCCGCGAGGGTGGTTTGGCTATCTACGGTGCAATTATCTTTGGCGCCGCAACGTTTTTGGTGTATACAAAGCTAAAGCACCTGTCAACGCTTAAGTTCCTTGATGCTATAAGCCCTGCGGTAATGCTTGGGCAGGTTATAGGCAGATGGGGCAACTTTATGAACGGCGAGGCGTTTGGTGAAGGCTTTGGGGTTGAAAAGCTTCCTTGGCGTATGGTGCTTGAAAACACTTATGAAAACGGTGTTGGTGAGCCGTATACCCGCACATACGTAACGCATCCTACCTTCCTTTATGAATCGTTGTGGAACGCTTTGGGCTTTGTTATAATCAACATTATATATAAGAAGAAAAAGTTTGATGGGCAGATATTCCTGCTATACGTGGCTTGGTACGGCTTCGGCAGAGGCTTTATAGAAATTTTGCGCGAGGATAGCCTTTTGGTTTTCGGTCAAAAGCTTATGGTATATCTCGGCTTCATAACCTGCGCGGCGGCAATAACGGCGTACATCGTGCTTAGCAAGCGCGAAAAAAAGGACGAGGTGGCTGATTTCCTCGGTGCAAAAGCCGTTGCATCGCAGGCTGACGATGAAGAAACAGAAGTAGAAGATAAGGCAGAGGAGGACGTTGAGGATGATAAAGCTTGACGGTAAAGCATTAGCCGCAAAAATGAAGGATGGCTTTGCGGCAGAGATTAAGGAGTATACAAAAAACGGCGGTCGCTGTCCGTGCTTGGCGGTTGTGCTTGTGGGTGAGGACCCTGCATCGCAGATTTACGTGCGAAATAAGCATAACGACTGTGTATCCGTGGGTATAAAAAGCCTTATGTATACCTTGGCGGCAGACATTTCGCAGGCAGAGCTGCTTGGCTTGATAGACAGCCTTAACGCAAATAACGAGGTGGACGGTATACTTGTTCAGCTTCCGTTGCCTAAGCATTTGGACGAGAAAGCGGTAACAGAGCATATAAGGCACGATAAGGACGTGGATGCGTTCAGCGCAGTAAACGTTGGCTGTATAACGCTTGGCAGGGAGGGCTTTAAGCCTTGCACCCCTGCGGGTGTAATGCGCTTGCTTGAGGAGTATAATATAGACATCACAGGTAAGGAATGTGTTGTGGTTGGCAGAAGCAACATAGTTGGCAAGCCTATGGGGCTGTTGCTTTTGTCAAAGGGCGGCACGGTAACGATATGCCACAGCCGCACGGAGGATTTAGCCTTCCATACACGCCGCGCCGATATACTTGTTGTAGCGGTAGGCAAAGCAGGGCTTGTAAACGGTGATATGGTAAAGGAAGGCACCGTTATTGTTGACGTAGGTATGAACAGGGGCGAAAACGGGCTTTGCGGTGATGTTGATTACAGTAGCTGTGCGGAAAAAGCCTCGTACATAACGCCCGTGCCCGGTGGTGTTGGCCCTATGACAAGGGCAATGCTTTTGGAAAACACTCTCACGGCATATAAAAATCATCTGGGGATATAAATTAAAGCATCCGTTGCAATGCACTTGCAACGGATATTTTAATTTTTTTGTTGGTTTTTAATAAAAATGAAAAAATAAATATGTTTATCCATTTTTTCTATTGACAAAAACGCAGTTTGCGGCTATAATTATACCGAATATGTGTAATAGTATCATCCACGATAGGTTAGTGTTCCTATAGTGGTGAAACACAATATTCAACAAACCATAAAAACTTTTTTCATATAAAAAAGGAGAGAGAGTAATGGAGAGAGTAATGACAAAAGCAACTAAAAAGGCTTTCAGCAAAACGCTGGCTGCCCTTTTAGCAGTGCTTATGGTGATCTCACCGTTTTCCGAGGCATTGGGCGAACTTGGCTGGTTCAGCGCATGGACGTCCGGTGACAATGGGAACGATACGGTTCACAGTAATACTGCGTACTCCAACGGCGATTATTCTGTTCTTTATGGCGATATAATCGTAGTTGGTAGTGGTTTCAACAAGGACATCAGCGAGGATTTGGCTGCTGCCCTTGGTATTAGTGATGCAACGAAAGTAAAAACAACTGATGCTGACAAAGCAGGCGCAGGTTCGCTTGTTGTTTATGCATGCGGCACAAGCGAGGTTGCTGATGCAACCGAATATGCTGCGCCTGATGCGTTTAAAACAGCGCTATCTGCGGAAGTTGAGGCGTACAAGGCAAAGGGTGCAGACGTTTTGCTTGTAACCCCCGGCCCCATCGTTGAGTACGGCGAAGGTATGTACTACGATACGTACGAAGATTGGACTGCGCAGGAAATCGCTTCCGGCAATAACGTTACCAACCTTTTGCATAGCTATGTTGAGGCTATATCCGAAGTTGCAACCGAAAAGAACGTTGGCATAGTTTCCCTCTATGACAGAGCAAAGCTTTTCGGTGAAGAGGAATATATGGCCGGCACAACAGACGGTATCTATCCGTCCAAGGCAGGCTATACCTTTATGATTCGTTGGATAGCAGAATATATAGCAGAGAATTACGTTTTGTCCCCAGCAGTGGTTGTAGAAAAAATAACCCAATCTGCCGCAACATATGTAGATATTGACCTTGGTGAAGTTAAAGAAGATATTGACGCTGTTACCATAACCATCCCCAGCGGTAAAACTGTTCCTACCACCATTTCCGTTCAAACCAAAAAGCTGGAAAGTGACCAGTGGTTCGAAGCTGTTGCAGACGTTAAGACTGAAAGCCATGATGGAAACGGCATTTACTCTGCAAGCTTGATGTTTGAGGCTTCTAAGGCTCGTTATATTCGCATCTCTGCAACCGGTGGTAATATCCCTGAGGATACCACCATCAAGGTGCATAAGACTAAACTTATAACCCCCGTTCTTACATACCCTGTTGCAGGTCAGTCCGTAACCACCAAGCAGGCGTTTAATATAGAATGGTCTGCTGTTGCAGGTGCTGATAGGTACGAGGTTACCATCGCTAAAGAGGTTACCATCGCTAAACAGGATGGCGCTACCTTTGAGAACGTTAAGACGTTCACCACCAGCGATGATGTTCAAACTGTTCCTAAGGGCGTTTTGGAAAACAATACAGACTATCAAATAACAGTTAAAGCTATACGCTCCGGCTATTCTTCTTCCGATGCCAACTCCGGCACCGGCTCCACCGGCGTGTTCAATGCAAGTGACAATGCAAAGCTTGCTTTAAGCTCTGAGTCTATTTATGAGGACGTATCCGAAGGTAAGCTTATCACTATAGGTAATCCTGATAATGTTATCGCTCGTGACGGTGAAGCCCTTCTTTCCAGTGGCCTTTCCGGCGTAAACGTATTTAAGGGTGAATACACAAACGGTTTGTGGCTTACACACCACGCTTTCACCGCTGTTGCTCCTTTCGGCAACGCTGTTCCTGTTGAGCTTATTGTAGACCTTAACAAGGATGCAAATAACAACGTTATAAGCTCCGGTAACCACCTTGTTACGGGGGTAGACGTTGGTTTTGCAATTGACACAAATACTATTTGTCCTTCCTCTATAGTAATAAGCGTTCAGAAAGAGGGCGAAACTACGTGGACAACGGTTGGCGGTAAGGTTTATACCACCCACGGCATCCTTTCAACCGTAAGCTACGTAAATGAGATAATCCCGCTAACCAATCAGGAAGCAACTGATGTTAAGGCTGCTCGTGTTAAGATTACTCTCTATACAAATATAAGCAATTCAAACTATCCTACCGATATAGCAAGCGGCACTTGGGGCAACTGGTTTGCACTTTCTCACGTAAAGGTAAGCGGTGGTCAGTACGCCGACACAATCGAGCCGGACGGTGCAACCGCTGCATATCACGCAAACTATCTCCAGAATACCAAGCTTGTTGGCAGAGATAGCTTTGGTGACGTAAATAATACCGATATATGGAACACCATTTCTTGGAAGTCCGCTCAGTATACAACGGCAAACTCCGGCTACCTTGAATCTACAGGTAACATAACAATAGGTAAGGTATATTGGGCATCCCAAAACGTGGAAACCTCTGCTTCCAATAAAACAAACGCTCAAACCCCCTCTGCTATTAACCCTAATGTTGGTGGGGCAGAGATGAAGGCTACCAATATTTCTAAAGGGAAGAAATATAAATTTAGTGTTTTGCCTAACAGTGCTGATCGTATAAAAGATACTGTTCATACCGTAGATGAGTATTTTGCCGGTAAGTTGACAGATGGAAACTATGCAGAAGACTATAGTGACTCTTATAAGTGGGTTGCGTGGGACGCTGATAAAGCCTTTGATATAACAATGGATATGGGCAAATCCTACAATATAACTTCTGCAACTGCTTATGTGTTTGTTGGCAATTATATTACCGAGCCTTCTTCTGTAAAAGTATCTTATAGTAGCGATGGTTCAACTTGGTCATCACCTAAAGCTATAACGGGCACAGCTTCCGGCAGAACGACAGGTTGGACAAGTACAAATAACACACAATACTCATTGTACGCTTATAATAGCAGCGAGTTAGGTAATGCAAGATACGTTAAGTTTTCGTTTGTTGCTAATGGAGCACACCGTGTTGCGATAGACGAAATCGAGGTTGAGGGTATCGATTCTAAAGTTTCTCTAAACTGGGCATCAGAAGATAACGGTGGTCAGTACAAGGGTTACGGAGACCTTCATATATCTGATACATCGGAATGGACAACGTATCACAGCGGAAAACTTAATGACGGCACTAAAATTTATTCAGGTAGCACAACGTATCCCAATTGTGTTGGCTTTGCGAGGACAGGTGCTGAAAACACTATCGTTTTCAAGCTTTCTGAAAAAGTTGATGTTAGCGATGTAAAGGTTTATGCAGCTCCTCGTGTTGAGGAGGGTGTTACCAAGTATTTTACGAACGTTAGCGTTTATGTCGGTGAAGCCGAAGATATTTCCTCCGCCACTAATTTTGGCAGTACCTCTGCTAAACAGACATACGACGTAAGTACCATGGTTTACACCTTAACGGGCTCCGGTACGGGCGACTATGT
Organism: Eubacteriales bacterium; assembly: GCA_045592105.1. Lineage (GTDB taxonomy): Bacteria > Bacillota > Clostridia > Oscillospirales > CAG-382 > SIG636. The sequence goes on along the minus strand of JAZNUB010000026.1, from coordinate 30,914 downwards.
GTTTATAAAAGTTGTCAACGAAGGCTATATTGGTTACGTTTTAGAGATAGAAATAAACGGAACAAAAGCTGATATACCCGATACACCCGATATACCTGATGTACCCGATATACCTGATGCTCCTCCTTTCACTAATACCCAGATGACAGATGGTGAAATCTATGACGGTAGGGGTCAAAAAGCAAACTATACCTTCGATTTTGTAAATGACGATGAGGACTATGATTATATGATCATAGACCTTGGTGCAATTTATTACAGCCTTGCTGATTTTGATGTATCCTTCTATGCAGCAGGTGAATTGCCTTCCTATATCACCTTCGAGGTTTCCTCTAAGTTGGATGTACCTACTATCGTAGGTGGCGCTCATTTCAAAGATGAGGATTGGGAGTATGTTTTCGTTGCAACCAAAGATAATTATGTTGAATCAGAAGTTGATGGCTATAAAAGATACAGCTTTAATGATGATTCACGCCTTGCACAGATAATAGACGGTGCATTTGGTAGATACATCAAGGTTACCTTCTGGTACACTTCCGATTGTAGCGGTGTGGAAGTTGATGAGGTAATGGTTTCCGGTAGCGACGATTACGTTAGAGCTAACGTTGCCGACGGCAAAGATGCTAAAGGCGATAAGCCTGCACTTGTTCTTACAGACGGTGCAGAAACCAACACTGTTATAGCAAAAGAGTTCACCGTTGACCTTGGCGAGGTTAAGGCAGGCATCCACTCCTTCGAGCTTGTTGGTGCAACAGGCAATGCAACCCTTTATATCTCCGCAGGCGGCACCTCTGCAAACGATTTCCACAAGGTTGAAACAATTAACGGAAACGGTACATTTAAGCTTTCCGATAAGGTTTCTGCAAGATATGTACAAGTAACGTTTGATGAAAATCAAACTGTTTCCGAATTCCGTGTGTTTGCGGATACCGGTAGAGAGAATTATTGCACTACCACAGGCTATTCTGCTACTATCAAGTTAGTGTCAGATACCATTATCGAGCTTGATAACGTTGTGTCTATTGGCAAAGCTGTTACCGTTACCGGCGGTATTGTTACCAACGGCAGTGGGGCTAATGGAACGGGTATTGGCTCCAACTTAACAGATGGTAAAGACCTTGGCTTTGCAAACGGCGTTATGCTTGCCAAGAACGGAAATAATAAGCTTTGGTATGCTCTTTATTCAAGCACGAATAATGGCACCAATTTTATTAATGTTCGCGTTATTACCGATTGGGCTCCTACGCTTGACAGTACAAACATTACTGCTGTTGTAGGTACTCAGACCTATAATTTTGAATTTAACGGTGACGTTGATAAGGGCTTCATAACCTCTAACGGTGCAGATCCTTACAGCTACAGCGCTGAAAGAGCAGACAATAGTTGGACGGTTGACTTTACGGTTAGATATCAAGATGTAAGCTCTGCCAACACTCTATCTAACGTTTCGTATAAAATCACCGCTTTCGAAGGGACGACCACGAAGGTTGCTACAAACGAGTTGACCTTTAATGCCAATGGTAATACCAGCGGTTGGGATTATGCAAGCGCTAACTCCACTTGGACAACTATTACCCCCAACGGTGAAGGTAAAGTTGTTGTTCAGATGGATCTTGGTAAGACTTATTATGGCTTGAACGATTTTGCTATTACAACACTCGAAGCTAATGGCTACAAGGCACCGGAAAATATTCTTTTCCAAGTTTCCAATGATAACGTAAACTGGAAAAACGTAGGCTTCACCCAAAAGAGTGCTGACAATAAAAATTACTATCCCCAGTATCAGGACGGTCAGTCATACGCTTATAACTTTAGCGCACAGTTTGAAGGCGTTGCAGCAAGATACGTTCGTGCGGTGCTCAAATTCTCCGAAGGTGCTTCAATAGCTATACAGGAGTTTTGGGTGAACGCTCAAACAGAGCCTTCTAAGGCTTCCGGTGGTGACTCCGCCGTTGCAGGCTTCGATTATAAGATGCTTTGGGATGATGATAACCTTTACATCGCCTTCCAGTACGAAGAAGATGAGGTTCCTTTCTACACCGCAAACCATCAGTATCACGAAACCTATATTATGGAGTATGACTCTGCGAAATATACATCCGGTAAGACCAACGCGTTCACCATCAGTAACCTTGGTTACGATGCTAAAACAGGTCTTTTCCAGCTTGATCACGAAATATCAAGGGATAACTATTCCACTGAGAGAAACAACAGCTTTAAGCTTTATAAGGTTGACTCTATTAATTGGAGTAGTGGTACATTCAGTTACGATGACGCAAAGGAAGAAGATAGCATTGAAAAAACCGATATAGTAAAGGATAGCGATAATGTAGTAGATAAAGATGAGAGCACGCTTAATGGCTACGTTTTAGTAAGCAACGGTTATGCGCTTTCCCAAACGATAGACCGTTACTCGCTTACTGCTAAGCCCATAACGGTTGAAGGAAGTACTATCCCGGCAGACCAAATCAGTGTTGACCTTGTTTGGTTCTTCGAGGAAACAGGCGACATAACTGATAATAGTATTATGTCCGCCAACGCTAAGGCTTTAGGCGGGTATAACGTGTTCGCTTTCAGTAGTGATACAGATGGTGAATTGAAAGATAAGCATGATTTTGGTCTTAGTAGCAAGCCCTACTTCCCTTACTATCTAACTCGTGCAGCCCAGGCAATGGTATGGGAGAATGTATATACTTTCCCGAGAGCGGCTGAAAATACTAATATTCGCATAAACTCTACTGAAGGTCAAGCAGGCTCTTCACCTTCCGATACCAACTGGAACTTTGATTACAATACTTCCACCGATATGTGGTCTATTTATCTACGCGGTCAGGGCACATTGTCCTACGGTAAAATGTACGACAATATTGATGGCGCATCTTCTATGCGTATATTCCTCTCCGCGGCTAATATGAACGATACCGCAAGGTATGACTACGGTAACTACGATATCGTTATCGACGCTTACGTTCTTGACAATAACGAGCTTATCCTTGAAGACGGCACTGTAATACCTCTCGATAGTGCTAATTCAGATCTCAAAACTAAGTATTATCACGCTAACCACCAAGCTGACTATAATACAGGTTGGGATGGCTATAAGGCTGTTGAGCTTAAGGCTACTGCCCTTGGTATGACACCTGAAAGCAACGAGTACTTTGTTGACTTCGATAAGTACACTGCAAGAGCTAAGTTTACCCAAAGCGAAAACGGTCAAAGGCTTCTTACAATGGAAATCGCAATTCCGTTCGAGCAGCTTGGCTTCTGTATCGAGAAAGATGGCAATATGGTTACCAAGTGGGGCAACTTCTATACCAAGACAGGTGTTGAAAGACCCATTGGTAAGCGCACATTGATGCAGTTTAACTACAAATATGGGTATACCTCTGAGAATGATAGAAGTGAAAACGATAATGATGATAATACAAATATAAGCGACTTCTATTATTACGTTGATGCATCCGAGTTTGGATATATTCTTCAGTTCGCTCCCGAAGGTAAGGGTTACCAGGATATCTCCTACAACAAGGGCGAGGGTTATTCCACCTTCTCCTCCGTTCGTGGCGAGGTTCTTAATACCACAAACGGTAACGAGATAGAATATAAAGAATATACAACCTCTGGTGGCATTAAAAATAACTTTGACGTTTCAAAGATACACACTTACACAGATCGAAGTGTTAATTTCCCTGAGATTAGTGACAGGCTCCATAATACAGATGCGTTCAAGTATGTTGAAGAAGACGGTATGTATTACTTCACTTCGCAGCTTGATCATGGGCGTACCTTTGAACAGTGGGGTACAATTTCTACCGAGCTTACGATACCTGCAGGCGGTGCATATTTCAGCTTTGACTGGAAGGTAAGCTCTGAAACCTCTGATAACCTTTCATTCTGGCTTGAACAAAAGGATACATGGGACATTCATTACAAGGATTGGATAACGACATACAGATGTGCTTTACCTATCAAGTACTGCGCTCCGGGTAGCACTTCTGCCAGTCAGACTAAATGGACCGGCGTTATTGACTATTCTAGTGAAGATGATCTCTCTCTGTATAGTACGATCCTTTATGAACGTAATGTAAAGATGAAGTACAACGGTATTGAACTTAGGAATGACGCATGTATGGCAGTAATATCCGGTAATAAGGATGTTACAAGAAACCCCGAAGAATATATGCTTGCATGTAACAAGGATATTGCACGCAGCCATAATTCTAAAGAGTTCCCGGTTAATGTTAACGACGTTGTTTCGTTCACTCCTATTACGGATGAAGAAAACGGTATGTTTAAGCACGTTTGGGATTGGCACAATGTAACGGTTTGGATCCCCAACGAAACAGAAGAAGCTATCTCTTATGTTTGCACATGGATGTATTACAAGAACGGTACAACCGTTGACTCGTTCTCTGCAACAGACGGTCGCGGCACCGATGATGCTCAGATCACCAACTTCCACCTTGCCACAACTGACGAGCTTGGTTATTGGAAGAACACCAAGAATTGGGACACTTTGAGGCTTGATGCAACCATCGCTGACCCCTCCGACACTATGCTTGGCGTTAGAGCACTTGCTAAGGCAGTTGCTGCTGCTGGTACTACAGTTCCTGCAATTTCTGCAACCGCAAACGATCCTGGTGTTGATGCAACAAACAACACCTTTGGTAAGGCAGATTTCTTCACGCTTTCTTATGCAGCCATCGCTAATAAGGATGAGAAAACAGCAAACTATTTCCAAACCAAGAATAAGATTAGCGTTTCTGCATCCAACGTTCCTGCTGATGTGATAGACAGCTATATCAACAATGCTATAGTATTTACTCAAGATTATAATGGAACAATTAACGAAAACAATCTTGCGAATTGGACCTTGCTTGAGCTTAAGTACAACACTTCTAACAACACTTGGGAGCTTACCAGGATGTTTGAAGAAGGCGTTAATAAGAGCTTGTTCAACATCTATGCAGATAACAACACCATAATTCTTGCAGTAAACTACACTTACTTAAAGAAGCCTATCCAAGAATACGGTAAGACAACCGAGGCTATCTTCTTCGGCTATCAGAACAGGGAAGTTCTTAAGATGCTTACACCTACTGTTAGATATTCTGTAGACGCTGATGGCAAGATCGTTGAAAAGAAAGCCGAAGCTGCTGATGTTACACAGCTTATAACCAGCAATATCTTCTTTAGAGAGAACTACAATATCGCACAAGGCAAGAAGTATTCTCTCCGCAACTATCCTACCTATTCTGATGCTAACTATCCGTATATGGAAAACTGGTTTGTTGAAAACATGGAAGGATACAATTCCCTTACGGATTTCTTGGCAGTCCATTCCGAAAAACCTTTGTATTATAAGGGCGAGAATGCTGATGGAACAGCTAACACGACCGAAAATTACAAAGAAGCATTCACGTATTATTACAGCTCTTATGAAAAGTATGAGTCTGATAAAGGTCTACACAATAGGAAGATGAGGTTTGACACCAACCAATACGGCAACGTTCTTTACGTTCCCGCAGGTGTTGGCCAGCTTACCGACGGTAAGAAGATGAGCGTTTACTCCGATGCTTATTTAGTAGAAAAGCTTGAGGATTACGCAATAGGCTACTACGTTTCCGGCACTATGGGCACCCCTGATGCTGACACGGTTGAGAACAAAGACCTTACCGACTTTGTATACTCCTACACTCAGACAAAAGACCTTAAACATGACGAGTATAAGGTATACCAAGACGTTCACACCCGTGAAGAAAACATCATACTTGACCTTGGTTCAGTAGAATACGGTCTTTCCGCATTTAACCTCCGTTTCTTGGGCGGCGGTGAAGACGGTGTTACCTTCCCAACAAGCGTTGAGTTTGCTATCTCTACTGATGGCTTAAGCTACTCATATATCGGCTCTGTTGCACTTGACGATACCGGATATAACAGCAAGGTATTTGATAATGCTTATGCATCCATCGTATTCTCCGGCGCAACCGACACCGTTTACGGCAACACTGTTGCAGACTATATGTTTAACCTTCAAACTGAAGGCGTAACCGCAAGGTACATTAAGGCAACTATAATGAACCACTCTGCACAGAATGCAAAGACCTTTATTACTGAATTCCAAGTTATCCAAAACGCAATCTATCCCGATAAATTGCCGCAAGAAACACCTTCTACATGGATTGATGCTTCTGCGGATGCAAACCTTATGTATATCGCAAACCTTGATGAGTGGGATAATGCATTAGATAAGCCTTATTCCTTCGCACTTGCTCCCACAACTGCAGGTTACCTGTTCGCTGAAGACGAAGGTTATCCCGATGATGAAAGTCACAACACCGCAGGTAAATTCGTTGCAGGTCAACTTACGAATGGTGAAGGTGGCTCCAAGCTTTACAATGCCACAGCACCCACCCTTGAGGAGATAAAGGATCAATCCGTTGGTTGGATGAAGGCGTATGCACCGGAGGTTTCGCTTACCTTCGATCTTGGTGTAGATGAGGATGGTAAGGCTAAGAATGTTGGTTTCGTTTCCGTATACGCGCTACAGTCTAAAGACTCGGTTGATAAGATTAATCAGCCCTTTAACGTTACCGCTTACGTTTCTGATACTGCCGATGGCGAATGGCTAAAGGTTGCAACAGTTAACGCAAAGGATAACGATGCAAGCGAAGTTGCAATGAAGGGTATAGACGTTGTTGTTGAAACTAACGAGTATAAGGTTTATAAGTACACCTTGGCATTCGCACGTGACGGCGAGCTTGCACAGCAGGTTTCCAACAAGCGCTATGTAAAGATAGTTGCAGAAACCGATGGCGGTGAAGACGGTTGGATTTGTCTTACCGAGGTTGAAGTGTTTGAAGGCCATCCTTGCTACCCCGTATATGACCTTACGGAAAGCAAGTATGAAAAGAAAGCACTTGACGCGGCTGACGATCAGGACGGCGATGTTAGACCTACCTTCTTCCGTGGCTACTACGATTCCGACCTTTATAAGGACGAATTGCCTCCTTACACCGGAGATGAAGGCGCGACAGGCGGCAAATACGATGCAAAGCTCGTATTTAACAACGAAAAGGCTGAAAACTACACAATAGGCTACGTATTCGGCAACGTTGAACAGCGTGCAGTAGACGGCAGAGGCGTTCCGTACTTCTACAAGGGCGACCAGTTGCTGCTCCGTGTAACAACCGACAATCTTAACTGCAATGGTTATGAATACAACGGCGATTGGGTATCTAACTACAAGCTTCTTGCTGACAGTAGAATTTACTACACCAGCTTTGGTAAAGATAAATCTGGTAATGACAGTCCGTACACAACACGCTTGTTTACAACAACGGCTGTTACCACACCTATGACAGTTACAAACGTTCTCGCAAGAGACAGATTCACTTGCGAAGTTCCTGTAGGCTACCAAGGCGAAGATTCTTATTACTACCTACCCATTTACCTTATGAATTCTCTTGAATATCTTAAGGATGTAGGTTATCACGGTGTAAATGATTCACAACAGTACATCAACATGCCCGAAAACAAGGTAGAGCTTTCCGGCGACCTTATTTGGGATACAAACTACGAAGAAGACAACGGTGTTTATGCTGACGATCAGAACGGCGTATCCTTGAACCTTGCTCCTCTCGGCGCAAAGACAAATACGGGTGAGGTTAAGTATAACGACATCGTACGCGCACCTAACACAACGCTACGCTTCGGTTCTATTTGGTATATTGACGATACTGCTTACTACAATACGCATACTCACATGCAGCAGTACGGCACATTGTTGATGACAACGGCTAACTTAGGTAAATACTTTACCGATTCATTTGCAGCAACATCTAAGTACACATCCGTATTTGATGATTACGGTGTACAGCTTACCAAGTCCGGTTCCGATTACGTTTCCGGCGAAGAGAAAGTATACACGGACTTTATCACACTTGTTGACGGTACCGGTAAAACGGTATACTGGGGTGCAAACGATACGGCAACGCTTGAAATGTTGAAAAAAGTATCCTCGATAGTTGGTACTGATACAAAAGATGAAACCAAAGTTATGGCTGCACTTGATGTATTCCTTGAATATATCAACAACAACAGCGAAGGCGAGCTTGTTCAGAACGAAAACTACGAGGACTTTGGTGGCATAGCAATGCACTCCAGAGCTAACAAGTACTACTACTTCTCCAATATCAGCACAAAACTTGTACCTGCTACGTATCCCGATGAAGACATGAAGGATAACCCGCTTTATGATTACGACAGTGATAAGGCAGAGCAGAACCAAACCGATTTGCTTGGCGTTTACAATTACGACCAAAGATATCTTGAGTTTGATGCTATTATCGCAGGTATTCCCAAATCTCAGGAGGAAAATAAGATTGTTGCAGTACCTTATATAATCTACGCTAACAATTATGAGTTCTTAGAGTTTGGTGAGCACCTTGGCGAAGGCGATGCGTATGTTAAGGACACCTGGCACGAGGTATTCGGTAAGTACTACGGCGACGGTAATGACGCAAGAAATACAAGATTCTATGTATACGGCGGCGGTATCGCCAGAAGCATAAAAGATGTTCGTGATTCTCAAAACAAGGCTGAACAGTACGACTAATTAAACAATCGGGGCTTTGCACAGCAATGTGCAAAGCTCCATTTGTCGTCTGGGTACTAATAGGCCGTTTGGCTACTTAGAATGTATATCGGTACCGCGTTTTTTTGCCGCGGTGCTGTTTTATGTTAACAAAAAAATGGCAGTATTATTAGCAAAAAATAAAAATATCTATTGCAATAAAACGATATTTGTGTTAAGTTATATATAAGAGGAAAAATGTGTTTTTCCTTAAATTAATGTTGTAAATAATTATTTTGAAAGGACTGATATTAATGGGATATGTAACGTATCCGGTAGCACATCTTGATAAGTTTTGTATGGAGGCATTCACTAAATTTGGTTTTACTGAATCCGAAGCCAGAATAATTAGTGACGTGCTTATGCTTTCCGACCTTTACGGTATAGAAAGCCACGGTATGCAGCGTCTTGTTAGATACCACAAGGGTATCGAAAAAGGCACGATTAAAATTGATGCTAAGCCGGAGGTTGTTTTTGAAACTCCCATTTCCGCAGTTATAGATGCACATGATGGTATGGGTCAGCTTGTTGGCCACGAAGCTATGGAGCTTGCAATTAAAAAGGCAGAAACCGCAGGTGTTGGTATCGTTTCCGTTAGAAACTCCAACCACTTTGGTATAGCAGGCTATTATTCCAAGATGGCTTGTGATAAGGGGCTTGTAGGCTTTGCTTGCACAAACTCTGAGGCTATAATGGTTCCCACCTTCGGCCGCTTGGCAATGATAGGCTCCAATCCTATCGCAATGGCTGCCCCGGCAGAGCCGTATCCTTTCTTCTTTGATGCTTCTACCACCGTTGTAACCCGCGGTAAGCTTGAAATGTATAATAAGATGAGCAAGCCTCTTCCCGAAGGCTGGGCGCTTGATAAGGACGGTCATCCCTCTTCTGACGCGGCAGACGTTCTTAAGAACATCGTTGCAAAGAACGGCGGCGGCATAATGCCTCTTGGCGGTTCTAACGAACAGCTTGGCAGCCACAAGGGCTACGGTTGGGGTATGGTTTGCGAATTCTTTGCTTCCATCCTTTCTCAGGGCGTTACCTCCAACGGCTGTATGAAGAACGGTAAGAGCGGTATCTGCCACGGCTTTATGGCTATTAATCCTTCCTTCTTCGGCAACGCAGAGGACATCAAGGCGCACTTTAGCACCTACCTGCAGGAGCTTCGTGAAAGTCCCAAGGCAGACGGGCAGGAGCGTATATACACCCACGGCGAAAAGGAAATTGCCGCTTACGCAGACAGACAGGCAAACGGCATAGCTGTAAACGAAAACACCGTTAGAGAAATGATAGATATGGCTAACTACCTTGGTATGGACGTTAAGGCATACTTTGGCGATTTTGCCGCTGATGCTAATAACGCAATGTTCTCCGGCAACTATTAATTTATAAATTTTAAGGAGCTTATTTGATATGAGTGAAGAAAAGAAAATGACTATCGCGGAAGAAAGCCTTGCGCTGCACTACGAAAAGAAGGGCAAAATAGAGGTTGTAACCACCGTTGAGGTTAAGGACAAGAAGGACCTTTCCTTGGCATACACTCCCGGCGTTGCTACCCCCTGCCTTGAGATACAAAAGGACGTTAATAAGTCCTACGAGCTTACGAGAAGATGGAATATGTGCCTTGTTGTAACCGACGGTACGGCTGTTCTTGGTCTTGGCGATATCGGCCCCGAGGCTGGTATGCCAGTTATGGAAGGCAAGTGCGTTCTCTTTAAGGCGTTTGGTGACGTTGATGCGTTCCCCCTCTGCATTAAGAGCAAAGAGGTGGACGATATCGTTCGCACTATCCAGCTTATATCCGGCAGCTTTGGCGGCGTAAACCTTGAGGATATTTCCGCGCCCCGTTGCTTTGAGATAGAAAAGAAGCTTAAGGAAGTTTGTGACATTCCGATTTTCCATGATGACCAGCACGGTACCGCTATTGTTACTCTTGCAGGTCTTACCAACGCTTTAAAGGTTGTTGGCAAGAATAAGGAAGACATTAAGATAGTTATCAACGGCGCAGGCGCTGCTGCTATCTCCATCTGCCGCTTGCTTCTTTCCGCAGGCTGTAAGAACATAACCCTTTGCGACAGAAACGGCGCAATCTACGCCGGCAGAGAAAAGGGTATGAATCCTATTAAGGACGAGATGGCGCTTGTTACCAACCTTGACAAGAAAGCAGGCACACTTGCCGACGTTCTTGTTGGTGCAGACGTGTTCATCGGCGTTTCCGCACCCAATATGGTTAGCGTTGATATGGTTAAGACCATGGCTAAGGACGCTATCGTATTTGCTTGTGCTAACCCCACGCCCGAAATTTACCCCGATGATGCTAAGCTTGGCGGCGCAAAGGTTATAGCTACCGGCAGAAGCGACTTCCCGAACCAGATAAACAACGGTCTCGCGTTCCCCGGCATATTCAGAGGTGCTTTCGACGTTCGTGCGTCTGACATAAACGAGGAAATGAAGCTTGCAGCAGCAGAAGCGATAGCAAGCCTTATTACCGACGAAGAGCTTAGCCCCGAATACATTATGCCCGCAGCGTTTGATCCCAGAGTAGGCAAGGCAGTTGCACAGGCAGTTGCAGAAGCGGCACGCAAGACAGGCGTTGCAAGAATATAATTATGGCAAGCTTTAGTTTACCGTATTTTAAAGAACATTTAGAGCTTAACGTTCCCGAGGATAGGCTGGCAGGGGTGCTTGTCAGCCGCTCTGAGGAGTATAAGCCGAAAGCAGGGCAGACCGAGCTTGTGGAGCAAGCACTTGCTAACCCCATAGAGTCCGAGCGTTTAGCAACGCTTGCTGTTGGCAAAAAGCATATAGTTATTATCTCCAGCGACCATACGCGCCCCGTACCCAGCGCAGTAACAATGCCCGTGCTTTTGAAGGAGATACGCAGTACCAATAAGGATTGCCGTATCACCATTCTTGTGGCAACGGGGATGCACCGCCCCACAACTCATGACGAGCTTGTGGCAAAATACGGTGCGGAAATAGTTGCAAACGAAGAGATAGTTGTGCACGATGCTTATAAGGACGAGGATATGGCTTTCAAGGGCATCCTTCCGTCCGGTGGTGAGCTGTGGATTAACAAGCTTGCCGCAGAGTGTGACCTGCTTGTTTCCGAAGGGTTTATAGAGCCGCATTTCTTTGCAGGCTTTTCAGGTGGGCGCAAGTCCGTGCTTCCTGGCATAGCTTCTAAAAAGACCGTGCTTTGGAATCATAACGCGTTGTTTATCGCTAATAAGCACGCGCGTGCGGGTAGCCTTGCAGAAAACCCCGTGCATAAGGATATGCTGTTTGCGGCGCAGGCGGCAGGGCTTTGCTTTATCCTTAACGTTGTTATAAACAGCGAAAAAGAGGTTATCGCTGCTTTTGCGGGCGATTTAAGCAAAGCGCACGCAAAGGGCTGTGAGTTTGTGGCTTCTATGGCGCAGGTTGAGGCTATTCCTGCCGATATAGTTGTTACCACTAACGGCGGCTATCCCTTGGATCAAAACATATATCAAACGGTTAAGGGGATGACGGCAGGGGAAGCTTGCGTTAAAGAAGGCGGCGTTGTAATAATAGCTTCTTCTTGTATGGATGGTCACGGCGGCGAGTTTTTCTATAAGCTGCTTGCGGATAAGCCCTCTGCAAAGGATGCATACGATGCGATAAACGGTGTTCATCCATCTGAAACGGAATTTGACCAATGGGAAGCGCAGATTCTTGCGCGTATATTAACAAAATGCACGGTTATACTTGTAAGCAAGCATTGCAGCCCTGAGATGATAAAGGCTATGCACATTCAACACGCCTTTACACTTGAGGAGGCAATGGAAAAAGCAGATGCAATCGTGGGCAAAAACAGTAAGATAACCGTTATTCCTGATGGTATTGCAGTTATCGTGAAATAAAGGCTGTTATGGTTCGGGTGCTGGTTATTAAGGCACCCGAACTTTGCGTTTTTATTGGAGAATAGTAATGAAAAAGAAAACTAAAACTATACTTATATCCATAGCGTTAGTGGCGGCTTTGGGAATGCTTTTGGGCTTCCTTGGGGTTTTTGGTATAAACGGATACGTTAAAAGCGTTGGTAAAGCCAAGCTGCTTACAGCGGAGGAAGCGGCAAAGCTTGAGGGTGTGGACTGTATACTTGTTCTGGGCTGTAAGGTGAACGGTGAAACGCCAAGCGATATGCTGGAGGATAGGCTGTTATGCGGCGTTGCGCTGTATCAAAACGGTGCGGCACCCAAGCTTCTTATGAGTGGTGACCACGGCACCGTCCCCTACGACGAGGTGAACGCTATGAAGCAGTTTGCTATTGATAAGGGCGTTCCTTCATCAGACATTTTTATGGATCACGCGGGCTTTTCTACGTATGAAAGCGTTTACAGGGCAAAAGAGATATTTGGCGTTGAAAAAATGCTGATAGTAACGCAGGAATACCATTTATATAGGGCTTTGTATATCGCGCGCGAATTGGGGATAGAGGCATACGGCGTGCATTCGGACTATCGCGTGTACGTTGGTCAAACGCAGTTTACTATGCGGGAGATACTTGCAAGGAATAAAGATTTTTTTGCGTGTATATTCAAGGTAAAGCCCACCTATCTTGGTGATGCTATCCCCATAAACGGCAATGGCGACCAAACCAACGATAAAGTTTGATTTATTCTTATATAATCAGTAAAAAACAAAGGCACTCTTCAACCAACTGAAGAGTGCCGTGTTTATTTTGGGGATACTTTAACCGTTAAAACAAGGTTTTTGTAAATTCGCCAAAGCCTAAAAGCTTTTTGTCCACCTCTGCAAGAGATGAGCCTTTTGCAAGCACGTATACTTTTATCTTGGGCTCAGTACCGGAGGGGCGAATTATGTAGGTGCTACCGTCTGCAAGCTCATAATACAAAACGTTGGAGGAGGGAAGATTTGTAGAAGAAACGCTGTGGTCCTTAAGGTTTGTTATCTCGCCAGATTTGTAATCTCTGATACGCAAAACCTCAACACCGTCTATCTCCCTAAGCGCATCGGCACGAAGCGTTGCCATCTTCTCACGCATGGTCTTCATCGGGTCTATGCCTTTTACCACGTTGCTAATGCCAAGCTCCTTGTAATAGCCATACTTTTCGTACATTTCCATAAGCACGCTGTAAAGGGTTTTACCTTGCGACTTATAGTATGCCGCCATCTCTGCAATAAGCAGGGAGGTAGCAACCGCATCCTTATCGCGGGCGTAGGTGCCGGGCAGATAACCGTAGCTTTCCTCATAACCGAGAATAAACCCGTGTGAGCCTGTCTGTTCAAATTCCTTAATCTTTTCGCCGATAAACTTAAAGCCTGTAAGCACGCTCATACAGCTAACGCCGTTAGCCATACAAACAGCATCGAACATAGCGCTGGAAACAATGCTTTTAACCGCACAGGGGTTAGCGGGCATTGTGCCTTTTTCTTTTCTGCCCTTAATGATGTATTCAATAAGCAATGCGCCAACCTGATTGCCGGAGAAGGGAACAAACAAGCCGCTTGCATCCTTAACAACGATACCAACACGGTCGCTATCGGGGTCGGTTGCAAGAATAAGGTCGCACGCGCCGCCTGCGGAAAGCGCCATATCTATACCGTCTGCAAAGCATTCCTTGCTTTCGGGGTTGGGTGATTTAACGGTGGGGAAGCGCCCATCAGGCTCTGCCTGTGAGGGTACAACGCGGAGGTTGTTGATGCCTGCGCGCTTCAAAACCTCAGGAACAAGCCTGTAGCCTGCGCCGTGCAAAGGTGTGTATATGATATTAAGGCTGTCACCATAGTTTTCGGTAGCATCGGGGCAAACGCGGCAAGCAAGAACTGCTTCAAGATAAGCCTCGTCAAGCTCTTTGCCTATTATCTCTATTATCCCTTGGCTTACTGCCTTGTCAAAGGGCATACGTTTAACACCCTCAAATATATCGGTATCAGCAACGGCTGCGGAAACAACAGCGGCATGGTCAGGCGGAAGCTGTGCGCCATCCTCCCAATAAACCTTGTAGCCGTTATATTCCATAGCGTTGTGAGAAGCTGTAATGTTTATACCTGCGATACAATTTAAATGCAGGATAGCAAACGAAAGCTCAGGCGTGGGGCGCAGGCTTTCAAAGAAATAAACCTTTATCCCGTTAGCCGCAAGCACCTCGCTTGCAGCCTTAGCGAATAGGGTGGAGTTTATGCGGCTGTCATAAGCAACTGCAACACCGCGGTCCTTGCCGCCTTTGTCAAGAATAAGCTTTGCAAGCCCTGCCGTGGTGTGGGCAACGGTGTATACGTTCATTCTGCCTGTGCCTGCCGTCATTATACTGCGAAGACCTGCCGTACCAAACTCCATCGGTACGCCAAACCTTGCAATTATCTCCTCCTCGTTATTCGCTATTGCGCGCAGCTCCTCTTTAGTCTGCTCGTCAACACAGGGGGAGTTAAGCCATTTGTTATACATATTAAGCATAAGCTAAAAACCTTCCTTTATATATACTGCGATAATTATAGCACATTGTTTCTCAAAATAAAAGGGGTTTTACAATAATTAGAAAAAACGCCTTTCAAGTTCACAAAATGTTTACAATATTTTTGGCACAAAACATATATTTTTTTGTAGAAAACTATTGCAATTGCACAAAGGTTTTGGTATACTTATAGGGCTTGAGTGCGATGAAGCGGGAAGTTGCTGCCGCCATGCAGGTAATTTCCGTGGAGTATGTCCGTCAATCGGGCGATGGGAAAAGCGCTTTTTTAAGGGTGTTGTTTGAAACGCCCGACAGCGTGTTAAGACCCTGCCACCAAGTTGAATACTTTATATTATTAATTAGGAGGCACAAAACATGGCAAACAAAGAAAAGCTTAGGATTCGTCTTAAATCCTACGACCACACACTTATCGACCAGTGCGCAGAGAAGATAGTGGAAACCGCTAAGAGAAACGGCGCTTCCGTTTCCGGCCCTATCCCGCTTCCCACCGATAAGGAAATCATCACAATACTTCGTGCGGTTCACAAGTATAAGGACAGCCGCGAACAGTTTGAACGCAGAACTCACAAGCGTCTTATCGACATTATTAAGCCCTCTCAGAAGGCAGTTGAAGCGCTTATGACTATCGAAATGCCTGCAGGCGTTGATATCGAGATTAAGCTTTAATTCAAACCGTAAGCGCTAAGCGCACCAAACAAATTGACAATTACGCGTAAAGCGTAAAATAACGGTCATGTTGCAAGGCTAAGTGCTTTGTAACCAATAACCGTAAGGAGGAAAAATTAAATGAAAAAAGGCATCATCGGTAAAAAGATAGGCATGACGCAGATCTTTGATGAGAAAGGCAATGTGATACCCGTAACGGTTATCAGTGCCGGACCGTGCGTGGTGGTTCAGAAGAAGACCATTGAGAAGGACGGTTATGAAGCAGTTCAGCTTGGTTTCTCTGAAATAGAGGAAAGAAAGTTGAGCAAACCTCTTAAGGGTCATTTCGCTAAGGCGGATGTGGCTTATAAGAGATACCTTAAGGAGTTCAGACTTGAAGACTGTGCTTCCCTCAACGTAGGTGACGTAGTTAAGGCTGATACCTTCGAGGTTGGCGAGAAGGTTGACGTGACCGGTATGACTAAGGGCCGCGGCTTCTCCGGTGTTATCAAGAGATGGGGTTGCCACAGACTTAGAATGTCCCACGGTACAGGCCCTGTTCACCGTCAGGTTGGTTCTATGGGCGCTAACAGCGATCCTTCCAGAGTTATGAAGAACAAGAAGATGGCTGGTCAGTACGGTAATGAAAAGGTTACCACTCTTAATCTTGACGTTGTTAAGATTGACAAAGAGAAGAACCTTATAGCAATAAAGGGCGCCGTTCCCGGTTCCCGCGGCGGTATAGTTTATATCCGCAACACAGTAAAATAAGGAGGAAAAGACATGCCTAAACTTAACATACTCAATATGCAAGGCGGCAACTGCGGTGAGATAGAGCTTTCCGATGTTGTTTTCGGTGCAGAAGTTAATGGCCCCGTGCTCCACTCTGTTGTAAGAGCATACCTCCTTAATCAGAGACAGGGCACACAGTCCACACTTACAAGAAGCGAAGTTTCCGGCGGCGGCAGAAAGCCCTGGAGACAAAAGGGTACAGGCAGAGCAAGACAGGGCAGCACCCGCTCCCCTCAGTGGACCCACGGTGGTGTCGCTCTCGGCCCGAAGCCCAGACTTTATAAGATCAGCATAAACAAGAAGGTTAAGAAGGTTGCTATGAGAAGCGCACTTTCGTCCAAGGTAGCCGACAGTGAACTGATTGTTATTGACAATATCGCACTGACCGAATACAAGACGAAGGCTGTTGCTGAGTTCCTTAAGGCAGTAAACGCAACCGGCAAAACCCTTATTGTTACCGCTGAAGCAGATCAGGTTGTTTACCGCTCTGCAGGTAACATCCCCGGCGTAAAGGCAACACCTGTAAACACCATCAACGTTTACGACATACTTAACTGTGACAAGCTCGTTATAGCTAAGGACGCTGTTGCTAAGTTAGAGGAGGTCTACGCGTAATGAAAACTTGCTACGATATTATATTGAAGCCGGTTATAACCGAGGCTTCCATAGCAGATATGCAGGACAAGAAGTACACCTTCAAGGTTGCAATTGATGCTAACAAACAAGAAATAAAAGCTGCTGTTGAAGAAATCTTTAAGGTTGAGGTAGAAAAGGTTACTACCATCAACTGCAAAGCTAAAGCTAAAAGGCTTGGCTACCACTACGGTAAGACCGCAGCATGGAAAAAGGCTTTTGTTAAGCTTACTGCTGATTCAAAGACGATTGAGTTCTTTGACAGCTTGATGTAATCGAAAGGAGTTATTATAAATGGCAACAAAGACATATAAACCTACAACTCCCTCGAGAAGAAATATGGCTAGCCCTTCTTTCGAAGAGATAACCAAAAAGACTCCCGAAAAGAGCCTTATTACGGTTCTTAAGAAGAATTCCGGTCGTAACAACACAGGTAGAATAACGGTTCGTCATCGCGGCGGCGGCAACAAGAAGAAGTACAGAATTATCGACTTCAAGCGTCAGTCCGACCTTGCTAACACCGTTACCGCTATCGAATACGACCCCAACCGTACTGCTTATATAGCACTTCTTGCAGATGAAAACGGTAAGAAGAGCTACATTATAGCTCCTAACGGTGTTAAGGTTGGTGACGTGCTTTACAGCGGCGCAAATGCTGACATTAAGCCCGGTAACACCCTTCCTATCTCCTCCATCCCCGTTGGTACCTTTATCCACAATATAGAGCTTTATCCCGGCAGGGGCGCACAGCTTGTTAGAAGTGCAGGCAGCGCAGCTCAGCTTATGGCTAAAGAAAACGGTATGGCACAGGTTAGACTTCCTTCCGGCGAAGTTAGATACATTCGTTTGAACTGCATCGCAACAATCGGTCAGGTTGGTAACCTTGAACATGAAAATATCAAGCTTGGTAAGGCCGGTAAGACCCGCCACCTTGGTATTAGACCTACTGTACGCGGTTCCGTTATGAACCCGTGTGACCACCCGCACGGCGGTGGTGAAGGTCGTTCTCCTATTGGTAGACCTTCTCCTGTCACACCTTGGGGTAAGCCCGCTCTTGGTTATAAGACCAGAAGCAAGAAGGCTCGCACCAATAAGTTCATAGTAAAGCGCAGAAACGACAAATAAGGAGGAACGATAATGAGCAGAAGTGTTAAAAAGGGACCGTTTGTTGAAGCTAAGCTTTACAGCCGCGTGTGCGATATGAATAAAAAGGGCGAAAAGCGCGTTCTTAAGACGTGGTCTCGTTCCTCTACAATATTCCCTGAATTTGTAGGTCACACAATCGCCGTTCACAACGGTAAAACCCATGTTCCGGTATACGTAGTAGAGGACATGGTTGGTCATAAACTTGGTGAATTTGCACCCACTCGTACCTTCAGAGGTCACGCAGGCTCCAAGACCTCTAATAACGGTAAGTAATACGGGAAAGGAGATACAACAATGGAAGAAAGAGTAGCAAAAGCATATCTCAGACAGTTGCGTATGTCTCCCCGTAAGGTGCAGATAGTTCTCGACCTCATCAGAGGTAAGGACGTTGCAACTGCTGCAGCTATCTTGAAAACAACCAACAAAATAGCTTGCGAAAGCGTAAGCAAGCTTCTTAAATCTGCAGTAGCAAACGCAGAAAACAATCACGGTATGGACGTTGAAAAGCTTTACGTTGCAACCTGCTTCGTAACACCCGGTATGCTCAAGGGTATGAAGAGAGTAATGCCCAGAGCTCGCGGCGGCGCAGCAAGAATAATCAAGCGTACTTCTCACATCACTATCGTGCTTAAGGAAAAGGAATAGGAGGCAGCAGAGTATGGGACAAAAAGTTAATCCGCACGGACTGCGCGTTGGTGTCATTAAAGATTGGGACTCCCGCTGGTTTGTAAAGGACGAGGAGCTTGGCGATACTATCGTTGCCGACTACAAGCTCAGAACATGGCTTAAAGAAAAGGTTAAGCAGGCAGGCGTTCCTAAGATTGAAATCGAGCGTGCAAGCAGCAGACTTCGTGTTATAATCCACTGCGCAAAGCCCGGTATCATAATCGGTAAGGGCGGTGCCGAGCTTGAAAAGCTTAAGGCAGAAATTAAGAACTTCACCGGCCGTAATCAGGTTGCTATAAGCGTTGTTGAAGTTAAGCAGGTTGATACAAATTCTCAGCTTGTTGCAGAAAACATCGCAACCCAGCTTGAAAAGAGAATTTCCTTCCGCCGCGCTATGAAGCAAAGCATAGGCAAGGCAATGAAGGCTGGTGCTAAGGGTATAAAGATAATGGTTAGCGGCCGTCTTGGCGGTGCCGAGATAGCAAGAAGCGAACATTACCACGAGGGTACAATTCCCCTTCAGACTTTGAGGGCGGACATAGATTATGGCTTCTATGAAGCAAACACCACCTACGGTAAGATCGGTATTAAAGTATGGATCTACAAGGGTGAAGTGCTTCCCGAAGTTAAGCGTACCCCTTCGGAAGGAGGCAAATAAATCATGTTAATGCCTAAGAGAGTTAAATACAGAAGAGTTCAGCGCGGTAGACTTACCGGTAAGGCAATGCGCGGCAACAAGATAACCAACGGTGAATACGGTCTTGTTGCTACTGAACCCGCTTGGATTACAAGCAACCAGATAGAGGCAGCCCGTATCGCTATGACGCGTTACATCAAGAGAGGCGGCCGCGTTTGGATAAAGATATTCCCCGATAAGCCCATAACAGAAAAGCCTGCTGAAACCCGAATGGGTTCCGGTAAAGGTTCTCCTGAATACTGGGTTGCAGTAGTTAAGCCGGGCAGAGTTCTGTTCGAGATGGATGGCGTTTCTGATGAAATCGCTCGCGAAGCAATGCGTCTTGCGTCCCACAAGCTTCCCATTAAGTGTAAGTTTGCGACCAAGAAAGACCTTGAAGCATAAGGAGGATAATGAACATGAAAGCAACTGAACTTAGAGAAATGTCTGCCTCCGAGCTTGAAAAGGCACTGCGTGAGCAGAAAGAAGTTTATTTTAATCTTCGTTTCCAGCACTCCATCAATCAGCTTGACAACCCTATGAAGATAGTTGAAACCAAAAAGACTATTGCTCGTATAATGACAGTTCTTCGCGAGAAGGAACTGGCTGACAGAGCCTAAGCAGGAGGGTATGATTAATGGAAAGAGCATTAAGAAAAACAAGAGTGGGCAAGGTCGTAAGCGATAAGATGGATAAGACCGTTGTCGTATCTATAGTTGATAACGTAAAGCACCCGCTTTACAACAAAATCGTTAAGCGTACCGTTCGTTTTAAGGCACACGATGAGAACAATGAATGCGGAATAGGCGATACCGTTGAAATAATGGAAACTCGCCCCCTGTCTAAGGACAAGTATTTCAGAGTTATCAGAATAATTGAGAAGGCCAAATAAGCCGCACAGTGAAAGGAGGACACATATATGGTACAACAACAATCCTATTTGAAGGTTGCCGATAATACCGGCGCCAAGGAAATAATGTGCATCCGTGTACTGGGCGGTACAGGCAGACGCTACGCCGGTGTTGGCGACGTTATAGTAGCTTCCGTTAAGAAGGCAGCTCCTGGTGGCGTTGTTAAGAAGGGTGAAGTAGTTAGAGCTGTTGTGGTTAGAACAGTTAAGGGTGTGCGCCGCGCAGACGGTTCTTACGTTAAATTTGACGACAATGCTGCCGTTATAATTAAAGAAGACAAAAATCCTAAGGGTACTCGTATCTTTGGGCCCGTTGCAAGAGAGCTTCGTGAAAAAGACTATATGAAGATACTCTCCTTGGCACCGGAAGTTGTTTAAGGAGGTAGCGTCATAATGAGTAAGATGCATGTAAAAACTGGTGACAAAGTTATTGTTATCTCTGGTAAATATGCCAATATGAAAGAGCCCTCTATCGGTAAGGTTATTGCCGTTTCCCCTAAGGAAGGCAAAGTTATCGTTGAAGGTGTTCACATGGTTTCCAAGCACGTTAAGCCCAAGAGACAGGGCGAAGCAGGCGGCATCATAAAGACCGAGGGCGCTATTTACGCTTCCAAGGTTATGCTTTACTGCGATAAGTGCAAGGCAGGCCGCAGAGTTCGCCATCAGGTTAACGCAAACGGTGAACGCGTTCGTGTTTGCGTTAAATGCGGCGAGAACTTATAATTAAAGGAGGATAAAACATGTCAAGACTTTGTGAATTTTATAAAAGCGACGTTGCTCCTGCTTTGATGAGTAAGTTCAACTATAAAACTCCTATGCAGATTCCCAAGCTTTCCAAAGTTGTTCTCAACGTTGGCGACGGCGAATGCAAGGATAACCCCAAGATTTTGGACGCTATTATAGCAGACCTTACTTTGATAACAGGTCAGAAGGCTGTTCCCACCACCGCTAAGAAGTCTGTTGCAAACTTCAAGCTTCGTGCAGGTGTTAAGATCGGTGCTAAGGTAACCCTTCGCGGCGAAATGATGTATGAGTTTGTTGATAAGTTCTTCAACCTTTCACTCCCCCGCGTTAGAGACTTTAAGGGCATCAACCCCAACAGCTTTGACGGTAGAGGCAACTACTCTATGGGTATCAAAGAACAGCTTATATTCCCTGAAATCGAATACGATAAGGTAGACAAGATCAGGGGTATGGATATAATTTTCGTAACAACTGCAAATACAGACGAAGAAGCAAGAGAGCTTTTAAAGCTTCTCGGCGCTCCGTTCGCAAAGTAAGGGGGTAAAGCATTATGGCAAAAACAGCAATGAAATTGAAGCAGCAGAAAGAGCCTAAGTTCTCTACCCGTTCTTACAACAGATGTAAGATTTGTGGTCGTCCGCACGCATATCTCCGTAAGTACGGTGTATGTCGTATATGCTTCAGAAATCTGGCTTACAGCGGTCAGATTCCCGGCGTTAAGAAAGCAAGCTGGTAATAAGGTAGGAGGTAAGAAATATGCAAATGACAGACGTTGTAGCTGATATGCTCACAAGAATCAGAAACGCAAACAGTGAAAAGCACGAAACCGTTGATATACCTGCCTCTAACCTTAAGAAAGCTATTGCTCAGATACTTCTTGACGAAGGCTTTATAAAGGATTATAAGGTTACTGATGACGATAAGCAGGGCGTTATTACGGTTACTCTTAAGTACGGCGAAGGCAAAACCCGCATTATAGAGGGTCTTCGCAGAGTATCTAAGCCCGGTCTTAAGATTTACGCTGCATGCAAGGATATTCCCAAGGTTAGAAACGGCCTCGGTATTGCAATCCTTTCCACCAGCAAGGGCATCATGACCGATAAGCAGGCAAGAAAAGAAAACATCGGCGGCGAAGTTCTCGCCTTCGTATGGTAAGGAGGATAATGATATGTCTAGAATAGGTAAGAAACCCATTATCGTTCCCGCCGGTGTGGACGTTGTTTTTGAAGAGGGTAACGTTATGAAGGTTAAGGGCCCCAAGGGTGAGCTTACTCAAAAGTTCCATCCCGATATGTCCTTCAAGCTTGAGAACGGTGTCCTCACAGTAGAACGCCCCTCCGATAGCAAGGAACACAAGTCCCTTCACGGTCTTACACGTTCCCTCGCTGCTAACATGGTTAACGGTTGTCACGAAAGCTTCAAGAAGGAGCTTGAGATAAACGGTGTTGGTTACAAGGCAGCTATGGAAGGCAAGAAGCTCGTTCTTAACATTGGTTACTCTCATCCCGTATACTTTGATTCTCCCGAAGGTGTTACTATTGAAACACCTACGCCGAACAAAGTTGTTGTTTCCGGTGCAAACAGACAGGTTGTTGGTCAGCTTGCAGCAGAAATCAGAGCTAAACGCCCGCCTGAACCTTATCTTGGCAAGGGAATCAAGTATTCCGATGAAAAGATTAGGCGCAAGGCCGGTAAAGCCGGTAAGTAAGAAAGGAGTGTGTAAGTTATGGTAACTCGTCCCGATAAGAATCAAAAACGTCTTCGTAGACACAGAAGGGTAAGAGGTAAGATATTCGGTACCGCTTCCGCTCCCCGTCTTTGCGTATACCGTTCTCTCAAGAACATAAGCGCACAGATCATTGATGATGAAACCGGTAGAACCCTCGTTGCAGCAGCTACTAACGAAAAGGGCTTTGAAGGCAACGGCGGTAACAAGGAAGGTGCCAAGCAGTTGGGTCTCCTTATAGGCAAGAAGGCGCTTGAAAAGGGCATCGAAAATGTCGTTTTCGACAGAGGCGGCTACCTCTATCACGGTAGAGTAAAAGAGCTTGCTGACGGCGCACGTGAAGCCGGCTTGAAGTTTTAAGGGAGGAAAGTACGAATGGCACAAAAAGTTGATTACACACAGCTTGGTGAGCTCAAGGAAACCCTTGTAAACACCAAGAGCGTATCTAAGACTGTTAAAGGCGGTCGTATAAGAAGATTCTCCGCATTGGTTGTTGTTGGTGACGGTAACGGTCACGTTGGCGTTGGCAGCGGCAAGAGCGCAGAAGTTCCGGACGCTATAAGAAAAGCTATCGAGGCAGCAAAGCGTAACATGGTTAAGGTTAGTCTCCGCGGCACCACAATCCCTCACGAAATCATTGGTGAGTATTGTGCAGGCAGAGTTCTTCTTAAGCCCGCAGCTCCCGGTACCGGTATCATAGCAGGCGGCACAATGCGTGCAGTTCTCGATGCAGCTGGCATTAGAGATATCCGTGCAAAGTCGCTTCGTTCCAACAACCCTTGCAACGTGTCTAAGGCTACTTTTGAAGCTCTCAAGGCACTTACCACGGTTGAAGAAGTTGCTCTTAAGCGCGGCAAAAGCGCTAGCGACATAATAGGCTAAAGGGGGATTTAATAATGGCAAAGGTTAAAATTACTTTGAAGAAAAGTCTGATAGGCCGTAAGGAAAATCAGATACTTACCTGCAAATCTCTCGCATTGACAAAGATCGGCGATAGCAAGGTTGTTGAAGTTAACGACGCTATCAACGGTAAGATCAATGTTATAGCTCACCTTGTAAGCGTTGAAAACGCTGATTAATTGTAAAAAGGAGGAAATGTTATGAAGCTTCACGAGCTTTCTCCGGCTGTTGGTTCCACCGCTTCCCGCTTTAGAAAGGGTAGAGGCCCTGCAAGTGGTAACGGTAAAACCGCAGGTCGCGGTCATAAAGGTCAAAAAGCCCGTTCCGGCGGCGGTGTTCGTCCCGGTTTCGAGGGTGGTCAGCTTCCGATATACAGAAGGCTTCCCAAGAGAGGGTTTAACAACCATTTCTCTAAGCAGTATGCTATAATCAACGTAAGCAAGCTTAACGATTTTGATGACGGCAGCGTTATCAACATTGAAACCTTGCTTGCAAGTGGCATACTCAATAAAGCGCTTGACGGTCTTAAGGTTCTCGGCAACGGCGAACTCACAAAGAAACTCACCGTTGAAGCCGCTGTCTTCTCCGCAACAGCAAAAGAAAAGATTGAAGCAGCAGGCGGGAAGGCGCAGGTGATATAAGATGTTTCAAACAATTAAAAATGCTTGGCACATTGAAGACACCAGACGTAAAATACTTTTCACAGCTTTCATAATTATTCTTTACAGAATAGGCTGTGTTATCCCCGTTCCTTATGTAAACAGCTCTGTGTGGGCAAGCACCTTTGAAGGCGCTACAGACACGATTTTCGGTTACTTGAACATCTTGTCCGGCTCCAGCTTCTCTCAAGGTACTTTGTTTGCACTTTCCATCACGCCGTACATCACTTCTTCCATAGTTATGCAGCTCCTCACAATTGCCATCCCTCCGCTTGAGAGAATGGCAAAGGAGCCTGACGGTCAGAAGAAGATAACCCAAATCACAAGATATGTTACCATCATTCTTGCAGTTATCACTGCTTTAGGTTACTATCTTACGATGAAAAGACAAAGCGGCGTACTTTTCGATACAAGCTTCTTCGCAGGCGTTGTTATTGTAACTTCTTACGTTGCAGGTGCATCCCTCATTATGTGGCTTGGCGAAAAGATTAACGATAGCGGTATCGGCAACGGTATCTCTATAATCCTTTTCTTCAACATCGTTTCTCGTTTCGGTGTTATGATAAGCACCTCTATCCAGGTTATCCAGGGTACTACCCTTGGTTGGCTTTACGTTATAATCGCAGCAGTTATAATGCTTGCAGTTATAACCTTCATAGTATGGATGAACGATGCTGAAAGAAGGCTTCCTGTTCAGTACGCAAAGCGTACCGTTGGCAGAAAGATGTACGGTGGTATGAATACCCACCTTCCCATCAAGCTTAACATGTCCGGTGTAATGCCTATAATTTTTGCACAGTCTATCGTATCTCTCCCTGCAACTCTGGGTTTGATATTCGGTTGGGACCAGAACAATTCTGTTCTTCGTTTCTTCTCTATGACAGGTGCTTTCGGTATTGCATTAAACTTTATTCTTATAATCGCATTCGCATACTTCTATCTTGCAATAAGCTTTAACCCCATAGAAGTTGCAAACAATTTGAAGAAGAATGGCGGCACTATACTTGGCTACCGCCCCGGTGCACCCACTGCTAACTACATCAGAAAGGTGCTTAACAGAGTTACCCTTATCGGTGCTTTGTTCCTCGGCGTTATCGCAGTGTTCCCGCAGCTTTTATCTCTTCTTTGGCCTGAGTCTAACCTCGGTTACCTTGTATTCGGCGGCTCCTCCATCATAATCGTTGTAGGCGTTGTAAACGAAGTTATCAAGGAACTTGAGAGCGAAGTGACAATGCGTCACTACAAGGGCTTCCTTGAATAAGAGGCGATAGTATGAATATAATTTTATTTGGCCCTCCCGGTGCAGGTAAAGGCACCCAGGCAGAAATAATAAGCAAAGATTTACAGATCCCCACCATATCCACGGGCGCTATAATCCGCGCAGCCGTTAAGGAAGGCACCCCTATGGGGCTTTCCGCTAAGAGCTATATGGATGCGGGCGCACTTGTTCCCGATGAGGTTGTTATCGGCATCATTAAGGAACGCCTTGCAAAGGACGATTGCAAGAACGGCTTTATATTGGACGGGTTCCCCCGTACAGTACCTCAGGCTGTTGCACTTGACAGCATGGGCGTTAAGATAGACGTTGTTGCTTCTCTTGAGGTTTCCGATGATGCGATAGTTGAAAGAATGGGCGGCAGAAGAGTTTGCAAAACCTGCGGCGCTACTTTCCATACTATATATAACCCCTCTTCCAAAGGCGATAAGTGTGATGTATGTGATGCAGAACTGCTTATCCGTGATGATGATAAGCCTGAGGTTGTTTTGAACAGGCTTAACACCTATCACAAGGAAACCGAGCCGCTTAAAGATTATTATAGCGACAAGGGCATCCTCAAGTCCGTTAAGGGGCAAGGTAGTGTTGATGAAATAACAGCACTAATGAAAGCTGCCCTCGGTATATAATGATTATACTAAAAAGCAAGCTTGACATTGCGCTAATGCGTGATTCGGGCAAAATTGCAGCCTTAGCCAGGTCGGTTGGTGGTGAAATGGCAAAAGCGGGTGTTACAACCGCTGCCATTGATGCAAAGATACGGCAAACAATAATGTCGCACGGTGCAACCCCTTCCTTCCTTGGTTACGGCGGATTTCCCGGCAGTGCGTGTGTCAGCGTTAATAATGAGGTTATCCACGGCATACCGTCACAGCGCGAGCTTAAGGACGGTGATATCGTGAAAATAGACGTTGGAGCTTTCTACAAAGGCTTTCATAGCGACTGCGCCGCAACCTTTGCCGTTGGCAACGTTTCGGCGGAAGCGGCAAAGCTAATATCCGTAACGGAGCAAAGCTTTTACCGCGGGATAGAACAGGCGTTGCCCGGCAACCGTTTGGGCGATATTTCAGCGGCTGTTCAGCAGTATGTAGAGGCAAACGGCTTTTCGGTAGTTCGTGATTATGTAGGGCACGGCATTGGAAGAGACCTGCACGAGGACCCCAGCGTACCTAATTTCGGGCGCGCAGGGCGCGGTGTACGTCTTATGTCCGGCATGACCTTGGCAATAGAGCCGATGGTAAATGTTGGTGGCTACGGTGTTAAGGTGCTGTCTGATGAATGGACGGTCGTTACAAAAGACGGCAGCTTGTCCGCGCATTATGAAAATTCCATAGTCCTTACCGAAAATGGCCCCGTTATACTAACGGCACTTTCGTAAAGGGGTGTTTATATGAGCTTTGTCGGTCGTCTGGTTGTTTCAACAGCAGGGCACGATAAAGGATGCATCCTTTGTGTGCTGGAAGAGCAGGGAGAATATCTTCTTCTTGCCGATGGAAAACAACGTAAGGTACAAAAGCCAAAGCGCAAAAAGCTAAAGCATATAGTATTATTTGAAGATGCCGCTATTTACAGCGGTCCAATGACCAACAAGGCGATACATGCGTTCATTCGTGACACGGTAAACGCCGGCGGTCAAAGCTGTGATTAATTAACGGAGGGATTTATTCTGGCTAAAGACGATGTTATTGAATTTGAAGGCGTAGTAACGGAAGTTCTTCCCAATACTATGTTTAAAGTAAAGCTTTCCAACGGCCATATCATTACGGCACATATTTCCGGTAAAATGCGTATGCACTACATTAAGATATTGCAGGGCGATGCTGTTACCGTTGAGGTTTCCGTATACGATTTGTCCCAAGGAAGGATAACATTCAGGCATAAATAAGCCTATGGAGGTAATGAAATGAAAGTTAGGCCTTCTGTAAAAAAGATTTGCGAGAAGTGCAAAATCATCAAAAGAAAAGGCAAAATAATGGTTATTTGCGAAAACCCCAAGCATAAGCAAAAACAAGGTTAAAGAGAGGTGTAATAATGGCTCGTATATCCGGTGTTGATATTCCAAACGCAAAACGCGTAGAGATCGGTCTTACCTACATTTACGGTATTGGTAGATCTCGCTCTAACGAGATCCTTGCAAAGACCGGTGTTAATCCCGATACCAGAGTTAAGGATTTAACCGAAGACGATATCGCAAAGCTTCGTGAGGTTATCGAGAGAGATTACATGGTTGAAGGTGACCTTCGCCGTGAAGTTGCACTTAACATTAAGCGCATGGTTGAAATAGACTGCTACCGTGGCAGAAGACATAGAAGAAGTCTTCCTGTTAGAGGTCAGAGAACCAAGACCAATGCAAGAACACGCAAGGGTCCCGCAAAGACCATTGCAAACAAGAAGAAGTAATAGGAGGGAAAGGTAAATTATGGCAAAAGCAAAAAAGGTTGTCACAAAGAAGCGTCGTGAGCGTAAAAATATTGAGCGCGGTGCTGCTCATATCAGTTCCAGCTTCAACAACACGATAGTTACCATTTCCGATACCAATGGCAATGCAATAAGCTGGGCTTCCGCAGGCGAGCTTGGTTATAGAGGTTCCCGTAAGTCTACTCCCTTTGCAGCTCAGATGGCAGCAGAAACTGCAGCTAAGGCAGCAATGGAGCACGGTCTTAAGACTGTTGAAGTATACGTAAAGGGCCCCGGCCAAGGTAGAGAAGCAGCTATAAGAGCGCTTCAGGTTGCCGGTCTTGACGTTGTTTCCATTAAGGACGTTACGCCCATACCGCACAACGGCTGCCGTCCGCCCAAGAGAAGACGCGTTTAGTCTTAAAATAATAGGAGGATTAACTAATGGCAAGATATACCGGTCCTGCGTGCAGACTTTGCCGCAGAGAGAATACAAAGCTGTTTCTTAAAGGCGACAAGTGCACATCTGATAAGTGCCCCCTCGTTAGAAGAGCAAAGGCACCCGGTCAGCACGGTGCAAACGCCGGCAGAAAGAGAGTTAAGGAATATGGCTTGCAGCTTCGTGAAAAACAGAAGGCAAGAAGGTACTATGGTATTTTAGAGAAGCAGTTTAACAATTATTTTGAGAAGGCTGATAAGAAGCCCGGTCAAACCGGTGAAAACCTTCTTACTATGATTGAAACCAGACTTGACAACGTTGTTTACCGTATGGGTATGGCAGACAGCCGCCGTCAGGCACGTCAGCTCGTTCGTCACGGCCACTTCCAGATTAACGGCAAGAAGGCAAACATTCCTTCCATCCTCGTTAAGAAGGGTGATGTGATTACCGTTAAGGAATCCAGCCGCAAGAGCGCACTTATTAAAATGCTTATCGAAAATATCTCCGGAAGGTCAGTACCTGCGTGGATAGAAGTGGACAAGGAAAATGCCGTTGCCACCATCGCCGCGCTTCCTACCAGAGAAGACGTAGATTTCCCGTTCGAGGAGCATCTGATAGTAGAGTTGTACTCCAAGTAATGGCATATACGCCGTTAATAACAAGATTAGCGGTTGTTGATTTCAATAGGAGGTAGACAGATGATTGAGATAGAAAGACCGAACATAGTTACAGCCGACCTTAGTGAGGACGGTAAACACGGCACTTTTGTCATTGAACCCCTTGAACGCGGTTACGGTACAACCCTTGGCAATTCACTTAGACGCGTACTTTTAAGCTCTTTGCCCGGCGTTGCTGCAACCAGCATTAAGATAGACGGTGCTTTGCACGAAATATCTACAATCCCCGGTGTTAAAGAGGACGTTACGGAAATTGTTATGAACGTTAAGGGCATAGTGGCAAAGCTGCACTGTGCTTCTCCCAAAACTGTTATCGTTGAAGGTAGCGGCTATGCCGAAATTACCGCAGGCGATATCCAAGTTGACAGTGATATAGAAATCCTTAATAAGGATCATCACCTTGTTTCTGTTGAAGAAGGCCACGAGTTTTATATGGAAATAACCTTTGAACATGGCAGAGGATACGTTTCCTCCGACAAGAACAAGCAGAACGGTCAACCTGTTTTGGGCGTTATTTATACCGATTCCATCTACACGCCTGTTTACAGCGCTAATTACACCGTTGAAAACACCCGTGTAGGCAATATAACGGATTTTGATAAGCTTACTCTTAGCATAGACACAAACGGCATTATCAACGCAAAAGAAGCTGTTTCTCTTGCTGCGAAGATACTTAACGAGCATCTTAACTTGTTTGTTGAGCTTTCTGAAACCGCAAAGAACGAGGAAATAATGGTTGATAGACCCGAAACCCAAAAGGAAAAGGTTCTTGAAATGACCATTGAAGAGCTTGATATGTCCGTAAGAAGCTTCAACTGTCTTAAGCGTGCAGGTATCGACACTGTTGAGGACCTCACCAACAGAACAGAAGAAGATATGATTAAGGTAAGAAATCTTGGTAAAAAGTCGCTTGAAGAAGTGATACAAAAGCTTCAGTCGCTTGGTCTTTCCCTTAAGAAAACCGAGGACTAAACCATAATTCTGATAAAGGAGGCAATAAATAATGCCCGGAACAAGAAAGCTTGGCAGAAAAACCGACCACAGAATGGCTATGCTCAAGGGTATGGTAACATTTCTGCTTGAAAACGGTAAAATAGAAACTACTTTGACAAGGGCTAAGGAAGTTAGCGCTCTTGCAGAGAAGATGATAACTTTGGGTAAGGTAAACACCCTTGCCAATAAAAGACGTGCTCTCGCCTTCATAAAGAAGGAAGCAGTTGCATATAAGCTTTTCAACGAAATTTCTCCTGCTTATGCAGACAGAAACGGTGGCTATACCAGAGTTCTTAAGCTCGGTCCCCGTCGTGGCGACGGTGCTGAGATGGCTATAATCACTCTTGTTGATGCTGATAAGATCTACAACAAGAAGGAAGAAAAGAAATAATAGTTATCACTAAGTCAGAACCACCGGTTGAACCGGTGGCTTGCACAGCCCCTATAAGGGGCAATTACAGGCTTCGCCCCTAAAAGGAGCTACTGAAGTTTGACACCGCATTACACTCACAGGCAGCCGCTCACGTGCGGCTGTCTTTTTT
>JAZNUB010000025.1:0-10467 GCA_045592105.1 Eubacteriales bacterium | reverse complement strand
CTGTCTCAAATTGAAATTTTGAGATAAAACCATATACAAAAGCAACAAAAAAATCAAGGGCAGCCAAATAATGCCCTTGATTTTTTTGTTAAGGTTGCACATAGCGTTCACAATTTGTTAATGCTATGAGACAGCCCCTTTTATTGGGGATAGGAAAAAATGGTTGGAATGGACGAACTGAACTGAAGCTGTACAGAAGTACTGCGAAGTGAAGTTCGTTCATAGCAAGAAAAATATATTATAATTAGCTAATCGTGGCTTCTTGCCACGATTAGCTACAATAAATGCCGTATATATAATTTTCTTGCGGTCCGGCCTTTTTTTACATCCCCGTTTAATTAGTCGGTAAATATTTGTACCCAAGTCTTTGCCTGCGCATTATATCCAACGCCAAGGCTGCCAAAGTTTCCGTTTAAAATGTTTTCCCTATGCCCTTGGCTGTTCATCCAGCCATTAACAACGGAGGAAGCGCTGTTGTAGCCCTTGGCGATGTTCTCGCCCATATATCGGTAGCCTACGCCAAAGCTTTTAAGCATTTGGGAAGGGCTGCCGTAGGTTGGGCTTGTGTGCGAAAAATAGCCCTTAGCCGCCATATCGTCCGCCTTAGCCTGTGCAACACGGCAAAGCTCTGCATCCAACTTTAACGCCTTTTTTCCGTATTGGCTTCTATAATTGTTGGTTAGCTGTAAAACGGATTGCGCCTGGGTGGTTGTGCTGTTGCCGTCCGGCACGTACAATATATCGCCGGGGTATATAAGGCTGGGGTTTTTAACCTGCGGGTTTGCCTTTATAAGGCTATCCAAGCTAACGCCGTATGCGCGGGATATCTTCCACATACTGTCGCCGCTTACAACGTAATGGTCGGTTGCAGATGCGCTTATGGAAACCGCGCTTATTATAAATAAAGTTAAAATTATTATTGCCGTTCTCTTAATTGTTTTCATTTTTCCATTTCTGCCTTTTTTGTTTTTTTGTTGTTTGCGATTTACGCATTGCTATTTTGCCTTTAAAACCTGCGTATACAACAAACAAAAACTGTAAAGCGGCAGTTTTGGCTTTATAAGCCGATTGTTAAAATCTTTCTTGTAAAAGCTTTGAAAATATGGTAAATTAAAAAAAGGCGAGGTGAGATTTTTTTGGAAAACAATGTTAAAAAAGCGCGCGTTTGGGAGCTGGATGCGTTCCGCGGGCTGTTTATCATCGGGATGGTTGCGGTTCACACTATATACGACCTAACAGCTATGTTTGGCTTAAGCTTTGATCCGGGCGTTGTTTACGATATAGCCAAGGAATACGGCTCTATCCTGTTTATAGTGCTTTCGGGTATATGCGTAACCTTTGGCAGGCATTTTCTAAAGCGCGGCTTAACGGTGCTTGGCTTTGGTATGCTTATAAGCCTTGTTATGGCGTTGCTTACCGCCTTTGTTTCGGAAAGCTTTGGGCTTATATATTTCGGCATCCTGCACCTGCTTGGTACTTGTATGATACTGTACCCCGTTTTTAGAAAAATGCCCGTTTGGGCAAACTGTATTTGTGCATTGGCTGCGTTTGCCGTTGGCTACGTGATTTGCGATATAGAGATAAGCGCGTTCCCCTTGCTTGTTATTTTCGGCTTTGATTTAAAAGGCTTTTCGGCGGTGGACCATTTCCCGCTGTTTCCAAACCTTGGGTGGTTTATCGTAGGTATAGTGCTTGGCAAAACGCTTTACAAAAAGAAGCAAAGCCTTCTGCCCGAAAAGATAGGCAAAAACGCCGTTGTTCGCTTTTTTATGCTTTGCGGCAAGCAATCGCTTTGGATATACGTTTTGCACCAACCTATAGTATACGGAATATTGTATATAATATTTAAATTTATATAAAAGCTTTTAAAAGGGGGCTTTTTCAAATCAAAACGCGATTTGAAAAAGCCCCCTTTGCGTTGCATATAAAACAAAGCGCAAGGTTTTACATT
This sequence comes from Eubacteriales bacterium, assembly GCA_045592105.1. Lineage (GTDB taxonomy): Bacteria > Bacillota > Clostridia > Oscillospirales > CAG-382 > SIG636. The sequence goes on along the minus strand of JAZNUB010000025.1, from coordinate 8,516 downwards.
TTACTGCTTCTTTCCCGTAAGCCTTTCGTGGTATTCCTTTGCCGCCTGCTCGGTACGGTTTTCGCCGTATTGATAATAGCGTTTCCCCTTCAAGCAGTCGGGCAGGTATTGCTGGTTTACATAGTGGTTAGGATAATCGTGCGGGTACTTGTAGCCCTGCGGTCTTTCCTCACCCTTGCTGTCTGCATGCACGTTTTGCAAATGGCGCGGAACGGGCCCTGCAAGCCCTGCCTTCACATCCTCAAGCGCGGCGGTGTACGCCATATACGCGCTGTTGGATTTTGGAAGCGTTGCAAGGTATATAGCCGCTTGCGACAGATGAAGCCTTGCTTCGGGCATACCAACGCGGTTTGCCGCGTCCACACACGCGTTCACCACCACTATCGCCATAGGTGCGGCAAGCCCAATATCCTCCGATGCGGCGCAAAGCAAGCGGCGGCACACACCCGTAAGGTCGCCACCCTCCAAAGCGCGGCACAGATAATGCACCGCGGCATCGGGGTCACTTCCACGCAAGGATTTGTGCAAGGCGGAAAGGCAATCAAAATGGTCGTCCCCGTTCCTGCCGGAGCGTAGCCCCGTCATCTCCGCAAGCTCCTCTGCCGTTTCAAGGCTTAAAACCTCGCCGCTTGCGAAATACGTGTTCTCCAAAAGCGAAAGCGCTTTTCTAACGTCCCCATTAACAGAGCGCGCTATAAGCGGCAAAGCCGCCTCCTCCAAGCCCTTCTCTCCATACTCCTCGCAAAGCAAGGAGAAGCCGCGCTTTAGGGTTGGAAGCATCTCGTTTGCGGGCACGCTTTTAAATTCGAACACAGCGGAGCGCGACAGCAACGCGGGGTATATACAAAAAAACGGGTTATCGGTAGTGGAGCAGATTAGCGTAACGCGCCCATCCTCCACGTACTCCAGCAAGCTTTGCTGCTGCTTTTTATTAAAATACTGTATCTCATCGATATACAAAAGAATACCGCCCTGCCCTGAAAGGGTGCCGCTGCTTGCAAGCGCCGCCTTAACGTCGGTTAAAGATGCAGTTGTGGCGTTAATGCGTTGCAGATACTTGCCGCTTTGCCTTGCCACGATATCCGCAACGGTAGTTTTGCCCGTACCGGGCGGGCCGTAGAACACCAAGGACGGATAATGCCCCGCAGTAAGCATTTTTCTTAGCGGGCGCCCCTCACCAAGCAGGTGCTTTTGCCCCGCTACCTCATCAAAATTTTTAGGTCTTGCCTTGTCTGCAAGCGGCATAATATCACTCCTTATCTTCCTTGCAAGTATAACACCGCCAAGCGGCTTTGTCAAATACTGTTTTTGTTGACAAAACCGCTTTATACTGCTAAAATATTGCTGTTAGGATGTAAAAACGAAAGGACGTGTTTTGTTTGAATATTTTTATACAGCTTCTTGCATTGCTTATAGTGATGGTTATAGGCTACGCCGCAAGGCTTTTTGGCTTGCTGGATAAAAACACCACCAAAAAGCTTGCCTCCTTTTTAATGGGCGTTTGCTACCCCTTGCTTATGATTGTATCGTTCCGACAAGAGCTGTCGGTAAACGGTGTTGGGCTTATGGGCACGGTTTTGGTTATAGCCTTTATTATCCACCTTGTACCCACCGTTATTTCTATATTTTTGTTCCGTGGCAACAAGCTTTCCGAGGCGGCGGCTTTAAGGTTTGGCACGGTTTTTCAAAGCTGTGGCTTTGTGGGCTACCCATTGCTTAAGGCTGTTTTTGGCGACCTTGGCGCGTTTTACTGCGCTTGCTTTGTGCTTTTCTCCACGCTTTATATGTGGACCGTGGGGGCGTTTATGCTGTCCGTTGGCAAGAAAAGAAGCCTTGGCACGCACCTAAAGGCGCTTGCTAACCCCACGCTTATCGGCGCGGTTGTTGGCGTGCTTTTGTTCCTGTGCCGCATAAAGCTTCCCTCGTTTTTGATGCTTTCCTTTAGCGCGGTTGGCGAAATGGCTATTCCGCTTTCTATGATAGTGCTTGGCAGTATGCTTAGAGAGCTGCCGCTAAATGAGGTATTTTTAAGCATAGACACGTACATTGCCGCGTTTATAAAGCTTATTGCGTTGCCGTTTGCGGTGCTTGTGGGCTGTATGATATTCGGCATTTCTAAATGGACGTCTTATATCTGCATACTTATGGCGGCGTTGCCTACAACCGTTTGTGCGCCGCTTATGGCGGAAAAATTTGGTGCAAGCCGTGTTAAGGCAACAGCCTGTGCTCAGCTTACCACAGTTTTGTCCACCGTTAGCGTGCCGCTTGTTATGTATATAGCAAGCTTGGCGTTTTAGTAAAGGAGTTTTTTGATGCAAAAGGACATATTATACGGCTGTAAAGCCTATTTTGCGCCACAAGCACACACAGAGCTTAGGGCGCAAACAAACCGCCAAAGGCGCGTTTCCATGCTAAAGGGCAACCTTGTGGGGAACGTGCGTACACAAAGCAGCGGCGTTTGCGCGCGCGTTTACAAAAACGGCGTTTGGGGCTTTTCCTCGCTTGCCGAAAGTAACGAGACGGCGGCAAAGCGCGTGCTTGAGGCCGCGGCAAGCAACGCCCTGTTTCTTGACAGCCGCACAGGCTACGGGTTGCCAAGCATTCCTGCCGCCGAATACGGCAGGGTGGAGCGTTTTAACGGAATAAAGGGCGCGGCACAAAAGGTATATATAGACTATTTGGCAGAGCTTGACAAATATATAGAAACCCATTGCAAGGGCTTGGTAAGCCGCACCGTTGCGATTAGTGAGGACAGCGTGGAGAAGCTGCTTGTTACCTCCGACGGTGCAGAGGGGCATACAGCCCTGCCGCGCAGCTACGTTATCGCGGTGCTTACGGCAGAGCATAAAAGCGGCGTGCCTGTGGAGCTGTATCTGCCCATAGGCGGCTGTGGCTGCTTTGAGGACAATTTCGGCACGCCCGATGCAATTTACGAGCAGGTGGATGCGCTGTACGAGCGCCTTATGCAAAAGGCGGAGGGTATACACGCAGATGCAGGTGAAAAGCAATGCATACTAAGCGGCGAGATGACGGGTATGCTTGCACACGAGGCTGTTGGCCATACCGTTGAGGCGGACTTGGTGCTGGCAGGCTCTGTTGCGGCAAGCGCGTTGGGGCAAGCGGTTGCATCGCCGTTGGTATCGCTAACGGATTTTGCTAACACCGCGTTTGGTGAGGCGGCACCTTTGCCCGTGTATGTGGACGACGAGGGCGTTGTTGCCGAGGATGCACATATAATAAAAGACGGCGTGCTTGTTGGGTATATGAACAACCGCGAATCGGCAAGGCATTTCGGCGTTAAGCCTTGCGGTAATGCACGCGCCTACGCCTATTCGGACGAGCCGCTTGTGCGTATGCGTAACACCGCAATACACCCGGGCACAAGCACGCTTAACGAGATGATAGCATCTGTTGAGGACGGATACTACCTTATAAGCAGTAACAACGGGCAGGCGGACACAACGGGCGAGTTTATGTTTGGCGTTTGTATGGGTTACGAGATAAAGAACGGCAAGCTTGGCAAGGCCTTGCTTGACACCACTATTTCGGGCGTTGCGTTTAATATGCTAAAAACCGTTGATATGGTGGGCGATAAGCTTACTTGGGTTAGCAGCGGTATGTGCGGCAAGAAGCAGCCTATGCCCGTTGGTATGGGCGGCCCCGCTTTGCGTTGCCGTGTTATGATAGGCGGCAGATAAGGAGGAGGCACAGATGGAAAAGCTTATAAACGTAAGTAAAACCGCGCTTTCCCTGCTTAAAGAAGGCGGTGCGGATAACGCAAGCTGCAGGGCAAGGTTTTCCACCGTGCGCGAGTTTAACGTGGATAACGGGCGTTTCAGCCTGTACCGCACGCTGTATGGCAACAGCATAACGTTAACCGCGCTTGTGGGCGGCAAAAAGGGCGTTGTTTCAGCGGCAAGCCTTGAGGAGGACGAGGTTAAAAGCCTTTGTGCGGACTGTATTGCGGCGGCAAACGCAGGCAAGGCGGACGAGGCGTATACCATAGCGGCGGAAAACAAGCAGGCGGAATTTGTTTCGGGCGCAACGGAGTGCGATGAGAGCAAGCTTTTTGAACGTAGCCGTGAGCTGCTTGAGGATATAAAAGAAAGATATCCGCTTATAGTAATAGAGCAGATGATAATAACACACAGCAAAAGCGAAACGGTGTATGCCGATGCATCCGGCACGGTGTATAAGCGCATATCGGGCGCGTACTCGGCAGAGCTTATGTACTCTGCACACGAAGGGGACAAAACCTCTTCCTTTTTCGGCAGCGGCGTTGTGTGTGACAATTTGGACACGCCTTTTATACAGCTTGGCAGGATAGCAAATGAGCTTAACGAGGTTCAAAAGCAGATAGAAACGGAGCCTGTAAACGGCAAGTTCACAGGCACGATAATACTGCCACCCGCCGCGCTTGGAGGGATAATAGACAGCGCCGTTGGCAACTTTGCAAGCGGGGGCGCGCTTCTGGAGGGAACAAGCCCTTGGGCAGAGATGCTTGGCAAGCAGGTGGCAGACAGTAAGCTAACCGTGCATATAGCCCCCGGAGATAAGCGCATAATAACCGGTACGGTTATAAGCGGAGAGGGCTTTATAAACGAGGACTTCACTTTCATCAAAAACGGCGTGCTTGAAGGCTTTGTAATGTCGCACTACTTCGCTAAAAAGCTTGGCAAAGCCGCTTCCCCGAACACTGCGGACAACTATATCGTTGAAAACGGCGATACCGCGCTTGAGGATATGATAAAGGGCGTTAAGAAGGGGCTTTGGATAGGCAGGCTTTCGGGTGGGCATCCCGCCTCTAACGGCGATTTTTCCGCCGTTGCCAAAAACAGCTTCCTTATCGAAAACGGAGAGATAAAGCAGGCGGTTAGCGAAACGATGGTGAACGGCAACCTAAAGGATATGCTTATGAGCATAAGCGCGATTTCTAAGGAAACGGTGGCGGATGGGCAAACGGTTTTGCCCTTTGTTGCGGTGGAAAACCTTGTTATATCGGGCAAATAGCTTGTTTTTTTAAGATTAAACCGCTTTTTTAAGTGGTTGGGTATTGACATTTTTGGATAGATGTTATAGAATAAAATGAAAAGATAAATAAACGTCTTGCTATAAAGAGCAAGGGACGGAGGATATTATGATTTCAGCAGGCGATTTTAAAAACGGCATCACTTTTGAGATGGACGGCAACGTAATGCAGGTTATAGAGTTTCAGCACGTTAAGCCCGGTAAGGGTGCGGCTTTCGTTCGCACTAAGATGAGAAACGTTATTTCCGGCGGCGTGGTAGAAACCTCTTTTAACCCTACCGCAAAGTTCCCCACCGCATTGGTTGAGCGTAAGGATATGGAATACAGCTACAACGATGGCGATCTTTACTACTTTATGGATATGGAAACCTATGATCAGGTTCCGCTTAATGCAGACAAGCTTCCCGATAACTTTAAGTTCGTTAAAGAGGGGATGACTTGCCGCCTCGTTTCCTACAAGGGCAACGTATTTTCCGTTGAGCCTCCTATGTTTGTAGAGCTTGAGGTTACTGATACCGAACCCGGCTTTAAGGGCAACACCGCTACTAATGCGCTTAAGCCCGCAACGCTTGAAACAGGCGCGGAAATAAAGGTTCCTATGTTTGTAAACCAAGGCGATGTACTTAAGATAGACACCAGAACGGGCGAATATCTTGAGAGAGTTTAATTAATACGGAGGTTTTTGGATATGACTATTTCTGAAAAAGCAGCTTATTTAAAGGGCTTAATGGCAGGTATGAACATTGATACAAACACTAACGAGGGTAAGCTTTTTAGTGCTATTGCGGACCTGCTTGAGGATATTTCCCTTTCCGTTGCAGACCTTGAGGATGGGCAGGCTTATCTTGAAGAGTATATTGACGAGATAGATATGGACCTTGGCGAGGTTGAGCGCGACGTTTATGAGTGCGAGGATGACGAGTACTACGATGACGACTGCTGTGATTGCGATTGCTGCGATTGTTGTGATGACGATTGCTGTGATTGTGACGAGCTTTGTGATTGCTTTGCAACCGTTTGCCCCACTTGCGGCGAAGAAATCTGCTACGATGCAGACCTTGCTGCTGACAGTATTATTTGCCCCTCCTGCAATACCGAGATTGAGCTTGAGGATATAGAGGAAATAGACGAATAAGCTATAAATTTTGGTAAAATAGACACGGCGGATCGGTTTTCACCGTTCCGCCGTTTTTGTCGGGGTCCCCAAGAAGCCATTCGGCTTCTTGGGGTGATCAACCTTATTTTGGAGATGACTTGTTTAAAAATGAAGCAGTTGATAGATTTTCATACACATATTTTTCCAGATGAGATAGCAAACCGCGCGGCGCAAAACGTTGGCGGCTACTACGGGCTTGATATGGAGGGGGACGGTACTGCGGCAATGCTTAAAGCACGCGTGCCTGACGGGGTTAAGTGCCGTTTTGTGATATCCTCCGCCGCAATGAAGGCTAAAAACGTTATCCACGGGAACGATTTTTTAATAGCCGCCGCTAAAGCGGATGCGGATTTTATCCCCTTTGGCTCCTTCCACCCCGATATGGGCGAAAAGGAAACGCTATCCGAGCTTGAAAGGATAGCGGAAGCTGGTGTTTACGGCATAAAGCTGCACCCCGATTTTCAGCGCATATATATAGACGAGCCGCGCTTGATGTCGGCATACCGCAAGTGTGCGGAGTTAGGTCTTCCCATACTTTTCCACGTTGGGGACAAGAATACGGAGTTTTCCACGCCCGTGCGCCTTCGCCGTGTGTGCGATGCCGTGCCTAAGCTTACGGCTATTGCCGCGCATCTTGGCGGCTACTCCGTGTGGGACGAAGCGAGGGATGCGCTTATCGGCACAAACGTGTATATGGACTGCTCGGAATCGGTGCCGTATATAAGCGAGGAGGAAACCTACGACCTTATTATGCGCCACGGTGTGGACAAGGTTATGTTTGGTAGTGACTTCCCTGTTTTCTGTACGGACACGGCTTTTAAAATGATAGACCGCCTGCCTTTCACAGTGGAGGAAAAAGAGCTGCTGTATCACGGCACGGCAGAAAAGCTGTTAGGGCTTTAGGAGGGTTGTATGAGCGAGCTTCAAAGCGCAAAAGAGTTTTTTGCAAACGACCTGTACGCAACGGAAGCAACGGGCATTGTTATAGATGAGGTTGGCGAAAACTACGCAAAGTGTAGCCTTAAATTAGAGCGCAAGCACCAAAACGCGGTAGGCCACGTTATGGGCGGCGTGATGTTTACTATGGCGGATTTTACCTTTGCCGTATCCACCAACAGAAACGGAAATATCACCGTTTCCACCGTGGCACAGATAAGCCACCTTGCCAGCCCCAAGGGGAACACGCTATACGCCGAAAGCCGCCTGTTAAAGAACGGCAACCGCACCTGCTTTTATCAGGTTGATATAACCGACAACACGGGCGCGCTGATAGCCGTTGTAAGCTTCACAGGAACAAAAATAAAGGAGATAAGATGAAAAAACAATTTAAAACGGTATCCATTATTGCAGGCATAGGATTTGCGGCTTGTTTAGCTACGTTTATTATTGCTTTGATTAATTCAAGGTATATTGTTTCAGTTGTTTTTCTGTTAGCGGCTATATACTGTATAGGTCATTTTATTTCTTGCTTTAAAGATAACAATTAAGCGTTTTTGTTTTCAATTGTTATATTCAGCATTGGGTTTTTAATGCAACATATAGGTGTCGGCATAAATGCACGAACTGAACCGCCCCCAAATGTTAGACCAAAAATCTAACTTTTTTGAGGGCGGCTTTTTATGGCAAAATATAGTTATGAATATGAAAAAAGGCAAACATTTGCCAAAAATAAAAATATCCTTTTCGGCAGATGAAGTGATATTGCAAACTATCGTTTGCAGTGATATTTTTGCCAAACGGCAAAAGTGATATAAAAGCCTTTGGCTTTTGTGATATCATATTCGCCTTACAAACTGTCCGAAGGACAATATCACGATGCGAAGCATCATATCACTGCGAAGCAATATCACTCGCCGCAAGGCGAATATAACTGAGGCACACTTCCTTACGAAGTGTGCCTCAAGTTCGGATGTTTTTTGGTGACCCGTAGGAGAATCGAACTCCTGTTACCGCCGTGAAAGGGCGGTGTCTTAACCGCTTGACCAACGGGCCGTTGCAAAAGGGATATTGGTAGCGGAAGTCGGATTTGAACCAACGACCTGCCGGGTATGAACCGGATGCTCTAGCCAACTGAGCTATTCCGCCATAGGATAAACCCTCGACCGCCCAAGTATTATAACAGTAAAATAGGCTTTTGTCAATACCCATTTTTCGCAATATTGGCATTTTTTTAAGCGAATTAAAAGAAGTAATTCGTCCAATTTTTTCAGTAATTGAAATGCAAAGATTCAACATCTTATTTGTAATATCAAAAGGTGGTTTATACATATTATCAACTCCATTTATATTATACTATTTTTATTTAAAAAAATCAATTATCTTACTTAAATCT
>JAZNUB010000024.1:0-6106 GCA_045592105.1 Eubacteriales bacterium | reverse complement strand
GGCTGTCTCAAATTGAAATTTTGAGATAAAACCATATACAAAAGCAACAAAAAAATCAAGGGCAGCCAAATAATGCCCTTGATTTTTTTGTTAAGGTTGCACATAGCGTTCACAATTTGTTAATGCTATGAGACAGCCCCTGCATTTTTTTATTATGCGTTATACATTGCTAAAATCCCGCTTTGCTTTTCCGTTTATGCTGTGGCGTGTGCGCTATAAAAGCCAGCCCAACAAGCTTTGCACCGTTCAGCTTTAAGATGCGTGCACACTCGTATGCGGTGGAACCTGTGGTAACCATATCGTCAACAAGCAACGGTGCTTTATACGGCAGCTTTCCGTTTACAAGCATAGCCTCGTTCATTTCAAACCTCAGCTTTGCGGCATCGCCTCTAAACTCTCGCGCTAATTGCTTTTGCTCGCCCTTAACGCCCGTGTGATTTAACAGCGGAAGGCAGGGCAGCTTTAAAAAGCGCGCTAACTGTATGGCAAGCTCCTCCGCGTGGTCGTGGTTGTATAGCCGTTTCGTTTTAGGGTTGCGCGGCACGTAGCACACGCAATCATAAGGCGGCACTTTGTTGGTGGTTATATATATCGCATCTGCCAAGCGCGCGGCAAGAAACGTGAAGGTGTGTATATCCCTCGACCGTTTAAGGGCGTTTACCATATCCTTTATTTCTGCTTTGTTATAGTTAAACAGCCAATAATGCGCCGCGCAGTTTTTAACCGCGAAGCAATGGCAGTTTATGGGCAAGGCTCCGCAATCGTCACAGCCGTCTAAAGCCGCGCTAACGTACTTGTCAAAGCACGCTTTGCAAAGAGGTATCTCTTGCGTGCAACGCTCGCTTCCGCAGAACATACACCGTGGCGGCGCAAGCAAATATTTCCTAAATAGCTTTGTAACTTGGCATTTTTCCATATTATAGTCCTTATTTTACAAAAACATAGCCGTTAGCGGCAAAAAATTTATTATGTTTTTTTAAAATTTTTTCTTGCAACAGCGTTAAACAGTATGTATAATAATATAGTAATAAGAACATTTTCTTTTTACAAGGCTAAAATTATTAAATTTTATAAGGACGAAGGTGTTTTTAGTGGAAAGAAAGGTTGGTACCTGCTCAAGAGGTATTCGTTGTCCTATTATCCGCGCGGGGGACGATTTGGCTGATATCGTTGTAAACAGCGTTTTAGAGGCGGCTGAAAGCGAAGGCTTTGCTATTAGGGATAAGGACGTTATCTCGTTGACGGAGTCTATCGTTGCCCGTTCTCAGAATAACTACGCTTCTGTTGATGCTATCGCGGCAGACGTAAAGGCAAAGCTTGGCGGCGGCACAGTTGGCGTTATATTCCCCATCCTTTCCCGTAACCGTTTTGCCATCTGTTTAAAGGGTATAGCAAGGGGCGCAAAGAAGGTTGTGCTTATGCTAAGCTACCCCAGTGACGAGGTTGGTAACGCCCTTCTTACATACGATCAGCTTGATGCGGCAGGTGTGAACCCGTATAGCGATGTTTTGTCGCTTGCAAAGTATCGTGAGCTGTTTGGCGATAACGTGCATGAATTTACAGGGGTGGACTACGTTAAGTATTACTCCGATATAGTAACTGCCGAGGGTGCAGAGGTGGAGATAGTTTTTGCAAATCAGGCAAAAGCTGTGCTTGATTATGCCGATTGCATCATCAACTGCGATATACACACCCGTAAGAGAACAAAGCGCTTGCTTACAGAGAGTGGCGCAAAGGTTGTTTGCGGGCTTGACGATATTCTTAACGTTTCCGTAAACGGTAGCGGCTATAACACAAAGTACGGTCTTCTCGGCTCCAACAAGGCAACGGAGGACACTATAAAGCTGTTCCCCAGAGAGTGCTTTGATTTGGTTGAAACTATACAGAAGGCAATTCTTGACAAAACGGGCAAGCACGTTGAGGTTATGGTTTATGGCGACGGTGCTTTTAAAGACCCGCAAGGCAAGATTTGGGAGCTTGCAGATCCCGTTGTGTCCCCCGCTTATACAAGCGGCTTGGTAGGCACTCCTAACGAGCTTAAGCTTAAGTACCTTGCCGATAACGATTATAAGGACCTTAAGGGTGAAGAGCTTAAGGCGGCAATCTCCGCAAGCATCAAGGCTAAAAACGCAAACCTTGTTGGCAATATGGCTTCTCAAGGTACTACCCCAAGGCAGCTTACCGACCTTATTGGTTCGCTTTGTGACCTTACAAGCGGTAGCGGCGATAAGGGCACGCCCGTTGTTCTTGTTCAGGGCTACTTTGATAATTTTACGGACTAATTCACAAATCACTTCAATAAGCAAGCCGGCCGAGCATACTCGGTCGGCTTTTCCTTCTGGAACTATTAAATAGCTTGACACGGCGTTTTCAATGTGGTATCATATTACTTAGTAAGCAAAGCGTTACAGCTAATGCTTATACTAAAATTTAGGAGGTAATTATGAAAAGGTACGTGGCAATTCTCTTGGCTTTTGTTCTTTGCTTTAGCGCTTTTGGCTTTCAGGTAACGGCAAACGATGCTGAAGGTGCATCCTATCCTACGTTTAAGGTGGTTATCACCGAAGACGGTAACGGCACCGCAACCATCACCGCGGCACTTCCTGAAGGTATAGGCTCCGGTAAGATAGTTATTGATACGGCGGACGATATTTCCTTGATATCAGGCAGCGTTACATCTCTTGCAGGCGGCTTTTGTAACGAAAACTATAACAGAAATGGCGTAACAGGCGTTTGCGTTACTTTTGCTAATAGTAGCGGCGGCCATTACGCTGAAGGCACTATAGTTTTTTCTGCTAAATACATCGTTGCTGATGGTGCAACTCTTGATAAGGACGATATCATCGTTGGTGAATGGAGTCTTTCCGACGGTATGGAAAGGCTTGCCGGTCAGGAAGATGGCGGTGTTGCTATTGAAGTGGTATATCACACCCATAGCTACGATAACGCTTGCGATACCGAATGTAATACCTGCGGCGCAGTTCGCGAAATAGAGCACGATTACAAAACCGTTTGGTCTGCCGATGATGCAAACCATTGGCACGAATGCTCCGTTTGTGGTGACAAGACAGACATTGCAGAACACGGCTACGACAACGCTTGTGATACCGAATGTAATACCTGCGGCGCAGTTCGTGAGATAGAGCACGATTACAAAACCGATTGGTCTGCCGATGATACAAACCATTGGCACGAATGCTCCGTTTGCGGCGACAAGACAGACGTTGCAGAACATAGCTACGACAACGTTTTGGATACAGACTGTAACGGTTGCGGTCATATAAGAGAGCCTGAAGGTATTCTTGGCGACGTAAATAACGATGGCGAAGCAAACAACCTTGATGCGGCAATCGTTTTAAGATACGATGCAGGCATCCTCGAAGAGCTTAGCGATACACAGCGTTTGCTTGGCGACGTTGATCGCGATGGCGAAATAACCAATATAGATGCATCTCTTATCCTCAAGTACGATGCAGGCATTATAGAAAAGTTTTAATTTTAAATATCCCCATTTTTCGCGCTCGCTTCTTGACAAGCGAGCGCGATTGTATTATAATTTTCCCATAAAAACAAACTCGATATGGAGGTTTATATATTATGGATTGCAATGTTCGTCCTGACAATATGGAACGCATTACTACCAAGGCTTTGGCAGATGCTTTTATCGAAAAGCAAGTTGCCGCTGTTCGCGCACAGGTTGGCGAAAAGAAGGTGCTTTTGGCACTGTCGGGCGGTGTAGATTCCTCTGTTGTTGCCGCGCTTCTTATCAAGGCTATCGGCAAGCAGCTTATTTGCGTGCATGTTAACCACGGCCTTATGCGTAAGGGCGAGAGCGAAGCTGTTGTTGAAATGTTTGGCAAAGAGCTTGATGCTAATCTTATATACGTTGATGCTACAGACCGTTTTCTTAATCTGCTTGCAGGCGTTAGTGACCCCGAAAAGAAAAGAAAAATCATCGGTGCGGAGTTTATCAACGTTTTTGCCGATGAAGCTCGTAAGCTTGACGGTGTTGATTTTCTTGCTCAGGGCACTATATATCCCGATATACTTGAGAGCATTAAGCAGGCTGAGGGGAAGAAGGCTGTTAAGTCTCACCACAACGTTGGCGGCTTGCCCGAAGACCTAAAGTTTGATTTGGTAGAGCCTATAAAGCTACTGTACAAGGACGAGGTTCGCGTTGTTGGCGAAGCTTTGGGGCTTCCTCACGCAATGGTATACCGTCAGCCGTTCCCCGGTCCGGGGCTTGGCGTTCGTTGCCTTGGTGCTATCACGCGTGACAGACTGCACGCCCTTCGTGAGGCGGATGCTATCCTTCGCGATGAGTTTGATAAAAACGGTCTTGCCGAAAAGGTGTGGCAGTACTTTATCACAGTTCCCGATATCAAAAGCGTTGGCGTTAAGGACGATAGCCGTTATGAAGGCTGGCCTGCAATTATCCGCGCTGTCAATACTACAGACGCTATGACCGCAACTATAGAGGAAATTCCGTACCCCATTCTGCACCACATAACTCATCGTATCACTAACGAAGTGGACGGTATAAACCGCGTCCTCCTCGACCTCACCCCTAAACCCTGCGGCACTATCGAGTGGGAGTAATCTCCATAGGTTTTTATGTACCCGAAAACCCTTATTTTACAAGGGTTTTCGTGTTTCTTTATTTTTGCGGAATTGCTTTTGCAACACTTTTGCAACACGTTAAAAACAAATCGTTTTTGCAACAGATGAAATCGTACAAGTTGGTTTGTAGGTTAATAGCACATTTGAAATAAATGTTATCAATCTTTATTATATAAATAAAGATTGGAGGACGATAATATGAGAGGTAGAAAGTACTATCTTTATTTATCAGATGAAGAACGAAGCCGAATTATACAGTCACTTATAGAACTTAAAAATAAACTTTTGGCAGAAGGTCGATACACAGATGCAGTTGACGAGGTAATTTATAAGGTGAGTTTTTCAAAGCAACGAATGGTAAAAATCAAATATATATAGATGTATTAGAGCCGTCTGTTTCTTGTTGAAGCAGGCGGCTTTTTTTATTGCCAAAAAATAATTTGAAAAAATTTTTGAAAAAACATCAAAAATGGGTGTCCAAAATGCACCCCTTTGTCCAAATGAGTGAAAGGGTTATTTCCCTAACTCCGATTAGGATGACTTTTTCGCTCGAATTTTGACAACTGAATAGTCTTTCACTAAGACTTTATTTTTGATGATAGCCACCTTAGTGGGTACGCCGTGACTCTATTTATATATGAGTAGCGAGAACTCCCGTTATAAGTATTAGGTTGCTCCTAATATGGCGATGACAGTCAAAATGATAATGATACTTCTCTACGGAGCTGGCGGAGAACCCGGCAGAGGTGAAATTCCTATGATACAGATAAGCAATCTGTTCCTTAGTGATTACCCAAAAGCGTTTTGCTTGGCAAGGGGTGTTGAGAACAAATATTGCCACGAACGGTTAGGAAATGATCCGTTCAAGTACATAGTTTATATAGAACTATGAATCTAAACGAAAGGAGCAAAGACAATGCCTAACTGTAACACGATTGCTATATGTAATCAAAAAGGCGGCGTTGGTAAAACGACAACCACCGTAAACTTAGGCGTAGGCTTGGCTATGCAAGGTAAAAAGGTACTCCTTGTAGATGCCGATCCACAGGGCGACCTCACAACTTGTCTTGGATGGCAAGATACGGACAATCTGCCTATTGCACTACCTGACAAAATGGTTGAAGTTATGCAGGACAAATGCAAAGAGCCAATGAAAGGTATTCTACATCATAAAGAAGGTGTTGACCTCATTCCCTCTAACAGCGACCTATTCGATTTTGAAATCAGTCTTGTAACTGCAATGAACCGTGAAGCCATTTTGAGAAACTACCTGAACGAAGTAAAGCACAACTACGATTATATCATTATAGACTGCTCACCTTCGCTCGGTATGATGACTCTTAACGCTTTATCGGCGGCAGATAGCGTAATCATTCCCGTTCAGGCACATTACCTTCCGGCAAAGTGTATGACACAGTTGATGAGAACCATTACAAAGGTAAAGAAGCATATCAATCCCAAACTCAGAATAGATGGTATTCTCTTA
>JAZNUB010000023.1:0-18384 GCA_045592105.1 Eubacteriales bacterium | reverse complement strand
TGAATATAGCGCTCCGGTTGAACACCCACGGCCGGCGAAGTTGAACAGTACCGTCGCTTAAAATGAACAGCATCGTCGCAGTAGTTGTACATTGACATCATAAAACTTGTATGATACAATAATTATGCTTTACTCACAGGGAAGATAGTGCAACGCTGAGGAGCGACCTGAGCGCCCTGTGAGGTTTACAAGTAATGGGCGATGTCAGCGATATGCGGCATCGCCTTTTGCATTACTTGGAAACAAGAGCGATAAACCTCTGGTTCGGGCAGAGCCCGATGAGCCGAAGGCTCCTTATACATCGGTTTCCTGCACTCCTTTCCTCTTTCTCATGGACTCTTTGCAGTCAACCACAATGCTGTAAGAATCATGAACGATGCGGTCACAAATGGCATCGGCAAGTATGGGATCCCCAATCTTGTCCATCCGGGAACGTCAAATTGAGAACAGAATATTGTCGACGCCTTTTTGTATCTCGCCTCTGCAATTTCGAGAAGGTCTCTCGCTTCGGTTTCCTTGAGCGGATACAAAAGCCATTCGTCAAGGATGAGCAGGGCCGGCTTCTTGTACTGCTGTATGATCTTTCGGAAGGTACCGTTACCTCTCGAAATGCGAGTTCAACAAACAATTCGGGCAGTCTGACGTATCTGACCGAAAGAAAATTGCGGATGGCAGCCATACCGAGCGCACAAGCAATATATGTCTTACCGCTACCCGTAGCACCGAAAAGCATGACATTATGCCGTTCGGATATGTAGTCGCAGGTAGAAAGACGGGCGATTTGAGCCGCATCAAGATTCCGATCAGCGTGGTATTCAATATCCTCTACATAAGTGCCGTACTCTGAGAATCTTGCGTTTTTGATGAGACGCTTCAAATGATTGTTTTTTCGAGACGTCCATTCCTAATCGACAAGGAGTCCAAAGCGATCTTCAAAAGATAACCCTGCAACATTGAAATCACTAAGCTGAGCCTTAAATGCTCTTGCCATCGCGGCAAGCTCCATTTCCTGTAATTTGTTTGCGGTATTTTCGGTTAGCATCCGTTTTTCCTCCCTGTGTAATACTCTGCGCCACGGGTAAATCCGTATTGCGATGATTCAGGATTTTCTTCCTGTTCTGTCGGTTCACTACTGCGATCCTGACCGGAAGACAGAATAGCCTGTATGTTTTTGAGGTATGGACGCGGTGTAAAGGTCAATGCCTTGGCGCAAGCATTTTCAAGACGCTCAGGTGTGTATTTGTCTGCCAACTTCAAAAGGCCCATGCACGATTTGTAGCCATGTTGCTCAACCTTGTAGCCGCTGAGAATAGCAGAAAGCACAGTTTCTGTATGGTGTCCAATCTTAGATGCCCACTTGCGAAATATGTCCCCGTTCCACTGTATGTATTGTTGGTGGTTAGGCGGCATATGCGCCTCGACAGTGCTGTACTGATTGGCTCTGCCGTAAAGTCTTGGATGCGAACAGATACGGTTTCCGCCGAAGAAGACCTCAATGGTCGATTTGGTGATGCGTACATCCACCTTTTGCTTGATGTATTCATATGGAACCGAATAGTTTTGCTTATCCACGGAAATGTGGTAATTCGGTGCTACCGTAGTAATCTTCCATTCCGCAATTTCAAAAGGTCTTGCAGGAAGAGACAGCAGAAAGGGCTTTTCTTCCTCGAATTCTGAGGCCCTACTGCCGTCTCTTTTTTGAAAAGGCGCTTTATTCAACATCTCCAGTCGCTCAAATACCGCTGTGTTCAGGTTATTCAAGGACAGAAAACGTCTGTTGCGAAGCGCTCCGAGAATGAAGTTTGAGATAACGCCCACGGTGCCTTCGACCATGGCTTTATCTTTGGGGACTCTTACACGGCACGGAAGAATCGCTGTGCCGTAATGCTCTGCCATTTCGCTGTACGCCTTGTTCAGCGTCACTTCGCTTCGTCCGTGGGTTATGACTCCGGTTTTCAGGTTGTCGCATTGCAGAACGCGGGTGACGCCACCGTAATACCGAAACGCATTGACATGAGCAGCGATCCAACACGCCTGATTCATAGAGAAAAACGACTCGGCATACTCATATCCGCTGTACGGCAATGATGAGACGAAGAGATATGCAGGAATGATCTCGCCGGTTACGGTGTCGATGACACAAGCTGTATCGCCCGGTCCACTTGCATGATCTCACCCGGCTTGTGATTCAAATGCATAGTTGCATTGTTTTTGACGATGTAGTCGCTGTAATACTTGTTGAACTGCGTTGACTGATACGGAATCTCTCCGGTCTCGCGGCACTTTTCGCAATATTCAAGCCATAACAGCTTCAATGTGACACCGCTACGTTGGAGTTCTTTGTGAACGTACTCGTAGTCCGGCATTTTGTAGCTGGGCTTATCCGGCATGGACGGATACAGCTTTGCCGCGAGAGCTTTGTCCGAAATGTTTTCAGGCAACGGATACCGGATGCCGTTTGCTCCTGCCTGCCACAGCACAGTGATAACTGTCGTTCTTGAGCATCCGCAGTCTTCGGCAATCTGGGTTTTGTCGAGTCCAAGGCTATCCAACCTCAGTATCTCACGGTAATTGGTCATATCTATGACCTCCTTATGTTGTATTCACGCTTTCGCGTGTAGCAACATCTTACCCTGTATTTCTCCACTTTTCAACTTCATCGGTCACACTGTTCAACTTCTGCGGTCCAGGTGTTCAATTTACCGCGGAATATTCAAACGCAGTTATTCCAAAAAGTTTTCGCTTAATACGCGCTTAACATAAATGTTCTCCACAAAACCAACACAGCGACAGAGCAAAAATGCCCTGCCGCCATTTGTTTTGACTGTTTTTCCACAATTTTTAGGCTTTCTTGCTTTCTTATCCTTGATTGGCGAAAAAACCTCAAAAATTTATTTGTTTTTAGGGCTGTAGTAAATTTTACCCTTTTTTACAGCACCCTTCTATATCCTTTATTTGGATATATACTCAACGAATTCACGCACAGCACCTTTGCCACCCGCGGCAATGCAAACATATGACACTGCATTTTTAATTTCATCAACCGCATCGCACGGACACGCAGTAAGTGAACAGAAGTTTATACACTCCAAATCATTAATATCGTCGCCAATATAGGCGATCTCATCAGTTGATATCCCCATATTTTTTGAAATATCTTTAAGTGTTTCTAATTTATTTGAAACGCCTTGATAACAGTGCTTTATACCAAGCTCCTCGCAACGATTCTCTACAATCTCTGAACTTCTGCCCGTTATTATGATAGGTGTTATGCTCAAGGTTGGCAAAATGTGTGCAATTGCATAGCCATCTTTAACATTAAAGCTCTTCATTACCTCGCTATTAGCTCCAACATAAATGGATCCGTCTGTTAAAGTGCCATCAACATCCATTACAAGTATTTTCACACTCATTGAATTATCCCCGCCTTTAATATATCCTGCATCAAAATTGCGCCAACAACAACATTGCTTTCGTCCAAAACAGGCATACACGTAATGTGCTTATCATTCATATATTGAAGAGCATTAACTGCCATATCGCGACTATCTACCGCCAATGGTGAACGCGTCATAACATTGTCAACCGTTTCAGTGTACACATCAACATTCTTCTCAAGCATGCGGCGCAAATCGCCATCGGTGATTAAGCCTTTCAAGCATCCGTTATTATCAACAATGCTAACCATACAAAGCCCCTTTGCGCTCATTTCAACAATTGCGTTTCTCAACGAACAGCCTTCTAGCACAACAGCGTTTTTCTTGTCAGAATGCATCAAATCCTTAACTTTGACAAGCAAACGCTTGCCTAATGAGCCTGCTGGGTGATGGAATCCAAAATCACGCTCAGTATAATTCTTCGCTTTTGAAACAGCCAAAGCTAAAGCATCTCCTAATACAAGCAAAGCTGTTGTACTGGATGTAGGTGCAAGATGCATATAACAAGCTTCATCAAATTGTGGAAAAACAAACTTATACGCACACCCATTTGCAAGAGTTGAATGATCTTTCCCTGTTATGGCAACAGTAGCACAGCCTATTTCCGAAAGTATCGGCAAAAGGGCTGTTATCTCGGTACTTTCACCACTATAACTCATTAGAATAACTATGTCTTGTCTTTCAACCATCCCAAGATCACCGTGCATTGCTTCACCAGGATGCATAAAAAACGCAGGTATACCCAAGCTTGCAAATGTTGCTGCAATTTTTGTACCGATATGCCCCGGTTTACCCATCCCTGTTAAAATCACTTTGCCGTTACACTCGTATATCAAAGTTGCAATTTGATTAAAGTTTTTATCTAAACACTGCTTTGTTTTTATAATAGCATTTAACTCTTTTTCAAAAACCGATTGTGCTTCTGCAACAAAGTCAATTTTTTGCATAACTATCTCCATATCAGTGGACAACTTCATAAATCTTAATCAACTGAGATAACAAAGCTTCTATCTCATTCAAAGGAACCATATTCGAACCATCAGACAAAGCCTTATCCGGATTTATGTGAGTTTCGAAAAACAAACCATCCGCGCCTGCTGCTATAGCAGATTTTGCTAACGGAGCAACAAATTCACGATTGCCACCCGAACTTGTTCCATTTCCGCCCGGTTTTTGTACACTGTGAGTAGCATCGAAAATCACAGGCACACCAAAGCTTTTCATAATGCCAATGCTTGTCATATCTACAACCAATGTGTTGTAGCCAAAGCTTGTCCCGCGCTCGCATAGCATAATATTATTGTTTCCCGCAGAACGAACTTTTTCAACACAGTTTTTCATATCCCACGGGGCAAGAAACTGCGCCTTTTTTATGTTAATCTTTTTCCCTGTTTTTGCCGCAGCAATTAACAAATCTGTTTGTCTACACAAAAATGCCGGTATTTGTATAATATCGGCAACCTTAGCCACAATCTCGGCCTGCCAAGGCTCGTGTATATCAGTACAAATATTTACGTTCAGGCTTTCCTTTATATCGCTTAAGATATCAAGCCCTTTTTCAATACCGGGGCCACGGAATGCGCTGTAAGATGTTCTGTTGGCCTTATCAAAAGAAGCTTTAAATGTAAAAGGAATATTAAGTTTTTCAGAAATAACTTTCAATGATTTTGCAATATCGAAAGTAATTTTTTCATTTTCAATTACGCAAGGTCCTGCTATAAGTTGAAACATTATATTTCACCTCACTCTGCCAATCCATTTGCTAACATAAACTTTTCAACTGCTACCCTATCTTTAGGTGTGTCTACAGACAAAGTTTTGCAATGTGCGTTTATATAATAACAATCCTTACGATTTTCTATAAAACGAAAAGAGTCATTCTCCTCAATTTTTTCTATAGGTCCACGTGGTGTTTCGTGATAATACTTCAGCGCTTTTTTGGTGAACGCACCAACACCAACAAATTTTTGATATGTATAATCCATAGCACCTTTAGGAAAAGGAATCGGTGCACGGGAAATAAACAAACATATCCCGTCTTTATTTGTAACAATTTTTAAGTTCGTTGGATCAACAACCTCTACGGGGTTCGAAAAATCTGTCATTAAGTTAGAAATGTAAAAACCATCCTCAGGTATGGTTAACGGAATGCATTTTTTTATATCTTCCGCTAAAACCAACGGCTCGTCACCGTTAATCATAACGTAAAGGTCTGCTTGAACTTTATTAGACACTTCATATAGTCTTTCGGTGGCTGTTTCACAGTCAGATGACGTCATAATAACCTTTGCGCCGAAGCTTTCTGCAATGTTTCTTATCTCATCGCTGTCAGTAGCAATATAAACCTCAGAAAAACAGTCAACCTCTTTAGAATGCTTCCATACCCAATATACCATAGGCTTGCCACAAATCAAAGCTAAGGGCTTGTTATTAAACCTTGTAGAACCACCTCTTGCTGGTATCATACCGATTATGTTCATAGTTTGTTTCCTTTCCCTCTTCGATTGAATAATAAAACTGCTCTCCTATATAATCGAGCCCTATTATATTTCCCTTTACTAAGCATCCTTACATATCTGCTATTACTTTCAGAAGTGTTAGCGTATTGAACACATGTTATAAACTCATCACTTTGAATAATAGCTTTGTTATACTCTATTTTGTGAAAGAACTTTAAAGTATTTCTCTTATCAAACGTATTCTCGATGCTTAACAAAAACAAAGAAAGATAATAATTTGATATATCTGTTAATAAAACAGCTTGATTTTCTTTGATAATGCTTGTTTTTATAAACTCCATAGAGACATTATATTTTTCTGCCCACTTTTTAAAAGTTTCTTGATGATACTTTCTTGATAAAGTTTCCCTCTCGTCGGTCCTATAGAAATAATCACAGTACCCTGTATAAACTAAACTATCAATATGTTTAATATACGACAAAACAAAGGGCAAATCTTCAATAATAAAATCATATGAAAATAACAATTTTTCCTTCTTTATTATTTCTACACAAAAAAGAGAATTACAAGCATATCCAATATATCCTCTTTTTTGTAATATAAAAAACTGTTCTTTTTCATCAACAGCGATTCTATCATACGGGGGACGCTCAACTATAGAAACAAGTTCGTTTGATCTATATTCCGCTGTAACCATACCTCCATAAATATAACAATTTGGGAACATTAAGGCTGATTTGGCCAAATTTTCCAAATGATATGGAGATACATAATCGTCAGCATCAATAAAACATATCCAATCAACTGATAAATTGCGCAATGTATACTCTATACCTGCATTTCTTGCTGACGATAAGCCTCCGTTATCTTTGTGTATTACGTGTATTCTGGTGTCGTTAAATGCATATTCATCGCATATTTTACCACAATTGTCCGGACTTCCGTCATCCACAAGTATTAATTCAAAAGATTCAAAACTCTGACATATAATACTGTCAACGCAACGTTGCAAATACTGTTCAACTTTGTAAATAGGAACTATAACACTTATTTTGGGCATATCTTTCTCTCCCTTAATCATAAAACAACTTGCGTTTAAATATGAATTCATTTATATATGAATTTATCAACAACTTCAAAAAGCTTAAAATATATATCGTATATTTTGAGTTAAAAAACTTCTATATCAACCTTTTATCCTTTTTTTAAAATTGTTGTACCTCTCTTTCCCAAGAATACCAATCATCACCCTATTGGGAAGTTTAAGAATCATTTCTTTGTATAATTGCGCTTTATTCTTCCTGGCAATTTTAATATGATGCTTCCTTTGCTCAGAAGTTTGCCAACTTGCGGAGTAGTGATGTATTGAAACCGTCTCTTTTGTAAAGCTTTTTTTACCGGTATAATAATCAATTGGACTGAACCAATTTGATGGATAAATTACAATACCTGCATTTATCGTTTGAATAGAATTTCCAACAACAAATCCAAGAGATTCAAAAACTTTTGTATTACGCACAGGACATGGTGTATCATCTATTGAGCCATCCTCTAAAACAAATGGAATGTTATCATAATCATCCATTAACATCCTTAGTATTATAGAACCTTTTTCGGCACCAAACCCCAATCCCGTATTAACATGATAAAAATCTTCTCTACCAAAATAGGCTGAATTAACCAATAAGCTATCCAACGGCTTTATCAATTCAACATCTAAATCCAAATATATACCGCCATAATCATACACAACTTTCAAGCGAACATAATCTGAAACAAACGCCCACTTTCTACACTCATATGCCTGCCTTACATATAAAGGACAAGCGTTAACATCAAAATTTTCTTCATTCCATTCGATAAGTGTATAGTCGGGACAATACTTTTTCCAACTGTTCATACATTTTTGAGCAATGGCTGATTTAGCCCCTCTGCCAAACCAACAATAGTGAATTGTTTTAGGAATCATAATTTTTCCTTATTATTATCTATAAATTTTATAAAAAAGTCTCATTCCAAAAATCCTAAAATAGAAAAAAACAGGATTTCTTCTAAGATTTTTAGCTATTTCAACAAAACCAATTTTATTACGAAAAGTTAAATAATACTCAAA
The DNA here is from genome assembly GCA_045592105.1 of Eubacteriales bacterium. Taxonomy (GTDB): domain Bacteria; phylum Bacillota; class Clostridia; order Oscillospirales; family CAG-382; genus SIG636. Next base: position 10,374 of record JAZNUB010000023.1, on the reverse strand, counting down.
AAGTTTTTCCCATTTTTCCAACCCCTTAAGTACACCAAAATCAATATTTTGACTTATATATAGCGCAGATCCCTTTGGTGTTTCTGCGTATTTTTTTCGCGAATTAAAAGACAAACCATCTTCTAAGTATTCACACAAATATACAACATCATTAAAAAACCTTAATTTATAGCCGTCATGTGCAATCTTATACCAAACAACATTTTCAGTTATAAAATTTTCTCCTTCGAATTCTGGGAAAGGATACTTTTTTAACACTTGTGTATAAAACACTTCGGCTTTATCCCCGTAAATGCCATATTTTTGCCTCTCTAAAGAAGTAGCATCAATAATATCTCCTTTAAATGTAGAACCCAACATCTGATTATTGCTATAATAACCCTTCAATCCACAAACGCCGGCAAAATATTTTTTATCATCAATATCAATTGTACTTTCAATTCTTACAATATTTTCTAATGCATCATATGGTAAGCGATCATCTGAATCCACAATAAAAAACAGTTGACCAGTAGCAAGTTGAACGCCAAGGTTTATGACTCTGTGCTTTCCGCCGTTTTGTGTTTTTTTATAAATGATATTAATTTGTTTTTCATCTATAAAACTTTCAACCAAATCTTTAGTATTATCAGTCGAACCATCATCAACTATAATCCATTCAAAATTTTTATAACTTTGGTGTTTCAACGAAGCATATAACTCATTCAAAATATATGCTCTATTATATGTAGGAGTAAACACTGTAATCTTCATTATCTCTACTCCTTTTCAACACTCATTATCTCAATGTTATCCAAATGTATGTGTCCCCAATAACGAGATAACCAATTCAATGCGCCGGCCTTTTCGTTAGAAATCGCAAAAAACATTGCAGGGTCAACTCTATCAACGCCTACTTGATATCCTTCACTATTATATTCATAAGCAAGAGCAACAGCTCTATACCTTCCTGGGGCAAAGTTTTTCGTTGGAAGCGCAAGTTCTACGTTAATAATTTCCCCTGCGTTTCCTGTTATTAATTGTTTATTGGTAAAAGTTGTGCCAATTATCTGCCCATCCTCGGAAAAAATTTCGAATCTCAAGCCAACACTATAACCACACGCATTGCTTCTGCACTTCATCAACATACAAATATCTTCTCCTTGTTGGAAGAAGCAATTATTATTTGATAAAAACTGCAAACTCAAAAGTTCCAAATGCCTACTTTCAAAAGGAGACCTCTTAATATCTGAATAGTCATAACAATTCTTATAATCAACCCCATCGTTCATATAAACAGAAATAGCCTTTTCTGCTTCACCTTCAAAAACAATTTTCCCCTTATCTAACACAATACACCTATCGCACAGTTGCCGTATAGTGTTCATATTATGGCTTACGTAAAGGACGGTGCGACCTTCTTTTTTTGCCGCATCGCGCATTTTGTCAAGGCACTTTTTCTGAAAAGCCATATCTCCAACAGCAAGCACTTCGTCCATAATCATTATCTCACTGTCAAGGTGAGCCGCAACCGAGAACGCAAGCTTTACATACATACCGCTTGAGTAACGTTTAACAGGGGTATCAATAAAATCTCTAACCTCTGAGAACTCTATAATCTGCTCCATCTTTGAGTCTATTTCAGCCTTGGTCATGCCCAGAATTGCACCGTTAAGGTATACGTTTTCCCTGCCTGTCATCTCGCCGTTGAAGCCTGTGCCAACTTCGAGCATAGACGTTACTCTGCCGTATAGGTCTATTTCGCCTGTGGTAGGGCCTGTTACTCTTGATAAAAGCTTTAGCAATGTGCTTTTTCCTGCACCGTTTCCACCGATTATTCCTAACGCCTCTCCCTTATAAACGGTAAGATCAACGCCGTTTAACGCCATAAAAGTTGAGCCTTTCAACCTTTGGTCTTCACCAATTATAGTATTTGGATCTTCTTTCCCTCTAAGGCGTGCCCAAAAGCTTTGCAGGTCATATTGCAACGAACCGCCACCAACCTGACCGAGCCTATACATCTTTTTAACACCGCTTATTTTTATTGCTATATCACGATTTGCGTTTTCCATAATCATACCGTATCCATAAAATTCTTTTCTACTCTATTGAAAATTATTATACCGAAAAGCAGAGAAATAATTGTTATTATTACTGACAGGCATATGCTCTCTAAAGACAAACATCCTTGTCCCAACAAAGCGTATCTAAATATTTCTATAGGCGCAGTTGCAGGGTTTATTATTAATATATACCTCAAAAAATCATTTTGCAAATGCGACAATGGATACACAATAGGGGTTGCGTACATCCAAAGCTGAACGCCAAATCCAACAAGTACCGTTAAATCTCTGTACTTGGTAGTCATACTGGATATTATAATACCAATCCCCATGCCCAAAAGCCCCAGTTGGATTACTACGAGTGGAATTAACGCAAAAGCCCACCAATTAGGATGCACAGAGCCTTTTATTAAGTAAAACACAAAGAAGCCGGCCACTAAAAGCATTTGCACCAAGAATCGTATTATTGCCGACAAAACATTAGAAATAGGTGTAGTTAGTCGCGGAAAATACACCTTTCCAAAGACACCGGCGTTGGCAGTAAATGTGGTTGCATTACCTGTTACGCAACTTGAAAAATATGTCCATATTCCATTGCTAACCATATAAAACAACAGTTGGGGTATCCCCTCAGGTCCCAAGCCAGCAATATCACCAAAAACAATGCTGTATATAACACTAGTAATTAAGGGGTTTAAAAATATCCAAACAGGACCTAATATCGTTTGCTTATACGTAAGTACAAAGGTTCTCCTGGTAAAAAGCGTTATCAAATCGCGATAGCGCCACACCTCTTTTAAGTTCAAAGAAAAAAGTTTTCGTTTCGCTGTAATATGTGTATGATATTGATTTTTTACATCTTTATTCTCGGTCATATAATAAATTCCTAAATATTATTTATCGAATAATGTATCAAACTCTACCCTTTCAAATACCTCTAGTTTACCGCCACGAGTAGCGTTGTAAACCCTCACACCGTTTTCTTCACAACCTTGCTTCATGGCAAGATACGCTAATGTGCTTGTTTCGGTATTAGGAATATATAAATTTTGTTTATCATGATTATATTGATCGCAAAAATAATCTTTAACATTGTCATCAACAACTATTTCGCCTTTATTATTCTGGCTAATTTGAAAATGATGATCCACACCTATAAAGTATATTTCTTTAAAGCCCATATAAACGGCAATTTGTGCTGCACTATACATACATGTGCTAGCCCAATAAATACCACTTGGTAAATCAACACTAAACCCCGAAGGTGAAAGATTGTCTTTGGGTTTCCAGTGCATCTTAAACGCAGTTTTTCCTTTAACCTTTATACCATGTTCCCACTCAAGGTCGACAGGCATAAACTTAACAGGCAAATCCAATGAACTTACTATATCTTGACAGCCGGCAAGCATTTTATAATCTTGTGAAACATAATATGTAGGACGCCAATTGGTTTGTGTAAAAATATTATAAATCCTGTTAAATCCAAATGTGATATCACCATTATCTTCAATCTTGTTTAAATCTTCAACTTTAAGGCTGGGACCATTACCTACAAGGAAACATCTCTTCCCTTTATGTATACCTTTAAACCTCTTTAGTTTTCGACCATTATGAGTATTTTCGAAGTATCTTAACGAATAATAACGATAACGCGCTTTTATAGAAGCTATGGGGTGCATAAATAATCCTCCATATTTATTTTACGCCATACTAAAGCCCATATTCAATATATCACAACACACAAACAATGTCAAGTTTTTAACTTTTTACGAAGTAAAAATACCTTGACTTATTATTTATAATGAAGTACTATATATTAAATAAAATAGTTAAACACATATTTTAAAAGCGCAATTCATATGCTATATCATCTACTATTTAGGTATGGTGATAGCGTGAAAAATTATGATATCGAAACAAGAGCAATACTATTTGCCGAATATATGCTTAAGAACAAAAGCACCGTGCGTGCTACAGCAAAGCACTTTGGTTATTCAAAATCAACTGTACACAAAGATTTATCTGTTCGACTAAAAGAAGTAAACTACGCTATATACAAAGAGATATGTTTTCTGCTAAATGAAAACCTTAGCACTAGACATATCCGCGGTGGAAACGCCACACGGCAAAAATATACGGAGCTTAAAACCAATGGATAAAAGCAAAGAATATAAAAAAATATACATAGGTCTAATGTCAGGCACCAGTGCTGACGGAATAGATGCAGCGGCTGTTGAAATTAGAAACAGCAACGGGCATATACAGTGTAAGCTTATTGCATACGAATGCTTTCCGTATCAGCCTATTGAAAGGGAGCGTATATTTAAGCTGTTCGACACAGCCAACACAACCGTTGACGAAGTAAGCCGTATGAATTTTATATTAGGCAGGCTTTTTGGCGAAGCCGCAAATAAGCTGATAGCCAACAGCGGTATCCCTAAAGAAAAAATAGCCGCCATCGGCTCTCATGGGCAAACAATATATCACGAGCCTTGCGGTGACATACCAAACACCTTGCAAATAGGCGAAGGCAGCGTTATCTCACGCATTACAGGCATACCCTGCGTTTCCGATTTCAGAACGGCGGACATTGCAGCAGGTGGAAACGGTGCACCGCTTGTACCTTTTACGGAATACGTGTTGTATTCAAGTGCTAAAAAAAGCGTTGTGTTGCAAAATATAGGCGGCATATCTAACAGTACCGTTCTTAAGGCTAACTGCTTACCCGAGGATGTTTTTGCGTTTGACAACGGGCCGGGCAATATGCTTATAGACGGTCTATGTACGATGTATTATAATGTAGAAATGGATCGTGGCGGTAGAATAGCCGCATCGGGGAAAATAAACCAACAGCTTTTAGAATCGCTTTTAAACGAGCCGTATTACAAAAAAGCTCCCCCAAAAACAACGGGGAGAGAGCTGTTTGGAAAAGAGTACTGCTTATGGATAAATGAATTAGCAAAAGGTATTGCTAAAGAAGATATAATCGCAACAGTTACTATGCTTACTGCGAAAGTAATATCCAACAGCTATCGCGATTTTATACAGCCCAAATGCAAGGCAAGCGAGCTTATCGTGGCCGGTGGCGGTAGCTATAACCCAACGTTGATGAGCAACCTAAAAGCTGAGATGGCGAAGTACGCTGTTAACGTTTGCACGCAAGAGGATAAGGGCGAAAACAGCGATGCAAAAGAGGCTGTTGCGTTTGCTTTGCTTGCTTATTATACTATGGCAGGCTTACCCAACAATTTACCGGCGGCAACGGGCGCAAAGTTTCCTGCCGTGCTTGGAAAAATATCATTTTAAAGGATGTGTTTTAAATGGCTGAATGGGCAAAAGAACAAGATTTTGAGGAAATACTTCAAAAAGCCGATATAATATTTGGCGGTGAGGGCAACACCGATTACTTTCAGCTTTATCACCCAAAGCTGTACGCTGTACGCAATTCCGCAACCGAGCATCTTGTAATCAGGGACGAAGACGGTATACAAGGGTTTCTTGGCGTGTTCCCTGCCGAGATGGATATTTGCGGCAGAAAAATTAAAGTTGATGGCTTTGGCACAATGGGCGTTATGAAAAGTGCGCGCGGAAAAGGCTATATGAAAGACCTTATGGATACCGCCGTTAACACCTCCAAAGAAAGAGCAGATATCGCATTTTTAGGTGGAAGGCGCCAAAGATATGAATATTTTGGATTCACGCCTTCCGGTATAACGCCCTCCTTCTCTTTCAACCGAGATAATGCAAAGCACTGCTTAAAGGATGCCGACACAAGCATATACACCTTTGACGAAGCAAAAACCGCTGAGGAAGCAAAGTTCTTTGCCGAATTATACAACCGCCGCCCCGCGCGCGTAATAAGAACAGAGGAGAGTTTTTTAACCACCCTAAAGTCCTGCCGCTCGGTAGCTATTTCTATTAGAAAAAACGGCAAGCTTTTTGGTTACGCCGCCGTAAATGGTGAGGGTAGATCTATAAACGAAATAGAGGTATTAAATATAGAGGAGCTGCCCGCTGTTTTAAGTTCTTATATAAACGCATACGATTTCAGAGGGGTATCTATAGGAGGAGTTTTCCTTTTTGAAAAAGAAAAACTAAAGGTACTTGACAGCGTTTGTGAAGGGATGACACTTCCCTGCTGCGAAAGCTTTTTGATCCACGACTATGTAAAGCTACTTGATGCACTTTTCGCATTAAAGGCAACGTATACAAAGCTTTATCCTTGCAAGGCAGTTCTTAATATTGAAGGCTATTGCAAGGTTGCAATTGAAACGCAGGAAGATAGCTTTAAGGTATACGAAACGGATGCGCCTGCCGATGCAAATTTGAAACCTATGGAAGCAACGAGAGTGCTGTTTGGCAATAGCGCTTGCATCGGCATTAGAGATGACCTACCGCAAGGCTTAAAAGCAAACCTTCCCCTTCCGCTGTTCTATTCAAGACCTGATTTTGTTTAAAAAATATTACAAAAAAGCATTGAAAGCGATATCGTTTTCAATGCTTTTTATTATGGTAGGATATATTAAAGCTCCGCCGTTCCAAGCTTTAGTTGGCTCGGAACAATGTTAAGCCACAGCTTATTCTTACCAAAAAAGCTAACAGCTTCATCAGTTATAAATGATAAATAGCCTTGATTTCCTTTTATCGAAATATGAATAAGCTTTTTGCCGTTTATAAACTCTTCGTCCAAGCAATCGTAAACGCGCACGGCACAGCTTCCCTTATCGTGAGAAAGCTTAAACGCACCCTTGGTAATCCTTGCATTTTTCACGTTTTTTGTAATTGGTTTTCCTATTTTTACGCGCTTACCTAATATTTCTATCACACCTCTGTTTGCATCAATAAGCTTAATTTTTATATTTCTGCAAAGAGAATAGTGGCAAGTAAGCCTATCTTGCTTGTCGTAAAGTATTAAGTCTTCTGCTTTATAGTATAGCCTAATGCGCTCGCCTACTTGCAGATTTGTTTTTTCATTCAAAATAAAACGCTTATCATACGCTTTCAGCACTACGTAATCGCCGCCGTTTTCTTCCACATCAAAAACTAAAGAGAAGCAATCACTAACAGGGATTTTGCTGAATTTTTCAGCACTCATAGCTACGTCAACGTTTGCAGAACAATGCAAAAGGCGTTCTAAGTATTCATCGCTAAGCTCAACGGTTTGGTTAGCAAAACTAAGAAAGTTTTTATCAAGAGAACCGCACAGTTTGTACTCTACGGAAGATACGGAAAGAGACCTATCGTTTTCGTCAAAAAGATACACACTTTTATCATTAATACAGCTTTGAGCGCGAATAATGCTCTGCCCTTGTGTTAATTTGGAATAATCAACCATATACGGCTCTTCATTTAAAGGCATGCCGTTAAAAATGAAATGCTCGCCGTTAAATACGCCGTTCTGTATATTATCGGCACCGCCAAGCAGCTCCATCACAGAAAGATGCTCAAAATGCTTTGTTAAAAAGCTACTTGTTCCGATTTGAACAATGGCGCCATCGTTCATAACAGCAATTCTGTCCGCCAAGGACAACGCCTCTTTTATGTTATGGGTAACGTATATAAAGGTTGAATCCGGTAACATTTTTTTCATTTTTTTAATGGCGGTACAATACTCCCAACGTGCCTTCTCGTCAATGTTGCTCATAGGCTCGTCAAGCAGAACTAACTTACTGCGTTTAAGTAACACCTTTGCAAGCGCAACCCTTTGCTGTTCTCCCCCGCTTAGATTCCTTGGCTTAACATCTGACGCAATCTCCAACCCAAAAAGGCGAAGCGTTTCCATTACTCTGTCGTAAATCAACTTTTCGTCCTCGCCCGATAGCCTTAATGGGGTGGCAAGGTTATCAAAAACAGTCATATGGGGATACAGTACGTACTCCTGGAATACCATAGAAACGTCTTTCTTTTCCGCGGGGATATTGTCGGCAAGTATCCCATCAATATACAGCTCTCCGGAGGATAGCTGTTCTATACCTGCAAGAACCTTAATAAGCGTGGATTTGCCGGAACCCGAAGCACCAACAACTACCAAAAGCTCTCCTTTTTTAACGGAGATGGAGCAGTTTTTCAAGCCATACGCACCGTTTTTGTAAACTTTAGTTAGATATTTTGCTTCAATTCTCGCCATCGTTCACTCTCTCAAAATCAATTTCTTCCTCTTTTGTATCCTTCACTTCGGTAACATCTGAAGCATTATTATCAGTAATCATAGCATCACTGCAAGGATTAACCCCATAAGAAAGACCTCTGCCGTAATAGTTTGGATAATCCTTTTTATTAATAATCCTGTCAAAGCTATGCTGGCAAACCAAAAACATAGGAATAATCACTATCCCCAAAAGAAGACTAAAAACGCTAAAATATGCAAGAAGGGTTGTATATGCGAAGCCCAACAGCAGTAAGATCAGTATAGGAGAAACGGATAAAACTATCACTCCTGTAGCTAAAAAGAAATCGGCGAAATACAGCTTGAAAGCACCGACCAAAAGCTGCTTTGTATCAACATTGTACATCGAGGACATACAGCACATATAAACTGTGTAGCAGAAAGTAACAACAAGCAAAAACAGGCATACTAAAATGCCAAAAACAACCGAATACGAGTCATCAAAAACCTGATAATAAAAGCCAAGCCAGTCTATTGCATATCTAATCAAAGCATAGGCTGTTCCCCACATAAAGCCGATAAGTGCCATTTGCTTGCCGCTTGTTTTTATTCTTTTGAAAAAATCCGTTTTGAAAACCACGGGGTCGCTCCAAGCGAGCTTTCTAATGACATTAAGCCCGCCAGATAGCCCCACAAAGGCAAGCACCCACATCGGTATCGCGGTAACGTAAACAGTAAACCAATACTCAACAAGATGTGTAATACCTACTTGCGGCTCAAGGCTGTATACCTTGTCCGTGTATTCCATAGTAAGCACGCCCCAAACAATAAGCGGCGCAAAAAACAACACAGTTAAACAATGGTTTTTATAGATTTTAAAAAACTTGTTTTTTATCATATACGAGAACAGCTTTACCCTGTTTTTGGGTAGCTTATTGGCGGAGAAATCCTCCTTTGCGGGCTCTCGCATAATGATTCTTTCAAATAAACCTTTTTTTCTCATTTTCTTTTCAATTCTTTATTAGTATTTCCAATATGTCGTAAATCACATTTAAATCCACTTTCGTTTTGGCGTTTATAAGCAAATAATAATCCTCGTATAATAAAACCCCAACGGCATCACCGTTAATGTAAATTAGCTTCTCTGTTTCTTTTACATCGGATGATAGAGGCAAAAACATATCCATATCGGCATATTTTTTAACTATCTCTTCCCGCATTATAAAGATATCGCTTGTATAATACATAGTTGTTGACATAAGAACATCAAAATATTTATCGTCCGGATGCCTTTTGGTAAGCAATATTCGATCAAAACCGTTTTGCTTACCGTAATCGTTTATATTCTTTAAAACATCTTCAGAAAAATAATTTGCGCTGTCGGTTGTTATATGCCAAATCAATATTTCGTCCTTATTTCTGTTTTGGATAGTAACATAAAAAACTGTGGACAAAACAATCACAGCCAACAAAACAATAGCAACAGTTTTTAGCGGAAGGGCTTTTTTTATTCTTGCAATCGTGATGCTGTTATCAATACTCATAAAATCTTCCTTCTAACGAACACTTTCCCATCTATATAGATAGCTTCCTACATACTCTATGTGATACTTCTCTCCTTTAATGAACTTAGGAGAATATTGGTTGTAAACCAAAAAGCTTGTACTTTTATTTGTCGAAACAAAAATATAGCTATCAAAGGGTTCTTCACTTAGTTTATCCGTATCCATGCTAACGAAGCTACCAATGTAATCGCTCTTTATGCCTGTTTCGATATTATCAAGGAATGTTTTGTGTTCGCTTAAAATAGCATATTTAACCTTCCAAAATACAATTGAAGATAGTATAAAGAAAAAAAGCAACAATGCAAAAACTACCGTAAGCACTATATTGTTCTTAAGAATAAAGAAAGCCAAAGCTAAAACCCCAATAAAGCAGAGCACCGCTAAAGCATAACCAACCACTAAACGCTTTTGTCTTGAGCGTATTTTCTCAATATCATTAAAATTATATATATTATTCATCATTAAATTTTCCTGCGCCTAAGTACACAATAATTGTTATATATTGCCGCAAATACGGTTTTAAGTCAGAACCACCGGTTGAACCGGTGGCTTGCACAGCCCCTATAAGGGGCAATTACAGGCTTCGCCCCTAAAAGGAGCTACTGAAGTTTGACACCGCATTACACTCACAGGCAGCCGCTCACGTGCGGCTGTCTTTTTT